>JAPPKM010000085.1 GCA_028874315.1 Chloroflexota bacterium
TGGTTTCCCAGCCGGCGCTGTGGTGTTCGCCGATCCAGGCTTCGTCGTAGCCGAGGTGGTCGAGCCACTGGACGGTTTCCAGGTCGCGCTCGAGGCCGAGAGTGGGGTTTTCGCCGAGCCAGTGGAAAGGGGCCAGGAAGATTCCGAACTTCATGCGTGGGGGCAGTGGCATCCGGGGGCTCCTGTGGCTGGTTTGGGGCTGAATTGGGTTGGGCGGAATGATACTGCGGGAGCTGGAATGAACGCGGCGCAGACGAGGAGTGCGAAATGCCGATTGTGCGGATAGCGGAGCAGGCGGCGGGGCCGTGGCGGCAGGGGCAGGTGGTGCGGGAGGTGGTGGGCGAGGCGCAGGGGTCGCGGTCGGTGTCGATGCAGCACTTTGAGGTGGAGCCGGGGGCAGCGACGCCATTACACCGGCATGACGTGGACGAGGCGATCCTGGTGTTGGGCGGGGAGTTGCGGGTGCGGATCGAGGACGCGTGGTCTGTCGCTCAGACAGGGGACGTGTGCGTGTTTCCGGCAGACACGCCGCATGGGTTTGTCGGCGCCGGCGACGGGACGTCGGAAATCATGGTGGTGTTTCCGATTCCGGCGGCGATTACGGCGGATCACACGACGTATTTGGAGGGTGGGCCTCCGGCGACGTGGAGTGAAGAGGGGAGCTGACGTCGCTAGAGGTGGCTTTTGGGCTGGCTGAGGGCAGTTGCCCGGAAGACCCTCACCCCAGCCCTCTCCCGCGGGGAGAGGGAGAAAGAGTGGCCGCACCTTCGAGGACCCGGGGCGCACGTGGGCGGTGAGCGTCGGTTGGGAGCCGAAGTTTGGCGGTAGGATGGCGGCGTGTGTGAGCGGATTGGTGGCGATAGCGGTGGCCTGTCTTTTCTCGACCGTGACTAATAGCCCGGCGCCGGCGGGCGCGCCGCGGCGTGGCGCGGAGGGGAGAAGCTAGCGACCTAGCACGAACAGTCGAAGTCAGCAGAGGCCTCCCCTGAGCGGGAGGCCTTTTTCGTTGTCGACGGCTGTTGGGAAACGAGGTGAATCATGGACGAGTACACGGCTGCGACGTATGGGGACCGGATGGCTGAGGCGTACGACAGCTTCTATGCGCCGGTGGATGTCGAGCTGCGGATTGACGTGCTGGAGGAGCTGGCCGCGGGCGGGCGGGCATTGGAGTTGGGGATCGGGACGGGGAGCTTTGCACTGCCACTAGCGGCGCGTGGGGTGGAGGTGCATGGGATCGACGTGTCCGAGGCGATGGTGGAGCAGCTACGGGCCAAGGAGGGCGGTAGGTCGGTGCCGGTCACCGTGGGGGACTTTGCGGACGTTGAGGTGCAAGGGACGTTCTCGTTGATCTACGTGCTCAACAACACGCTGTTCATGCTGACGGAGCAGGAGGAGCAGGTCCGGTGTTTCGAGAACGTGGCGTCGCAGCTGGACGAGTCGGGGGTGTTCCTGGTGGATGCGTTTGTTCCGGATGTCACGAGGTTCGATCGGGGGCAGGAGGTGCGTGCGCGGTTGCCCGACCTGGAGACGGTGCGGTTGGACGTGTCGACGCATGATCCGAGGACGCAGCTGGTGGATTTCCGGCACATCCTGATCAGCGAAGCCGGAATCCGCGTGTTCCCCGCACGTCTCAGGTATGCGTGGCCCGCGGAACTGGATCTGATGGCGCGGCTGGCAGGGCTGCGGCTGAGGGAGCGGTGGGGGGATTGGGACCGGTCGGCGTTTACATCGAAGAGCGAGGGTCACGTGTCGGTCTACGAGCGGGCGTGACGGTGAGGCGTGGTTCGGACGGCTAGTGGAAGGCGAGAGTCAGGGGGCGCTCAGCCGAACCGGTCGAGCAGTCGCTGCAGGCCCTTCTTGCCGAGTCCCGTCTGCCGATCGCTGAGGATTGCTCTGAGCGTGCCTTGAGGGAGGATGGCCGATCTCGAGCGTAACTTCTTGGTCGGGATCTGGGTTACGCGCCGTCGGTCTCCATCCAGCTTGGAGAGCTTCACTCCGTGGCGGGATGGTCCTTCGTCGGTCCACCCGTCGCGCAGCAAGAGACGCACTAGCTCCCTGGCGGTGATCTTCAACGCGACGGCCTAGGCGCTGGGCGTTAGCTGGCCAATCCGAAGCTTGTGAAGCTGAACAAGGTCTGATGTTGAATTGACTGACAGTTCGCGGGTTCGCGATGGCACGCCATCAGGTTCCAGACTAATCCCGAAGCGCTCCAGGAAGTCATCCAGGCTTCCCGTCTCCAGGAGCAGGTGGATATGGTCTTCGGCCATTTCCTGTAGTTCGGTAACCAGCGTGTCCAGCGAGGGATCGAACGTTGACACGCCCAGTTCGTCGCATTTGCCAACCCAGTAGTCGTCTTCTCGCCAGTAGCGAAGGGTTACAACCAGCGAGCGATTGGCGTCGTCAGCCGTCATCGCAAACCCAATTTCCCGCCCAGGAGAGCGGCCCGTTTGCCGCGACTTCGATTGTACTTGGCTGGTTCGACGGCCCAGCGCAGCGAGTCCTCGAAATGCTCGAATACGGTCGCAGTCGGGCGCGGGTATACTGACGGTAGATCAGAGAGGGGAAGTAAAGGAGCGTGGGCGGTGCTGAGATTTCCTGAAGAGATCATGCTTCTGTTGCTGGACGATGAGGGTGGCGATTTCGTCCGGGTGCCTGAGTGGTCGGTGCAGTGCGCGCTGGCGGGCGCGGTGCTGATGGACCTGGCGTTGGAGAACCGGATCGACACGGACCCGAACTGGCTGACGGTGATCGACCCGACGCCGGTGGGCGACGATTTGCTGGACCCGACGCTGGAGAGGATTGCGCAGGCGGACGGGGAACGGGACACGCGCTTCTGGATTCAAGACATCGCCCAACGCGCGGGCCCGATTCGCGAGCGGGTGCTGGAGCGGCTGGTGGAGCACGGGATCCTGCACGTGCGCGACGAGAAGCTCCTGTGGGTGTTCCAGTCGCGTCGCTACCCGGCGGTGGACGGCAAGGCCGACCGGGAAGTGAAGCTGCGGATCATGGAGGTGCTGTTCAGCGATGAGATCCCGGACCCGCGGGACATCGTGATCGTGTGCCTGGCGGAAGCGTGCGGGATCTTCCGCGAACTGCTTTCACGGCGGGAGCTGGAACATGTGACCGGCCGGATCGAGCAGGTGCGCAAGCTGGACCTGATCGGCCGGGAGGTTTCGCAGGCGGTCTGGGACATCGAGACGTCCCTGGCCCTAACAATGCACCCCCTCATGTAGCCACTAGTGGCTCTTGCCAGGGATCCAGTTTTAACCGGGGCAGGGGTGCTGTGGATCCGGCGTGAGGTTGGTACTACTCAGCATTGGTGCCGCGGAGGTAGCTAGCGCACGGCGTTTGGGTCGGGATGTTTCGGTAGCGGCAGGACGAAGAAGACGGCGTCGTCGTTCGCCTTTGTGGGATGGACGCCGAAGCCGAGTGAGACCTTAAGGGCGTGGTTGGCCAGGCGGTTGCCGGCACTGCGGGAGCGCACCTGGTGACAGCCGAGGGTCGTGGCCAGGCGAATCAGTTCGTTCTGAAGTTCGGATCCCACGCCGTGGCGCCGGTGGTCCTCGGCGACGCCGAAGGCCAGGACGTAGGCCTCGCGCAAAATCTCGCCTTGCAAGGTCATCCCCGGTCGGTTGCAGTCGGTTCCGATCTCCTGGATGGCAAAGTTGAGGAACCCCACGGCACGACCGGACGCGACCGCAATCAGGATGTGTGTGTCCAGGTGCCAGTCCGCGTCGTAAGTGAAGTACTCCGTCTGACCCAAGGATTCGACCAAGTCGCGGACGGCCTGATAGTGCGAATCGCCCGGCTGGCAGGGCTGGATGGTGAAGTCCGTCATACCGGAGGCCAACTTACGTCGGCTTCGAGCCGCTCAGCAGTCGGCGCTGAGGTTTAGGGTTGCGCGCACGCGGGCGATGACCGCTTCGTTGTCTACGGCGGCGAAGTCGGTCGTGTCGATCTTGAAGAGTTCGGCGCCGTCGGTGAGCGGACCGTAGACGGGGTGCTGCCGGCGCCATTCGCGGGCCTGGGCCTCAACGCTCATCCCGGCGTCGTGGCCCGCGTGCCGCTCAGTTGTGCGGGATCGACGCATGTACCTGTGGAATAACGTCTGGGAGCCGGCGTGGCAGTGCAGTTCGAGGACTTCAATGTCGAACCGATCTCGCACGCCGGCGAGCCAGCGGATGGAGTACGGACGATGAAATGCGGCCTCGGCGATGACCGGCCGGCCAGCCGTGAGAAGTGTCTCCACGGTGAGATAGAACAGCGCGAAGGAGGCCGCGCCCAGCTTCTTTGACCACTCGCGGTCGCCAACGCCGAGGTTGTCGAAGAGCGTTTCCTTGATGGCGTCCCGCTGGATGACAGGGACCGGCAGGGCTTCGGCCAGACGGCGCGCCAGTACGGTCTTGCCGGAAGCCGGCGCACCGGAGATCAGAATCAAGACTGGCTTGGCCATGGTGCCCGGCAATCTGCGACTGGCGCGGCGTCAGTTTGAGCCTAACCGGCGATGTGCGGCATGCATCTGGGAGCCAGTGCCGGGGACGGTTCCAGGCTGCGCGCGTCACCCACGGGGGTCCCAGGCTGCGCGCAGCCTGGGCCACAGGGCAGCCTGGACCACATGTGCGGGCTTAGTTGGTGGTGACGGCGCCCTGGCTGGCGGAGGAGACGAGGGCGGCGTACTTGGCCATGGCGCCGGTGGGGTAGCGCGGGGGTGGGGGTTGCCAGTCGGACAGGCGTTCCTCGATTTGCTCGTCGGTGAGGTGTACGTCCAGGGTGCGGTTGGCAACGTTGAAGGTTATGAGGTCACAGTTTTGGACGGCGGCGATGGGGCCGCGGCGGAAGGCTTCGGGGGCAACGTGGCCGATCATGAAGCCGTGGGAGGCGCCGGAGAAGCGGCCGTCGGTCATCA
>JAPPKM010000204.1 GCA_028874315.1 Chloroflexota bacterium
TATTATGATGTACGAAATGATTTTGATGGGCTACATTATTTAGCCCCCGTCGGGCTTATCTCGTCCACTTCCTACGCCTGCCGCGCCCGGCGCGGCGGGCGTCGGGCTCGTTCTGGTCTGGACGCCGAATCCGGGGTACGCTTCAAAGAACGACCCCCTGTCACAACGCGGAGCATGCGCGCATGATCAAGCGCCGCGGGTCCTACCAGATCAAAGTGCGGGACGTGCCCATCGGTGGGGGCGCGCCAGTCGCGGTGCAGTCGATGACCATCACCGACACGCGCGACGTCGACGCCACCGTGGCGCAGATCGAGCGCCTGGTGGAACACGGCTGCGACATCGTCCGCCTGGCCGTACCCGACAAGTACGCCGGCGCCGCTCTCAAGGACATCCGCGCGCGCACCGATGCCCCCCTGGTTGCGGACATCCACTTCGACTACCGGCTCGCCCTCATGGCCGCCGAAGCCGAGTTCGACTGCCTCCGCATCAACCCGGGCAACATCGGCGGCCGCGAAAACGTCGAAAAGGTTGTCCGCGCCTGCAAGGACCGCGACATTCCGATTCGCATTGGCGTCAACTCCGGTTCGATCCAGGAAGCCTGGTCCAAGAAGTTCGACGGTCGACCCGAAGGCGACGAACTCGTGGACCTCATGGTCGAGGACGCCGTGGAACACGTGAAAATCCTCGAAGACATGAACTTCGACCAGATCAAGATATCCATGAAGTCCTTCGAGGTCGACGTCACCATCAACGCCTACAAGCAGCTGGCCCAGTTGGTGATGTATCCGTTCCACATCGGCATCACCGAGTCCGGGCCTCCGAGCACCGGGATCATCCGTTCCTCGGTGGGCCTGGGCAGCCTGCTGTGGGATGGCTACGGCGACACCATGCGCGTCTCCCTCACCACCGATCCGGTCGAGGAAGTCCGCGTCGCCAACGAGATTCTCAAGGTCCTCGGCCTCAAGACCGTGGGACCGACCATGGTCTCCTGCCCATCCTGCGGACGCTGCGAAATCGATCTTTACGGCCTGGCCGACGCCGTCGAGGACGTAATGAAGGGCGTCAAGCAGCCCATGAAAGTCGCCGTCATGGGCTGCGTGGTGAATGGGCCCGGCGAAGCCATGGACGCCGACCTGGGCATCGCCGGCGGCAAGGGCCGCGCGGTGATCTTCCGCCACGGCGAAATCCTGCAGACCGTGGACGAAGCCGACATGCTGCCCGTGCTGACGGACGAGATCGGCAAACTCGAACTTGCCATGGCGGAAACGGCAGAGGCTTCCTGAACCGTCTGGTCCATTGCGGCTGAGCGTGCGTGGCTGAGCTTCACCGCGACGGAAAGCCCATGTTCCACGCGGAGTCGCTCGGCCAGTGGCGCGACTGGCTGCAAGTGAATCACCACTTGTCCAGCGGCGTCTGGCTGGTCGTCTGGAAAAAGCACACCGGCAAGCCCGCTTTGGAATACTCCGACACGGTTGACGTAGCCCTGGCCTACGGCTGGATCGATTCGCGCACCAACCGGCTGGACGACCAACGCGCCACGCGCTGGTTCTGTCCGCGCAACCCCACAAGCCCCTGGTCCCGTATCAATAGGGCCAAGATCGCCCGGCTCGTCGACGAAGGCCGCCTGCAACCGGCTGGCCAGGCGCTGATCGACGCCGCCAGGGCCAACGGCGCCTGGACGATCTCCGACGAGATTGAAGACCTCGTCATTCCCGACGACCTGGTCAGGGCCCTGCAATCCAACCCGTCGGCGGAGGCACACTTCACCCGCTTCTCCGCCTCGGCCAAGAAGAACATCCTCTGGTGGATCAAATCCGCCAAGAGGGCGCCCACGCGCACCCGGCGGATTAACATCACCGTTGAACGCGCTGCCGAAAACCGCCTGGCCAACCACCCCAAAGGTCGCGACCAAGGGCCGCGCGCCGGGCCGGTCTGAACCAGTAATCCGTAGCCGCCGAGCTTGGGCTCGACGGCTGACCAGCACAAGGAGCTCTTGACTGACGATGCTCGCCATTCGCAAAGCGCGCCCAGAGCGCGGCGTGGAAGTCGCCCAGGTCGAACAACCTGAACCCGGATTCGATGAACTCCTCCTGCGCGTCCGCCGCGCCGGCATCTGCGGCTCCGACCGGCATCTCTATGCCTGGGATTCGTGGGCCGAACTCAACTTCCCCACACCCTTCACCCTCGGACACGAGATTGTGGGTGAGGTGGCCGCCGTCGGCGCCGCCGCCAAGGGCTTCGATGTGGGTGAGCTGGTCGCCGTCGAGAGTCACATCTTCTGTGGCGTCTGCCGCGCCTGCCGTACCGGCAACGCCCACGTCTGCGAAGACTTGCGCATCCTCGGCATCGACGTGGATGGCGGATTCGCCGAACACGTCGCCGTCCCCGCGCGTGTCGCCTGGAAGGTGCGCCCCGAAATCCCGCTCAAACGCGCCGTCCTGTTCGAGCCGTTGGGCAACGCCGTCCACGCCGCCATGCGCTTCGACGTCTCCGGCCAGCCCATTGCCGTCTATGGCTGCGGACCCATGGGCCTTATGTCAATCGCCGTCGCCCACTCGGTGGGCGCGTACCCGATCGTGGCCAGCGACGTGTCCGCCTATCGTCGCGGCCTGGCCGAAACCATGGGGGCCCACGCCACCCTGGATGCCGCCTCGCCGTCGTTCGAGTCGGACCTCTTCAACGCCCTGGGCAGCCGCCCAACCGTCAGCCTGGAAATGTCCGGCCACCCGGATGCCTTCCGCCAGGCCCTCCGCCTCTCGGCCAATGCCGGCAAAGTTGTACTGCTGGGCATCCCACCGACGCCGGTATCCATCAACCTCGCCGACGACCTGCTCTTCAAGGGCCTGGAGGTCTACGGCGTCACTGGCCGCCTGATCTGGGACACCTGGTATCGCACCGAAGCCTTCCTCATCCGGCACGGTGATGTCCTGGACCCTATGCTCACCCACACCTTCCCGCTGGCGCACTTCGAAATCGCCATGGATACGATCAACACTGGCCAGTGCGGCAAAGTCCTGCTGGAGATGGATGCCTAGCGTGCGAGCCGTCGACTGCCAGAAGCCGGCAAGCTCGCCAACGAGCACTGTCAGGAGACCGAGATGAAACTGGCGCTATCCGGACGAGTCGTCGAAGCTCCCCACGAAAAAACCCGGGCCCTCATCGATCTGCCCGAGCTGGCCGAGGCCGCCGCCCGCATCGGCTACGGAGCCCTCGAAGTCCGCAATTCACAGCTTGAGGTCGGCGCCACCCATGCCCGCGTCTTCGAAATCCGCCAGGCCCTGGACGAACACAACCTCGCCGCCTGCTGCCTCGTGGCCGACTCCGCCACCGAGGGCCGCTTCAGCCCGCGCTTCGACGAATACCTCGATCTGGCCCTCCGCATCGGCGCCGAACGCATCCGGCCCAGCATCGGCTCCATCGAGCAGATCCCCATGGTCCGCGAAGCCGCTGACAAGGCCGCCTCCTTCGGCGTCGACCTCGTCCAGTTCACCCACCACGGCACCCCCTTCAACACCGTGGCCGGCTCCCTTGACATGCTCCGCCGCGTCAACCGCGGCAACGTCGGCCTCGTCTTCGAACCGGCCAATCTCTACATCGAAGGCCAGGACTACCTCGAGCCTGCCGTCCAGGCCTTGGCCCCTCACATCAGGCACGCCGAAGTTCAGAACATGCTCCTGGTCGGACCGGACGAAGGCATCCCCATCAGCGCCCAGGGCGGCTACGTCCAGTATCAGAATCTCCGCGTGGACGACCGGCGCGGTGTGGACATTCCCGGCGTGATCGGCTGCCTCAAGGCCATCGGCTATAGCGGCTGGCTGGTTATGCACAGCCCCAACTTCGACGGCCTTGATCCCCTCGTCTACGCCGCCCAGGCGCACGACTACCTGCGCGGCCTGATCGACAGCTGACGCTTGTTCGGGCGGACAAGGGCGACAATTCGCCCGGTGCTACGCTGAGCCAAAGTTCGGTTTTTGTCCGGCAGCGCGTAAGGGGAGGCGCTTGACGACAACCGAGCCTAAGCTGACGCCCCTGCGGCGCCAGTACCTTGACATAAAACAGCAGCAGCCCGACGCGATCCTGTTCTTTCGCCTCGGCGACTTCTACGAGATGTTCGACGAGGACGCCGAACGCGCCGCCGCCGTCCTGCAGATCGTCCTCACCTCCCGCGAGTTCGGCAAAGGCAACCGCGTCTCCATGTGCGGCGTGCCCTACCACGCCGCCCCCACCTACATCGGACGCCTCATCGAGGCCGGCCTGCGCGTCGCCGTCTGCGACCAGGTCGGCGAGGTCGGCCGCGGCCTCGTCGAACGCCAGGTCACCCGCGTCATCACACCAGGCACAGTTGTTGACGAGGACTGGCTCCAGCCGGAAGCCAACAACTACTTGGCTGTAGCCGTTGGCGATGGCGACGCCCGCGGCCTGGCCTACGCCGACATCACCACCGGTGACCTGGGAGCCTGCCAAGCCAGCCCGGAGGCCCTCGCTCGCGAACTCGGCCGAATCGACGCCCGCGAGATCCTTACCCTCGGTCTCCCCGACGGCGAGATTCCCTCCGGCGTCCCGCAGGACGACCAGGCCTGGCTACGCGACGCCGCCGCGTCCCGCGAAATGGTCACGCGCCACTTCCAGGTCCGCGACCTGGAAGGCCTGGGCCTGCAGGGGCGTCACCTCGCCACCCACGCCGTCGGCGTCCTCTTGCGCTACGTCGAGGACACCGACCCCGCCGCCCTGCACGTCCTCACCGGCGTTCACGTCTACGGCACCTCGGACTTCATGGAACTGGACGCCTTCACGCGTCGCAATCTCGAACTGGAAACGGCTGGCCGCGACGCCCGCCGCGAGGGCAGCCTCCTGGCCGTCCTCGACCGCACCCACACCC
>JAPPKM010000038.1 GCA_028874315.1 Chloroflexota bacterium
CGTCGCCGGCGTGGAAGACGTTGGCGATGGGCAGGTCGAAGGACCGGCTGATGCGCCGAATTTCGTCCAGCACGTGGGCGATGGTGGTTCGCGGGATCACGCCGTCCTGGACGTAGTAGTCGGGCGAGATGCGGCCCATGGCGCCGAAGGCGCTCTTGCGGCCGAGCCAGAAGAGGTTGCGCTCGGCGTCGTTCTGGGCCACGCGGATGTCGCGGGCCTCGTTGGCTAGGAGCACGTTGCGGATCTCGGCTTCGCGGTCGTCGAGTTCGGCGGGAACGCCGTCGACGTCCAGCAGGAGCACGGCGGCGGCGTCCACGGGGAGGTTGGCGCGCGGGATGAAGGCGGCAACGGCCTCCAAGGCCAGCTGATCCATCATTTCGACAGCGGCCGGGACGATGCCGGCGGCCACGATGCCGGAGACGGCGGCGCTGCAGGCAGGCACGGAATCGAAGGAGGCCAGGAGGGTGCGCACGCCGGCGGGGGTGTGGACCAGTTGGACGACGGCCCGGGTGACGATGCCGAAGGTGCCCTCGCTGCCGCAGAACAGGCCGGTCAGGTCGTAGCCGGGGCCGTCGGGCAGGGCGCTGGTGGTGACGACGCGGCCGTCCATGGTGACGAATTCGATGCCCAGGACGTGGTTGGTGGTGACGCCGTAGAGCAGGGTGTGGGGGCCGCCGGCGTTGGTGGCGATGTTGCCGCCGAGGGTGCAGGCGTACTGGCTGGAGGGGTCTGGCGCGTAGTGAAAGCCGAAGCGGTGGGTGTGGGCGCTGAGGTCGGCGTTGACGACGCCCGGTTCCACGACGGCGCGGCGGTTGCGGGTGTCGACTTCGAGGATGCGGCTCATGCGCGAGGTGGCGACGACGATCCCGCCGCAGCGGGCGATGGCGCCGCCGCTGAGCCCGGTGCCGGCCCCGCGCGCCACCACCGGCACGCCGTGCTTCAGAGCCGTCTGGACGACGGCCTGGACCTGGGCGCTGGAGTCGGGGAATACGACGGCGTCGGGCAAGGCGCGGTCCACGGACCCGTCGTACTCGTAGAGGAGCAGGTCGTCGGGGTCGGAGAGGACCCAGGACTCGCCGACGATGCGGCGGAGGTCGGCCAGCAGGGCGGCTGGCGTTGAGGTCTGTTTCTCGGTTACTGCGGCCATGTCACGAGGCACGCTACGGCGCGCAACCGGGTTACGGCAACCCGGCCTGTGGCTCTAGCTTAGAGGCGCACACCAGTCGGGGGAGAACCTGGGCCAGGATGGTGGGGTGGTCGAAGGCGAGGTTGGTGGGGAGGGCGGTGAGAGGGAACCAGCGGGCGTCGGCGGCGTCGTCGCCGGCGGCGGGGTGGGCGGCGTGCTGGAGGCGGGCGCCATAGACGACGGAGATGGTGCGGCCGCGGGGGTCGCGGTTGGGGTGGCCGAAGGTGGCCAGTTGCTCGAGTTCGGCAGGCTGTAGGCCGGTTTCCTCAAAAAGTTCGCGACGGGCGGCGTCAATGAGGTCCTCGTCGGGCTCGACGAAGCCGCCCGGGATGGCCCAGCCGAGCGGTGGGTTACGGCGGCGGATGAGCAGGACTGAAGGCGTTGGCGTTTCGGCAACGACCACCACGTCGGCCGCCACGGCGTAGCGGCTCGGCGCGGGCACGGGGCTAGTCGGTCGAGGCGTCGGCCGCCGTGGCGCGCGGGCGCATGACGAAGCGAATGACGACGAAGCCAAGGACCAGGAGGACGACGAAGGCGATGGCGAGGATGTCGAAGTACTCGTCGATGACGGCTTCGACCTGCGTGCCGAAAATCGTCATCAGGATCCCGACCAGGAAGAAGCGGCCGCCGCGACCCGCCAGGGAGGCCAGCATGAAACGGCGGAAGTTGAGGCGGAAGGCGCCGGCGCCGATGGCGAAGACTTTGTAGGGGATGGGGGTAAAGGCCGCGATGGTGACGGCCCAGACGTCGCGGCGCTGGTATTGGCGCTCCACATAGAGGACGCGTTCGTTGGCGAAGAGCCGGTCCAGCAGGGGGCGGCCGCCGCGCAGGCCGATCCAGTAGCCCAGCATTGCGCCGAGCAGCGACCCGACGGTAGCGATGGCGGAGAAGCCCAGCGCGAACTGAAGGTTCCCGGCGGCCAGGGCAATCATCAGGCCGTCCGGCGGGATGGGGAAGAAGCTGGACTCCCAGAACGCGAGGACGAAGAGGGCCAGGCCGCCCCAGGGCGAATCGCCCCAGTCCAGCACCCAATGCCCAAGCTCGGAGATCAGGTGCATCGCGGGACTGCCTGCCGTGGGTGGTGGAAGGTCATTCTACGGGTGGTCAGGCCGCGCGCGTGGTGAAGCTGGTTTCGACCTGGAAGGGCGCGCCGTTGAGGGTTCCGCTGACGCGCGCCGTGTAGGTGGTGGCCGGCGCCAGGGGGTCGTGCGGGACCAGGGACAGTGCGCGCCGCCACTCGCTGGTTGTGCGGGAGGTGGCGATGAGCGCGCCGCCGGGACCGTACAGCGCGGCTTCGCCCCAGGTCACCTCGTCATCCAGGCCGAATTGCAGCGACACGGGCGGCCCGAAGGGGCGGAGGGCGCCCGGCGCCGGGTTGGGCGATTCCCAGCCCGCCCAACTGAACGCTACGTCCGTGGCCCCGTTCAACGGAACGACGGCGGGCAGGGCCGCGTCGGCGGTGTGCGCCGGCGACAGACCGACGTTGAACACGGTGACGGTGGTGCCCCCGCCGGTCGCCGTTCCATAGCCGATGTGCACGGCGGACGGGTGGAAATACATGTAGCGATGCCAGACGGTTTCGAGGGCCCAGGCCAGCGTGTCGGGGGGTGTGAAGAAGGCGAAGACTTCGTCCACCCAGCCCAGCTGGTAGCCGGCGGCGCGGGCACGGTCGCCGATGGTGCGCCCGGTGAATCCGGCGTAGCCCCGGACCTGGGTGTGCAGGCCGCCTGAATTCGGGTCGTCCCGGTGGGCGATGTAGTAGTCGGCGTGACTCTGGGCCGCCTGCATCAGTTCGGGGCTGACAGTCAGCGCCGGCAGCTGCAGGGCGGCGCGTAGTGTGTTCACGGGCGCCAGGAGGCCGGCCGGCCCGGTTGGCGCGGCGGTGGCTACGGGCGTCGGGGCGAGTGCGGGTACCGGCGTCGGCTGTGGTGTGGATTCAGCGGCGCGGGGCCGTATCTCGGGGGCCAGGACCTCCGGCGGAAAGATCCCGGCGCCGCGAGCCAGGTCGCCGCCGTTGGCGACGGTGACCTCGCCCGCCGAGGCCCAGGGCAAGTCGACCAGCCACTGGTGCAGCACCACGCGCTGCAGCCTGATGCTGTGGACATGGTCGTAGGTGACGATCCTGGAGGTGGGCAATCCATACCAGCGCAGCGGGTCGTCAACGGCGAAGTAGGCGTCGCGAAGGGCCGGGTTGTCATCGAGCAGCGCCTGTCGAGAGGCGATGATCTGGTCCCAGGCGAGGCCCTTCTCCTCGAAGTACTCCCATGGGGGTACCAGCAGGTCCTCGAGGGTGTTGTCGTATCCGGCCAGGCTGAGGCGGTCGAAGACGTTGACGAACATGAAGGTGTTCAGTTCCGGCCGCCACTGCATCACGACCTTCTGAAACACCTGGACCGTGAAGTCTTCCCAGACGAACCGACGTGACAGCGGGTAGCCCACGGCCTGCACGCCGCCCAGGCGCTGAAACTCGGTCCAGAAGGGAATGCCGTCGGCATCGGTGACGGCGAAGCCGGCGTCCGGGACCTCGGTCTCGGCGGCTTGCGTGAAGAGGCGTCCACCCTCCACCGCGTAGTCCCCGGAGTCCGCCCGCGCCGGGAGAACCGAGCAGAGGGCGGCGAGTGCGATGACGGACAGGAGGCAGACGCGTTGCATGAGGCGCCGTGGTGAGATTCCGCGGGAGTTGGCGGTTGTCGAACTGAGGGCGGTCATCGTTCCGCGGCTTCCCGCGGGATGCGTGGCCTGACCGTGCACGAGTCAGAGGTGAACGGCATTGGGTATCACCTCCACGGTGTAGTCGCCGGTGGGATCGACGTCAATGGCGACGACGTCGATCCGGTAGTCGCCCGCGCGGTCGGGGTGCTGGCGCAGATAGGTTTGCGCCAGGCGGGCCAGCTGGCGCCCCTTGGTGGGCGTGAGCGCGGCCCGGGCCCCGCCAAAGGTCTTGTCACGCCGGGTCTTGACCTCCACGAATACGGTCGCGTCGCGGTCGCTGGCCACGATGTCGAGTTCGCCGCGGCCCACGCGGACGTTACGTTCCAGGATGCGGTACTTGCGCCGCTTGAGTTCGCGCGCGGCCAGGTCCTCGCCCCAACGGCCGAGTTCCGCCCGATCGGTTGGCGCACGGCGCCTAGACCGCCAGGGCCAGGGTATGCGTGGCATTGGCTTGTCGGACGGGAGCGAAGCTCTGGCGGTGGAGGGCAACCGGACCCAGGGCGTGCAAGGCGGCGCGGTGGCGGGCGGTGCCGTAGCCCTTGTTTCGATCGAAGGCGTAATCAGGGAAACTGCGGCTCAACTGCCGCATCAGACGGTCACGGGCGACCTTGGCGCAAATCGAGGCCGCCGCCACGGCCAGGCAGGTGGCGTCAGCGCGGATGATTGCGGTTTGCCGGTCGGCGAACCGGCTGGCGGCGTCAAGCGGAAACGCGTCCACGATTACGTGATCGGGGTCGAGCCGCAGGCGGCCCAAGGCGCGGTGCATGGTCAGGCGCCCGGCGGCGGCGATTCCGGTGGCGTCGATCTCGCGCGGCGAGCTGTGCGCGACGCCGATGGCCGCGGCGCGGTCGCGAATCAGGCGGGCCAGGCGCTCGCGGGCGCGGGGCGAGAGGCGCTTGGAGTCCGTCACACCCGCCAGAAGCTGCGGGTCCAGGTAGGCAACGGGCGGCAGGATGACGGCGGCGGCGGTGAGGGGCCCGGCCCAGGCACCGCGACCCGCCTCATCAACCCCGGCAATTCGGCGGCGTCCCTGCTCAAGCAGCCGGAGTTCCCGGTGCGGCGGTGGGAGCCTGAGCGGGAGGTCGCCGACGGGGCTGGCCTTTCGCGCCGGCTAGGCGCGCCGCTCCTTGACGCGCGCGGCACGGCCGACCCGGTCGCGCAGGTAGTACAGCTTGGCGCGGCGGACCTTGCCGTAGCGGACGACCTGAATGTCGTCGACGATCGGCGAATGCAGAAGAAATGTCCGTTCCACTCCGACGCCACCGGAGAGGCGGCGGACCGTGAAGTTCTCGTTGACGCCTCCGGCGCGGCGGCGAATGACGGTGCCCTCGAACACCTGAAGGCGTTCGCGCTCGCCCTCGCGCACTTTCACGTTTACGCGCACGGTGTCGCCGACGCTGAATTCGGGGACTTCGGGCTTGAGGTACGTCTTTTCGAGTTCCTCGATGAGAGTCGCCATGGGTGCTATACCGGAAAACGAGCGGCGTGGGACGCCACGAACAAGGGGTCGCAAAGTGGGACGCCAACCGGCTGGTCGGCAGCACTGACGATAGCACAGGCGCCGGAGCTGCCCGGTCCGGCCCGAGCAGCGCTTCCTGTACCGCCGCCTATAGTTGAGAGTGCGCGGCAAGGTGAATTTGCCGGGCGAGTGACGAGAATTTCATGAATATCAGCCGACGCACCATTCTGCTGTTCGCCGGGTCCGGCGCGCTCGGCAGCGCGGCGGCGGCCGCGGCAGGTGCGGCGACGTTCGTGGCGGTGGGCCAGGCGCGCTACGCGGACCGGTTCTATCCGGGTGTGCGCCTGGACGGCGAAGACGTGGGGGGCCTGACGCTGGAGCAGGCACGCGAGCGGCTGGCGGCGCGCTGGGACGGTTTCGGCGCCGCGCCAATCGTCTTTCGGCTGGATGGCCGAACCTGGAATCCCACGGGCCGCGAGGTTGGGATCCGGGTCGACTACGCCACGCCGCTGGCGCGGGCCTACGGCTGGGGCCGAAGGGGCAGCTGGGACGTCCGACTGCGCCAGCAGCAGCAGACGCTGGACGCACCGCTGGACTGGCGGACGGCGGTCAGTTTCGATCCGCACGTCTTCATGACGTACGTCGAGCGCATTGGCGCCGAGATCGCGGAGAGCCCGACGGACGCCTCGTTGCGGATCGAAACCCGGGGCGGCCAGCTTCGCGCCCGCGTCTATCCGTCGAGCGAGGGCCGCGAACTGATGCCGGCGGACGTGCTGGCCGTGATGAGCCGACGGTTTGACACCCCGCAGCGGCTGATCATCGACTTACAGTCGCGCTCGATTGCGCCCAGGGTGGCCACGGACGACCTGGCCGCCACGGCGGAACGCGCGGAACAGCTGACGGCCGGGCACATCGAGTTGGTTGCGCCGGGTCATCGCTGGTCGATCGCGCGCGAAGACCTGGCGCAGGACATGCGCCTGATTGGGCCGGCCGATGCGCCCGAGATCAACGTGGACGTGAGCTATCGGGCGTTTGACCGAGTGGCGCGCGAGATTGCGGACACGCTACGAGTTTCCGCTGTCGAGCCAAGGATCAGAGTGGACCAGGACGGCGAGGTCGTCCCACTGGTTCAAGGTACGCCCGGCCGCACGATTGACGCCGAGCGCCTCTGGACGCGCGTTCAGACCGCGTTCGATAGCGGGCGGGGACGGGTGAACGTGCCGCTGGTGACCATCCAGCCCGCCATTACGCGGCTGAGCGCGGAGGAACTGCAGTTCAACAACCTGATCGCGGCGGGCGAGTCCCGCTTTACCGGCTCGAGTGACAACCGCGTCCACAACATCAATAACGGGTCGCGGCTGATCGACGGCACGGTAATTCCGCCCGGTGAGACGTTTTCGTTCAACGCCACGGTGGGGCCGATCACGGCGGGGAACGGGTTTGTGGAAGGGCTGGTGATCGCGCCCACGCGCACGGAGCCGGGCATTGGGGGCGGCATCTGCCAGGTGTCGACGACGCTGTTTCGGGCCGCGTTCTGGGCCGGGCTGCCGATCAGCGAGCGCTGGCAACACGCCTACCGCGTCCGCTATTACGAGCTTGGCCCGAATAATCCGCCGGGCTTCGATGCCGCGATCTGGCAACCGGCCCAGGACCTGGCGTTTACCAACGACACGCCGAATCACATTCTCATCCGGCGGGTGTTCGACGCTCGACGGCAACGGCTGATGTTCAGGCTGATGGGACCGTCGCTCGAACGCGAGGTCAGGTTGGACGCCTGGAGGGGCGAGGAGATCGAACCGCCGCCGCTACGCGTGGAACCCACGAAGGAATTGCCGCCCGGCGAGATCGAAAAGACCGACAGTGCGATTCCCGGGCTGCGAACGGTGATTACGCGTCACGTTGCGCTGGGAGGCCGGGTGCTTTCCAAGGATCGGTTTCCCTCGATATTCCTGCCCTGGGCGGAACGCTGGGAGGTCGGCGAAGCCGAGGACGGCAGCTTCGATCCGAACCTGGTGCCGGGATACGCCGAGGCGCAGGCGGAGGCCGAGGCCGAGTCGCAGGGGGAGGGCGAGCCGCCGACCGAGGAACAGCCGCCGGCGCAGGAATCCTCAGCGACGGAGCAGCCCGCGACCCAGCGTTAGGCGCGCTCCGGCGCGCCGCTGCGCGCCGAGCGGTAGGCGGCTTCCATAGCGACGACCTGGCGCAGGCCGTCGTGCGCAGTGGCGCGGGGTGTAGCACGTCGCAGGATGACGTCGATGAAATTGGCCGGGGCGCTGCCCAGGAATGACATGGACGAATTGTCAAAGGTCAGCGGGTCGCGCAGCTCGCGTTCCAGCGTGAGATGCCCCCAGCGCATGTGGATGGCGCCGGTGGCCCCGTAGAGGTGGAATCCGAAGTCACGCGGTGTTGGTGTGTCGCCCACGCAGGCCAGGCTGCACAGCACGCCTGACCGGAGGCGCAGGTTGAGGGCGGTGTACAGATCGGCTTCCGGCGAGTCCATCTGCGCGAAGACCGTGGCCGCGGGCGAGTCCGCCAGCCAGAGGCAGGCCTCCAGCAGGTGCGCCCCGCCGTCGGCGAAGAAGCCTCCGCCGTTGGCCGCGGCGTCGCCGCGAAAACTGGTCTCGTGCAGCAATGTCGACTGGGTGTCCGACACGCCGTCGAGCATGGCGGCGCCGGGGCCAGTAAAACGGTGCTCGGACGGCTGCAGCCACAGGTCCCAGTCGTACGCCATGTAGGCCTGGATGAGGCGAAGCTCACCGATGGCGCCGTCGGCCAGGAGTTCGTGCGCCTTCGTGAAGGGCGCTTCGTAGTGGCGGTTGAACGCGACCATCAGGGTGAGCCCGCGCTGCTCGGCCAGTGCCACAAGTTCTCGCGCGTGGTCGGAGCGCAGCGTGAGGGGTTTGTCCACCAGCACGTGCAGGCCGCGATCGAGCGATGCGCGGGCGGCCTGGTAGTGGAGGTTGTGCGGCAGTGAGATCGTGACCGCGTCCAGCGAGTCGTCGGCCAGCAAGTCCGTGTAGTCGGTGTAGCGGCCGGCTACGCCAAAGGCGTCGGCGGCTTCGGCCAGGCGGACCGGATTACGGCGGCAGAGGGCGGCAACTTCGGCGTCCGGGTGTTGTTGCAGCGGCGGCAGGTGGGCACGCTGGGCGTACGCCCCGGCCCCGATCACCCCAACCCGAACGGCCATTGGCGCTCGATTTCAGACAGACAGGGGCAGTCTAGCCGTAGCTCCTGTCAACCGATGTAGTCGACGGCAATAGCCACGCCGGCCACGATCTCTTCGACCTCATCAGCCTCTAAGACGCCGATCCTCCTGAGGAATCGCTGGGTGGACACGCTTCGTACCTGCAAGATGTCGGCGGCTGAACGCGTGTGGAGCCCGTTCCAGTTGTCTGGTTCGATACGAAGCTTGTTGATTCGGCCCTCGTATTCGTCGCGCCAGGTTGTCAGCGGAACAACGATGCGAACGTGCAGCGCATCAATGGCGGGCGAGCTGATGACGATGGCGGGACGGTCGCGCTGCAGTTCCGCCCCGACCGCGCGTGGAAGACGAACCAGCCACAGTTCGCCCCGCGAGGGTGAATCGTCGGCCAACGGGAGTTCTGCGACTAGCCAGCCAGGTCGACCAGCGTTGCGTCCCACACGCGAGTCTCTTCGGGGTCGACTGCCATCTGCGCATCGCGCAGCACCCGGTGACGCTCCCGGAGCGGGCGCCGTGCCAGTTCGCGAAGGGTCGACTGGGTCACGCGCGGCCTTTCATCCACTACCCGGACGCTACCCTTGCGAGTTCCCATTCGAATCAACCTTACTCTCTGCCGCTTGACGCCGTCCGCGATTGACTGAGGACTCGGCAAGGACATCCTACAGCCGCCGGTGACAGGGGCGGGTGGCGTGGGTATGATCGGGGAGCCGGCCTGGTTCGAGGGCCTGGGGTCCGTCGCCGGCTTTTCCCATCGAGTTCCCCGGAGTTTCTTCTTCATGTTGAAAATTCGTCTTACCCGCACCGGGCGCAAGAAGCGTCCCAGTTACCGGGTGGTGGTGGCCGAGGCGCGCTGGGCGCGTGACGGCCGACGCATCGCCGAGCTCGGTCACTACGACCCGCTGACCGACCCGTCGACCATCCGGCTGGACGTGGCCGCGACGGAGGACTGGATCCGCAAGGGCGCGCAGCCGACGGAGCGGGTACGCAAGCTGCTGGAAATCGCCAAGAACATGCCGCAGCCGCCCGCCGCGGCAGCCGGGCCCAGCGCCTAGGGTCATCCCATGGACGAGCTGGTTGAGTTCATCGCCCGCAACCTGGTGACGGAGCCGGACGCGGTGCGCGTGAACCGGGTTCAGCGCCACCATCTCAGCATTTACAAGCTCTACGTCCATCCGTCGGACATGGGCCGGGTGATTGGACGGCAGGGGCGCGTGGCCAGGGCCGTCCGGGCCGTGATGCACGCCGCGCCGATCGGCGGCGACCGGCGGCTGGCGCTCGACATTCAGGAGAGCCGCTGACGCACGCGCCCACGGAGATCGTCCTCGCCACCGTGTTGGGGGCGTTCGGCGTCCGCGGCGAGGTTCGAATCCGGCTGGAGACCGACGTGCTCGGCAACCTTGCGGCCGGCCGTCGCGTGTACATCGGTGCAAAACGCGACCCTATGGAAATCGAGGCGTTCCACTCCGGTGTCAAACCACGCCTCAAGCTTCCTGGCGTGCGCACGCGCGAGGCGGCGCGTGATCTGCGCGGCGCCGAGATCTCGGTGCCGCTGGCCGAAGCCGTGCCCCTGCCGAATGGCGCGTACTACGGTGCGGAGCTAATTGGGGTGCGCGTGGTGGGGCTCGGCGGCGAAGCGATCGGAACTCTTCGCGAGGTTATGTTCACGGGCAGCAATGATGTGTACCTGGTGCGGGGTCCCGACGGGGAAGTGCTGGTGCCGGCGATACCCGACGTGGTGCAGGGCTACGACCCCGAGCGGCGGGAACTCACGATCGAGCTGATCGAGGGGCTGCGCTGATGTCGCCGGTCTGGCAGGTGGACGTGATCACGACGTTCCCGGAGAGCTTCGGCGGATTCCTGGACGTGAGCCTGCTGGGCAAGGCACGGGCCGCGGGAACCGTTGACGTCCGAATACACAACCTCAGGGACTGGGCCGAGCCACCGCATCGAGTCACGGACGACTACGCCTACGGCGGCGGTCCCGGAATGGTGCTGAAGGCCGAACCGATCGTTGCGGCGGTGGAGGAGCTGCGCGGGTCCGACGGCCGGGTTGTCCTGCTGACGCCGCAGGGGGAGCCGCTCACGCAGGCCAGGGTTTCGGCCCTGGCGGCGCGGCCGCACGTGATCCTGATTTGCGGAAGGTACGAGGGGGTGGATGAGCGCGTGCGGACGCTGGTCGTCGACGAGGAGATCAGCGTGGGCGACTACGTGCTGAGCGGCGGCGAAGTGGCGGCCATGGTGGTGATTGACGCGGCCGCCAGGTTGGTGCCGGGGGTTGTGGGGGACGCGGCTTCGCTGGTTGGCGAGTCGCACGCGGAGGGACGGCTCTCCCACCCGCAATTCACGCGCCCTGAAGAACTCCGGGGGCAGCGCGTGCCGCCCGTGCTGCTCAGCGGGCACCACGCGCGGATCGAGCGCTGGCGGCGGGCGCAGGCGCTGCACCGCACCCAGCGCCGACGTGCCGACCTGCTGGAGGGTAGGGAGCTTTCGGCCGAGGAGCGCCAACTCATGGCCGAGTTTCCTCCCTGCGAAACCGAGGCGCCCGGATCCTGATGGGCGGCCGACACGGCCGCGTTCCGAGGCAACGTGTGGGCGGTCAGGCTCTTTGGACCTTGAGCACTTCCCCATAGACGGCTATCACCCGGACCTGTTCGCCCCGGTCGATCGAAACGCCCGGATCGGCGGTCGCCACCCAGTCCCTGTCGCCGACCCGCACTCTTCCGGACGGCCGCAGGTCGGATAGCGTGACGCCCTTCTGGCCAATCAGGGCCGTTTCGGCCGCGGTCTGAAAGCCGGCCGTCTCGCCGCCGCCGGCGCCCGCCAGGCGAACGAATAACACCCAGATGCCCAGGGCGATTCCGCCCATGGCGGCGATCACAAACGGATTCACCATGAAGCTGGGTTCGGGCAGATCCGACGGGCGGAAGAAGTCCCCGAACAGAAAGATCCCGCCGAGGACCAGGAACAGGACGCCGCCAGCCCCGAAGAACCCGAAGCCGGGCGCGGTGGTCTCTCCGTAAAACAGCGCCGCGGCAAAGACGATGAACACAACGCCCAGCCAACTGCCCGGCAGGTTCAGGAACCCGAGGACGGCCAGGGCCAGTGTCACCACGCCCAGAAGGCTGGGGATGATCAGGCCGGGAAACAACACTTCCACCAGGAAGGCGAGGCAGGCGGTTATGAACAGGATGAACACGACCTCGGGCATGGTGAGGATTCCGAGGAGGTGTTCCAGGATCGTGGGTCCCAGGTGCCGCACGCGGGCGTCGCGGGACGTGACGACGGTTGGGCCGGCGGCTGTCGTGGTCTGTTGCCCGTCGAGTTGCTCGAGCATGGCGGGCAGGTCGGCGGCGACCAGGTCAATCACGCCGCGGCGCTGGGCTTCGTGCGCCGAATAGGCGGTTGCATTCCAGACCGTGTCTTCGAGGGCGTCGGCGTTTCGTCCCCGCACCTCGGCGATGCCGCGGATGTAGGCCCGCATGTCCTGGCTGACGATGTGCGCCCGGGACCCTGGGATCTTGTCGCCGGCGGCGTCGAGCGGCGAGACGGCGCCGACGTTGGCCGCCGGCGCCATGACGGCAAAATTGGCGGCGGCCACAAGGAAGGTGCCCGCGGAGCCGGAGTAGGCCCCGGCGGGCGTGACGTACACGGCGACCGGGATCTCGGAGTCCAGCAGCTTTTGCACGATCGTCCGCGTCGGGTCGAACAGCCCTCCCGGCGAGTTCAGACGGATGACGACCAGCTCGACGTCATCCGCGTGCGCCGTGTCCAGCCCGCGAGCGATGTAGTCGGCCGTCAACTGCTTGATCGGGCCGTCGACGCTCATCACCAACACGGTGGGACTGTCGGCCGCGGCTGGCGTGAATTGGAGCCACCCGGCCAGGCAGGCCAGAGCGAAGACCACGGCGGTCACCATGCCGCGACGCATAGGCAGATCCTGCTTGGGGAGCGAGGTGGGATCCGGAGCCCGGCAGCTGCTCCGTTCAGATTCTAGCCGCCGGCGGATTCGGCCAATCGGGACGGGGGGCGACGATGCCGCAACATGCGAGTGACGGGATCGGTCCGACCAGAGACCGTGGCCAACGAGTCCTTGTCGGGCGGCGGCGCGTACCGGACAATGGTTAACCCGCGCGGCCTCTTGAGCCGCGCCTTTTTGACCGTCCCCCGAACCTGACCGAGGAGGCTTCGCGTGGTTCTTGATCGCGCTGTCGTATTCGACCTCGAAGCCCGGCTGGCCCTCCGCGAGGGCGTGGACCTGGTGGCCAACGCCGTCAAGGTGACCATGGGGCCGAAGGGTCGCAACGTTGCCTACAAGCCGAGCCTGGGGCCACCCACGGTGACCAACGACGGTGTGACCGTGGCGCGGGACATCAAAGTTGAGAACACGTTCCTCCACACCGGCGCTCAGATCGTCTATGAGGCCTGTCGACAGACCAACACGGTGGCGGGCGACGGCACGACCACGGCGGCGGTGCTGACGCAGGCGATGTACAGCGAAGCGTTCAAGGCCATCATGGCCGGCGCCAACCCGATGATCATTCGTCGGGGCATGGACCCGGCGCTGGCCGAGGCGGAGTCGGCGCTTTACCAGCAGGCCGTGCGGGCGGAGTCCCGGCAAGAGGTCGCCTGGATGGCCGGCATGTCGGCGAACGACCCCTTCGTTGGCGAGCTGATCGCGGACGTGTTCGAGCGCCAGGGCGTCGAGGGCGCGATTACGGTGGATGAAGGCAAGAGCCTGAAGACTGAAATTACGTACGTGGACGGCATGCGGCTCGATACCGGTTTCCTGTCGGCGCATTTCGCCACCGACACGGCTGAAACCGAGGCGTTGATCGAGAACCCGGACATTCTCATCACCGACCGCGAGATCGAGCACCTGCGCGACTTCCTGCCGTTCCTGGAGCAGTACGCGGCCAGCGGCCGCAAGAAGCTGGTGATCGTCGCCAAGCAGCTCATCGGCGAAGTGGTGACGATGCTGGCGACCAACAAGCAGGCCGGCAACCTGGAGGTCATCTGCGTCAAGGCGCCGGTTTTCGGACAGCGGCAGCGCTGGATGCTGGAGGACCTGGCGATCTTCACGGGCGGAACCATCGTGGGTCACGAAACGGGCGAACAGTGGCGGGCGATCGGCCTGGACGTGCTGGGCACGGCCGAACGCGTGCGCTGCACCAAGGAGCAGACGTTCTTTGTGAAAGGCGCCGGCGACCCGATGGCTATCCGCGAGCGCGTGGAGTACATCTGGATGCAGCACGGCCGGATGAAGAACCACTTCGACCGCGAGAAGCACCAGGAGCGCGCCAACAACCTGACCGGATCATTCGCCGAGATCTGGGTCGGCGCCGCCAGCGCGGTGGAGCGATTTGAGCTGCGGCACCGGATCGAGGACGCGATCTCGGCGACGCGGGCCGGCCTGGACGAGGGCATCGTGCCTGGCGGCGGCACGGCTCTGGCGCGGGCTTCCGAGGCGATCAAGGACGACCCGGCGCTGCCGCGCGACGAGGCCATTGGCCGACGGATCGTGCGCGACGCGCTGCGCATGCCGCTGGAAGTGATCGCCGACAATGCCGGCTACGACGGGGCCGTGGCGGTGGACGAGGTTCTGCAGCTTGAGGGCCGCATGGGATTCAATGCCGCCACCGGCGAATACGAGGACCTGGTGGCCATTGGGGTGATCGATCCGCTGAAGGTCACGCGCTCGGCCCTGCGGAACGCCGGCAGCGCGGCCGCCATGCTGATTACCTCGGAGGCCGTGGTGGGCGATTCGCCGTCATACCATCGCTGGAACGAGCACTACCGCGAGCGGGTCGCGACAAAGCACGGTTTTTACCTCGACGAGCCGAGCGAGAGCCTGGGTTCCGAGTAGGTCAGTCGAACTTCAGGCGGTCGACGACGCCGCGATTGCCCTTGAAGTTCTGGTCGGGCGCCGGAAACGCCCCGTCGCGCACGTCGCGGGCGTAGTCGGCTAGCGCGGATTGGGCCAGCCCCGCGATGTTGGCAAAGACGCGGGTGTGCCGGTGGGTCGTCTCGGCGAAACCGAACAGGTCGTAGATGACTTGAATCTGGCCGTCGCAATGCGGTCCCGCGCCGATCCCGATCGTCGGGATGTCCAGGTGCCGCGTGATTGCGCGGGCCAGCCCGGCCGGCACCAGCTCCAGGACGATCGCGAAGGCCCCGGCGTCGGCCTGGGCGCGCGCGTCGTCCACGATCGCCTGCGCCGCCGAGAGCCGGACGCCCTGCACCCGGTAGCCGCCCAGCGCGTAGGCGGTCTGCGGCGTCAGGCCCACGTGCGCCATCACCGGAAACCCGCGGCTGGTCAGCGCGGCGGTCACCGTGGCGGTTTCCTCGCCGCCCTCCAATTTGACGGCGCTCACGCCGCCGGCCTGCAGCAGGCGAGCCGCGTTCCGCAGCGCGATGTCGACCGTGGCGTAGGACATGTGCGGCAGGTCGGCAATGACCAGCGCGGATGTGACGGCGCGAGTGACGGCCGCGCTGTGGTGCACGATGTCGTCGATCCGCACCGGCAATTCGTTGTCGTGCCCCAGCACCGTGCGGCCGACGCTGTCGCCAACCAGGAGCGCGTCCACGCCGGCGCGTTCGGCCAACCGGGCGAAGGGGGCGTCGTAGGCCGTGACGCAGACCAGGGGGTCGCCGACGCTCTTACGCGCGCGAAACTCGGAAACCGTCACGGACCAGACTCAGCAGCGGCGCGGCGTGGGCGGATGGTAGCGCGGCCGCGACTCGCCGGGCGTCGGGCGCAGGGCCCGGCGCCGAGGCCTAGTACATGTGTCGTTCGTCGCGCGACCAGTCCACCGGGGCCATGCGCGGACGGTCAGGAATCCGCTCAAGCAGTTCGGGCTCGAGGTCAGTCTCGTCGTAGAGGCCCTTGATCTGGTTGTTGGGCAAGTCCAGCTCGGACGACATGTCCTCGTAAAACGTCTCGATCGCCTTGTAGCGGTAGTACCACTCCACCGGGTCGCCAAAATCGTCGCAATGTTCGGCGAAATAGAGGACCACTTCGCGCTGGCCGATGTTGGTGGGATTCATGCGCTGCGGGAACGACTCCCCGAATTCGCGCAGCCACCTGAGGTGGCGTTTGACTTCCGCCGGCGGAAATCTTCGATTCTTGGTGAGTTGGCCTGAGTACCAGGAGAGCGCCGAATTGAACGTTGAGCAGTCCGATGCCATGCCGTGCCTCCCCGCCGTGCATGCGATCCCTGCGTAGCGCCAGGCAGACGATTCGGTCCCTCGATACAACAACGCTCGCCCCGAGGGGCGAGCGTCTGTCTCAGTTAATCGCGACGACGGTGGCAACGCCTCACGATCAAACCGTCCTCCCTGAACCCAATAATGCAGCAACGTCCGAATCGCTGCCACACGCCGATAAGTGTAAGTCTCGGTACGCTTTCGTCAACACTGAATCTGATGATGCACCGTTTCGGCTGGCGATCGGCCAACAGCCGCAGCGACAGGCGGGGAGATATGTTGCTTCAAAGGCTGAACAAAGTGTCCGTATATTGTTCGGCCTTTTGGGCCGACCAGTGTGTCGTTCTTGATATTCCGGGCGCGAGTTGTCATAACCGTTTGTCGCTGCGATTAACGCTCGACCATCAGGCGGGATCGATCTGAACGACATCGCCGAGCCAGCCTGGGCGCACGATCCGCGCGCTTTGCGCGGACGTCGCGTGGTGGTCATGGGGCTTGGCGTGCAGAGCGGCGGCCTGGGCGTGGCCGCCTTTATGCGCGACCACGGCGCCGAGCTGGTGGTCACCGATCTCCGCTCGGAGTCCGAATTGGTTTCCAGCGTGACCGCCCTGGGCACACGGGGCGTGCGCTACGTGCTGGGACGGCACGAGATCGGCGACTTCGAGCGCGCCGAGATCGTGGTGCGCAATCCGGCGGTCCGGGCGGGCTCGCCCTTTCTGCGGGCCGCCCGCGACGCCGGGGCATACATCGAGATGGAGTTCACGCTGTTCCTGCGCTGGTGCCGGCAGGCGCGCGTGATCGGCGTGACCGGCACACGCGGCAAGACCACCACCGCCACGGCGCTGCACGCCATGCTCGTGGCGGGCGGGGAGCGGGCGCTGCTGGCCGGCAACATGCGCGTGTCGGCGCTGGCGCAGCTGCACGAGATCGAGCCGGGATCCACGGTGGTGCTGGAGTTGTCCAGCGCCCAGTTGGAGGGGCTGGCCGGTACCGGGCTGCGCACGCGCGGCGCCATCGTGACCAACCTGATGGCCGATCACCTGGACCGCTACGCCGACATGCAGGCCTACGCGCAGGCCAAGCTGTCACTGGTGGCCAATCAGCGTGCGGGGGACTGGGCCGTGATTCCGGCGGGGGGCGGCTGGCCCGATTGGTTCGCGGCGCGGGCGGGCGGGACCGTGGTGCGCCCGGACCTCAAGGACGCGTCGCCGGGCTGGGGGTACGCGCCGCTCTCGGGTCGGCACAACCGCGCCAACCTGGCGCTGGCGGCGGCGGCGGCCCGCGAGGCGGGGGTGGAGGATGACGCGATTGAACGGGCCGTGCGCGGCTTTGGCGGCGTTGCGGCGCGCCAGGAACTGGTGGGGACGATCGACGGCGTGCGCGCCTATAACGACACGACGGCGACCACGCCCGAGGCCGCGCTGGCTGCGCTGGCCGCGGTGCCGGGACCCTGGGTGCTGATCGCCGGCGGTTCCGACAAGCGCCTGGACTTTGCGCCCCTGGCTGAGCGGCTGCGCACGACCGATGGATTGCGCGGCGTGGTGCTGCTGCCCGGCGCCGGAACCGACCGGCTGCGACCGCTGCTGGACGGTTGCCGGGTTGTGACCGTGGGGGACATGGCGCAGGCCGTGGACCGTGCCCTGGCATTGGCCAGGTCAGGCGACGCGGTGCTGCTCTCGCCGGCCTGCGCTTCGTTTGGCCTCTTCGCGAACGAGTTCGACCGCGGCGATCAGTTCGTCGCTCGTCTACGGCAGCTCGGACTGCAGCCGCCGGCTCGGCCGCGGGCCGAGTCAGGTCCCGACGACGGATGACATCCGCATAATGAGACCATCCGGCGCGCCGGCCGGCTCACGTTGCGTGGAGGCCCACAGCTGAGCGTGCTCATCATCGCCGACGTGCATGGAAACCTGCCGGCGCTGGAGGCCGTGCTGGCGGACGCCGGATCGGTGGACGAGATCTGGTCGCTGGGCGATCTGGTCGGGTACGGGCCCCATCCGAATGACGTGGTGCAGTTGCTGCGCTCGCAGCCGTTCCGCTCGCTGGCGGGCAATCATGACTGGGGGGCCACCGGCCAGGCCGACCTGTCGGTCTTCAACGCCGACGCCCGCGCCGCCTGCCAATGGACCGACCAGGTGCTGGAGGAGGAGACGCGTGAGTACCTGGTGGGGCTTGAGGTCTCGTCGGTATTTGGATCGGTGCACGTGGCGCACGGCAGTCCTCGCGACCCGCTCTGGGAGTACCTGACGAACGTGCGCCTGGCGGAGATCAACTTCGGCTATTTCGGCACCCAGGTGTGCCTGGTGGGCCATACGCATGTGCCGATCACGTTTCGCTGGCGCGAAGGTGTGCACGGCGTCGGGGCCTTTTCCGCTTCCGTGCCCAACGCCGGCGATGCGATCGATCCAGGCGCCGACCGCCTGATCTTCAACCCCGGCAGCGTGGGGCAGCCGCGGGACGGCGACCCGCGCGCGGCCTATGCGCATTACGAGCCGGCCACCGGCCGCTTTACGTTTCACCGGGTGGCCTATGACATCGCGGCCACGCAGGCGGCCATGCGGGCGGCGGGCCTGCCCGAGCGGCTGGCGTTCCGGCTGCAGTACGGCTCCTAGGCGTTCGGTCCGCGCCGTTCCGCGGGGCTATACTCGATATATGAACCGAGGGTCAGCGCTATGAGGGGGCGGCCCGTCGGTTCGTGTGGCGTGATGCGCCCGGCCCGTGCGGCCGGGCGTTTTTGGTTTCAGCGCGGCCGTGCCGCCAGGGAGGTTTCAGGGTGCAATCCAGCCTGATCAGCAAGGTGCAAAAGGCGCATCAGTACGCCACGGAGCCGGAGCGCGTGCACGTGGAGTCATTGCGCGTCCGGTTCGACGGCGACAACAGTAGTCACATCATTACCTACGCTGACGGATGCTGGAGTTGCGACTGCGAGTTCTTTCAGGGCTGGCGTACCTGTAGCCACACGATGGCGCTGCCCAAGCTGATGAGCGACATGGTGGAGGCACCGGCCGCGCGGGGGTTCGCCACCGTCTAAGACCGTTCCCCGACCTCCTGGCCACGGCAGAATGCGGATGCCGGGCCGCCGGGGCCCTGGCACGCGCGGAGCACGCAGTAGGACACCGTGGCACGAAAGCGGCGCAAACGCCGGGGGGACCGCAGGCCAAGCCCGTCGGGTCAACGAACGGTCGCCGTCAATCGCCGCGCGCGCCGCGACTATGAGGTGCTGGACAGCCTGTCGGCCGGCATTGAACTGCGCGGCTCGGAGATCAAGAGCATCCGCAACGGCTCGGTCAGCCTGGCCCAGGGCTTTGTCAGCGTGGAAGAGGGCGAGGCCTTTTTGCGCGACGTGCACATCGCCCGCTACAAGCCGGCGGCGCAGGCCAACCACGATCCCGACCGGCCGCGGCGGCTGCTGTTGCACCGCGCTGAGATCGACCTGCTGGCCAGCCACGTCAACGCCAAGGGTCGCACGGCGATTCCACTGCGGCTGTTCCTGGCTCGTGGCTGGGCCAAGCTGGAAATTGGGCTGGTGCGCGGGCTGCGACGGTACGATAATCGGGAGAAGATTCGTGCGCGCGAAGCGCAGCGGCAAATCGCTCGCTACGTTCGCTAGCGTCTTCGCCTCGGGGATGACGGGTTTTGACAGAGCCCCGAAGTCCGATGCTGCAGGTCGAGCCTGCCGGGGAGCTCGTAAATCCCCCTGGCAATCAAGTAACTGGCGAAGAGCAAACGCTCCCGCTCGCGGCCTAAGCCCCGCGACGTCCGGCCGGCCCGTCCCTAGCGGGGCGTTCCGGGCGCAAGGAATCTAGGGTGCGTCGGTCAAGGCGCTCGCGTAGACCGACTAAGACACGCGGGCTGGTCGTGCGCCGTTGCGGCCGGATAGCGACGCCACGGCGAGACTCTAAGAGTCCGGCTAAACCTGTAGATGCATCGGGGTGACCGGCTCTGGACGGGGCGTTCAACTCGCCCCCATCTCCACCGCGTAGGTGGCGCGCCCGCGACGGACCGCCGCCGTCCGTACAATCCGCGCACGAACCTGGCAATCAGTGGGTGGCGGGCGTCAAGAAACGCTTCACGAGTTCGGGCTACCTGGTCCGCGGCGCCAAGGTGCTGCTGGTCAACCATCGAAGGTTTCAGCTTTGGCTGCCTATTGGCGGGCACATCGAGCCGGACGAGGACCCGGTTGAGACGCTGTGTCGGGAAGCGCGCGAGGAAACCGGCTTCCAAATCGAGATTGTGGCTGAGCGACCCGGGATCCAGCGGTTTGGGACTAACGTCCAGCCGGCGCCGGTGGCGATGCTGATGTATGACATTCGGCCAGGACCTGTACTCATCGACCTGGTCTATTTCGTCCGGCCGGTCGGTGGGACGCAACGGCTGGCCGCGTCCGAGCACCGCGCGATGCGCTGGTTTGACCGCGAGGCGTTGCGCCATCCCTCCATTCCCGACAACGTGCGCTTGCTGGGCACCCAGGCGATCGACCTTATTGCGCACAGCCCACCGCCGCCGTCCGTACAATCCGCGCACGAATGCGGCAGTCAGCGGGTGGCAGGCGTCGATAAACACTTCACCAGCACGGGATTCCTGGTCCGTGACGGCAAGGTCCTGCTGGTCAACCATCGCAAGTTACGCATGTGGCTGCCGTTTGGCGGGCACATCGAGCCCAACGAAGACCCTGTAGAGGCGCTGCACCGCGAGGCGCGCGAGGAAACGGGGTTCGAAATCGAGATCGTGGCCGAGCGACCCGAGATCGACCAGCGCGGGGTTCACGTGCTGCCGGCGCCCGAAACGATCCTGCTGGAGGACATCGAGCCGGGCCACATCCATATTGATCTGATCTACTTCGTGCGCCCGGTCGGCGGAGCGCAGCGGCTGGCGTCGAACGAGCACAGCGAGATGCGCTGGTTCGACCGCGAGGCGCTGAACGACGAGGTCATCACGGCCGATGTACGGTTGCTTGGCACGCAGGCCATCGACCGAATCGAGGGTCGCAATGGCGCCTGAGCCGGCGCCGCTTGACGCGGCGTCCCGCCGCTGGCGGCTCAGCACTGGCGTGGACAAGAACGCGCTGTACCTGCTGGCCGGCGGCGTGGCGATGTTGGGGATCTTTGCCCTCATGCGCGCCCTGGGCAATCCGGCCGACTCCCCGGGGCGCTCAATCAACCTGGCCACCGCGCTCGCCCTGTTCGCGGTAGTGCCTTTTGTCGTCGCCATTTACCGGGCGGCCCGCGACGGATTCGTGGAGCTGCGGGCGACCGACCTGTATCTGCGGGTGGGATTCCTGGTGGATACCGCGATACCCTACGCCGACATCGACCTGGTGGGCGGGCCGATCGCTCGGCCTCGGTCGAGCTACGGCGTTTCACCCTCGTATCGACGGCGGGAGTTCAGCCTGGGGCGCCTGGAAAAGGCGGTGGAAGTGAGCCTGCGCCAACGGGTGCGCATGGGGACCCCCTGGCTGTTCCCCCTACTGCGGGTTGACCGCGTATGGCTGGGTGTGGCCGAGCCGGAGCAGTTGATCGCCGAGCTGCGCCAGCGAATGCACGAAGCCCAGGCATGAGACGGACCGCGGGCATTGCCCTTGCCGTGGCGCTGTCGATGGCTCTGCTGGCGACCGGGGCCGTTATCGCGGTCACGGACGCCCAGGTAACGCGCGGGGCGGCGGTCTTCGAGCAGTCCTGCGCCACCTGCCACGGACCCAGCGGCAATGACGGCTTTGCTACCCCGCTGCTCGGCGCCGGCACCCTGGTGCGCTTCGCCACCACGCGCGAGCTGTACGACTACACCAGCGCGACCATGCCGCTGGCCGCCGAGGGGTCCCTGACGGAGCGGCAGTACCTGGACGTGACTGCCTGGCTGCTGGCTGCGCGGGGCCGGGCCACCGGCGCCGCCGAACTGTCGCCGGCCACGCTGGACGATACCCCGCTGCATTCCGAAGCCATGACCACGCCAACTGCCGCGCCCTCTCCGGCGGCCACGCCAACCGCGACGCCCGTATCGACGGCGACGCCAACCGCGACGCCGGCGCCGCAGCAGTGGCCGACGACCTGCGTTGATCTGAACGACATCGTCGAAGCGCATCTGGGCAACGATGAGAACGTTGGCATTTATCAGCGGGTCTTTGGGGACCAGGCCGAGCAGGGCTGCCAGAACGATCACCGGGACGACGTGCGCGCGGTGTTTAGCTGGGCCTTCGATCAAGCGGCGCAATCTGCGGATGCAGGAACGCAGGACCTGGCGTGGCCGACCGATTGCGTGGATCTGAACGACATCGTGGAGAACCATCTTGGCAATCACGGCAACGTGGAGATCTATCAGCGCACGTTCGGCGACCAGGCCGAGACCGCCTGCCGGAACGATCATCGGGAGGATGTGCGCGGGGTCTTCGGCTGGGCGTTTGGCGGCGCGACATCCAGCGCGGTTGGACTGCCGCTGTCCACGGACGCATAGCCGTGAGCCCACGGGCCGCCGGCAGCGACGCAGCCCGCCTGCTGTGTGTCGGCAGCACGGTCGTCGACGTCAACATCCAGGGTCTCACGCGTTTTCCGGTACCGGACGTGGAGTTCACCAACGTCAGCGACGTCGCGCATGAAGACCCCGCCCGTCTGCTGCTTGGCGGCACGGCCGCCAATACGGCCATGGTGTACGCCGGGCTGACCGGCGCCTGCCAGTTGGGCGGCGTGCTGGGCGACGATCCGTTCGGAGACTTCCTGGCGGTCGGCCTCGCCGATCATGGGGTCGAAGTCATCGGCGAACGCGCCGGCAGCACGGCCACGCACACCATTGCGCTGGGCGTGGACGGCCGACGGCAGGCCTACTGGTATCCGGGGCCGCCGCTGGATCCTGCGCCGCTCCTGGCCGCCTGGCCGCCGGGGCACGTGTACCTGTCCGGGATCAACCTTTGCTTACAACGACCGCTGACGGACGCGGCGTGCACGTTTGGGCGGGCCGCTCGAGCCGCGGGCGCGCGGGCGGCGCTGGATATCGGCCAGGGTGGCCCGGGCGCGTTGGACTTCGACGAAATCACCGCCATCGGCACCGAAATGGACCTGCTGATCGGCAGCCGGGCCGAGTTCGCCGCGGCGCTGGGCTGCGAGTACGCGGACGGGCGCGAGCGGCTGCGCGAGCAATTCGGCGGTCCGGTGGTGGTCAAGCAGGGCGCCGACGGGAGCCTGCTGGATCCAGGACCGGGTCAGGCGCTGCGGCGCGTGCCCGGCTTTGCGGTGCAGGCCGTCAATCCCATAGGCGCCGGCGATGCGTTCGCCGGCGGGCTGCTGAGCGCCTGGCTGGCGGGCGCCGATCTGGAAACGGCCTGCCGGCGGGGCAACGCCGCCGGGGCCGTCTCGGTAAGATCAGCGGGCGGCCCGCAGGATGTCACGAAAGCCGCCGTGGACCGGCTCGAGTTGGAAGGCTAAGAACCCTATGGCGATGGCCCTGGAACTCAAGACCTACGACACCGTGGCCGAACTGGCCGAAGCCGTCCGCCAGGACGGATTCGCCTATATGCCCGGCGTGCTGAGCGCCGACGAAGTCGCGCAGATGCGCGACCTGATCGAGGAGATCCAACCGAATCCTCGGGCCAACGATCGGCGACACCTGCGCCCGCGCGCCCCGGACGGCTCCGATAGCGAGGGCTTCTTCTACGAAGTCCACACCAAGCTGCTGTTCAACCGGAACGCCTGGTTTCTGCAGTTTCTGGACCGGGCGCCGGTAGCGGAGGTGGCCGACGCGGTAATGGGGGACGACTGTCACAGCATTGGCATGACGGGCTGGATTACCGGGCCGGGCCGGGTGGACCAGAGTTTCCATTCCGACTACCAGCCGATCGAGCTACCCACGGAGTTGATGGCCGACCCGCGGGTGGAAATCCCGGTGTTCACCGCCACGGCGCACTACTACCTGAGCGACCTGGACGAGGCGTTGGGGCCGACCCAGTTCATTCCGGGCAGCCACAGCGCGGGGCGACCGCCGGGCGAGGGCGAGACCAGCTTTCAGGGCATGGAAGGGCAGAACATCCTGTGCAGCGCAGGCGACGTGGTGCTGTTCAGGTCCGACGTGTGGCATCGGGGCACGGCCAACACGAGTTCCCGAACGCGCTACCTGCTGCAGGTCCACTACGGCCGGCGGATGGTGGTGCAGAAGTTTCCGCCATACCTGGACTTTCACTTCGACCCGGCCATCCTGGCCCAGGCCACGCCACGCCAGCGGCGCTACCTGGGCGAGCACCCGTTCTCGAACTACGACTAGGGGCCAACGCTTACTGCGCGGACCCGGCGGCGGCTACGGTCAACGGCCCGAACAGGAGGGTGGAGACGATGCCTAGCCTCGAACTTGTCACCTACGAGACCGTGGAGGAACTGGCCGAGGCGATGCGCCGCGACGGGTTTGCGTACATGCCCGGCGTCTTGAGCGCAGCGGAAGTCGATGAGCTGCGAGATCGGATCGATCGCGTCGAGCCCAATCCGCGCGCGAACGACCGGCGGGAACAAAGCCTCCGGCGCGGCATCGATCCGTCCAGCGGCGAGGCCACGACGTTCTATCAGCAGGTCGTCAACATGCTTTTCAACCGCTCCGCCTACTTCCTGCAGTTCCTGGACCGCTCGCCGGTGGCCGAGGTGGCCGACGCGGTGATGGGCGCGGACTGCCACTGCATCAGCATGACGGGCTGGGTGACGGGTCCCGGCCGGCTGGACCAGAACTTTCACTCGGACTACCAGCCGATCGAGCTACCGAGCGACCTCATGGCCGACCCGCGGGTGGAGATTCCGGTCTTCACGGCCACCGCCCATTACTACCTGGACGACCTGGACGACGCGCTGGGGCCGACGAACTTCATTCCGGGCAGCCACCGCGCCGGGCGCAAGCCGCGCGACGAGGAGACGAGCTGGCAGGGGGAGGAAGGGCAGAACATCCTCTGCAATGCAGGCGACGTGGTGCTGTTCCGGTCCGACGTCTGGCATCGCGGCACCGCCAACACCAGTTCGCGGATCCGCTACCTGCTGCAGGTCCACTACGGCCGGCGCATGGTGGTGCAGAAGTTTCCGCCGTACCTGGACTTCCGATTCGACCCGGACATCCTGGCCCAGGCCACGCCGCGGCAGCGGCGGTACCTGGGCGAGCACGCTTTCTCGAACTACGACTGAGGGCGAATCGCTCACCCGTCCGCGATCGGGGTCGCGGCGATGTACCAGTAGCGGCAGCGCTGGCCGTCGTGCTCGAGGTCGATCAAGCCGATCAGCTCCTGGAGCACGAAGCGTCCGCGCAGGGCTTTCGACACCTCGGCGCCGGTCAGGCTGCGGTCGGGCCGCTCGCTGCGGCGAAAGTCGGCGAGCGTCCCCATGACGGCGACGCCGGACGCGTCGATGACGCGCTGCAACTCTTGCATCAGGTCGCGAGTTGGCGCGTCGCTGGACCGACCGAGCGCCTGCAACAAGCCAAAGCTATAGGCGGCCTGCGCCGCGTCGCTGGCGAGCGGCAGCCGGGTCGCGTCCGCCTTCACATAGAGCACGTTGCGGTGGGCCGGCGCGGCGGCGAGCGCCTCACGGTCGGTGTCGACGGCGACGACTCGCACACCCGGGAGGGCGGTCAGCGCCAGGGTCTCCCGGCCGGGGCCGCATCCCAGGTCAAGCACAATCTTCGGACCGAGCGCCCAGAGCACGGTCAGGGCGCGCTGCATGACTTCCGTCAGCGGCGGCTCAGCGCCGGGCAAGCCAGGACTCGCAGCCATAGCGGTTCACTACCAGCTCATCACGGCGCTTGCGCTCGTCCGCGCTCAGGCCGTCGGGCAGCAGGCCTACGCCTACGGCCTCGGCGAATCCCGTCGCCAACACCTCAATCAGGGCGCCCACTGTTGGGGCCGGCGACAGGAGATCCCGCAGTCCGCGCAGCCGCGTGACCCGCGGCAGCCGCAGCACGTCGCGGATTCGTGAATCGTGCGCGAACGGGATGCTCCCGTGTTGCAATAGGGCGCCGCCCAGGCGGGTCTGTGCGCTGCCCATGATCTTAACGCCGTTGGCCGAGAGTTCATGGGTGCTGGGCGAGGCGAAGCAGAGCAGTCCCTCAGCGTCGGATCCGCTGGGAGTCCAGTCCCCCCGGCGCGCATCCAGCCCGAGTGCGGCGAAGCCACGCTCGAAGCCGGCGCTCAGTCGATCGTAGGAACGCAGGATGCCGCCGGCGGCCAGTGCGTGCGTCCTCGGCAGCATGACGGCATAGGTCAGCTCGTCGTTGTGCAGGATGGCCTGCCCGCCGGTCGGCCGGCGCACGAGGTCAATCACTTCCCGGCGGGCCAGGTTGACGGCAACGGCCGCCAGCGGCTGGCCGTAGCCCAGGCTCAGCGCCGCCGGCCGCCAGGTGTAGAAGCGCAGCGTGGGCCGCGACGCGCCGTCACGCACGTGCTCAGCCACGGCCTGATCGGTCGCGAGGTTGCGCGCCCCGCTGTCGGCCGACGAGACCAGCAGCCGCCAGGATTCCATGGGAGCGCAGCTTATTAGAATGCCCGTCCAGTTCAGCCCCCGTAGCTCAGTGGATAGAGCGCCGGCCTCCGGAGCCGGGAGCGCGCGTTCGAATCGCGCCGGGGGTACCCGAAGTTCGATCCGGCAGTGCTGCCGTTGTGCCCTTGATGCCGCCGGCGGCGTTGACGAACAGTCGTACGTCGCTTGGGGGCGGAGCATGCGTCGCATTGAAGAGCGCTTCAGCCAGTCGTTTCAGGTCTGGCGCATTCAGCTACCGCGCGAGGCGGTTGAACAGAGGCGGCGCGGCAAGATCGTGGAGGCCGGGTGGACGATCTGGTACCTGTTTGGCTCCGATGACAGTGGCGAGTACCTGGACTACTACTCCTCGCACCGGATGACCAATGACAGCCATGTGCGGATCTATGCCGACGGGCGCGTTGTTGGGCTCGAGAGCCTCTGGGAGATGCGCACATCATCGGATGATCCCGACGAGGATGCGCGGCTGAAGGACGAGTTCTGGGCGCACAACGAGCGGGTGGCGCGGATGCTGGAGGAGAAAGGGTTTGGGCTGCGGGGGGACGAGCACGGCTCCGCGATCGTGCGCCGCGGATTGCTCGAATCGAGAGAATCGAATCGGCGTATCCGGAGGATCGACGAGCACGGCGACGACTGACGAAGCCGCACGCAGGCTTTGAGTCGGGGTCAGCCCGGTTCGCGACGGAGCATGGCGTCCAGCAATAGCAAGATCACGCCGGCGCCGATCGCCAGATCGGCCAGGTTCAGATAGCCCACGAACGGTGTGATGTTCAGGTAGTCGAACACCGCGCCCAGGCGAAACCGGTCAATCAGGTTGCCGAAGCCGCCGCCCAACAGCAGCGCGAAGCCGCCGATGGTCGCCCAGCGCTGAGGCGGACGCGTGAGGACGTACGCGGCGAAGCCGACCCCAATGACGAGCGTGGCGACGATTACCACCTGCGGGAACTCGGACAGCAGCCCAAAGTTGACGCCGGGGTTGTAGACGCGCTGAAAGTCGAAGAGCGGCCCCACGGCGGCTCCCCAGGGGGGAAGGACGTTGTCGACGATGACCTTCACGACCTGGTCCAGCGCCGCCACCAGCCCGGCCAGGCCAAAGGTGAGCACGCGCTGCATTGCTGGTGACGGGCTTTGGCTGCGGGGCGGCGGAACCGAGCCGGGCGGGTCGGCGTTCGTCATGTCAGTTCGGCCGCCAGGCGTTCCTGCACCTGTGCGCTGCCGACCCAGCGCTGGCACCAGAAGGCCAGCGCCCGCCAGCGCCCGAAGCGCGTGTAGTGCCGAGCCAGCCGCTCCGGGTCGGCCGCAGCCTCGCCAAACGTTCGCACGGCGAAGGCGCGTGTGCTGCTGTCCAGCGTGAGGGTGTCGTACGAGCCAAGCAGCATGGCCAGGTACCCCGCGGTGACAGGGCCGATGCCCGGCAACGCCTCCAGGGCGGCCAGGCGCTCGGCCGAGGTTGCGTCGGGGTGGTCGGGGCCAGACAGGTCGATCGTCCCGTCGGCGACGCCCTCGGCCAGCCTGAGCATGGATTTCGCCCGGTAGCCGGCGCCCGCCTCCTTTAGCAGGAAGTCGGATCCGGCCGCCAGGACTTCGCTTGCGGTTGGAAACGCCCTGGCGCCTGTGCCGTGTGGTTTGGGGCCCAGCGTAGTCAGGGCCGCCACCATGCGCTTTGTGCGTTCCCAGGTGACGTTGGTGGTGCAGATGCCTTTCATCACGTCTTCCCAGAGGTCCGGACTTCGCAGCAGCCGCCCGGCGCCTGCCTCGGCCACCGGCCGCAGCGCGCGCGAGCGGCGGCAGCGGGCGTGGAAGTCGGAGAGGTCTTCGTCCAGGCGCAGCATGCGCTTGACGCGATCGATCAGCTCTTTGGCATCCGCGGCCGGTGGTGTGGGGCAAGTCTCCAATTCGAGCCCGCGCCGTCCGTCGGGCTGATCGGCCCCCTGCCGTACGCGCACCTCGTAGACCGCTCCCGACGGCAACCGATCCACGCGCTCCAGCGTCTCCGACTCCGGCAGCCAGCGGAATGGCGCCAGCGCGTACCAGCCGTGCAGAAGGGCCGCCGTCCACAGGCTGAATGGGGGATCGACCGCCAGGCGCAGCGCTGGCGCGGCGCCAACGGTCACCAGCTAGCGCTCGATGATCTCGATCGTGGAGATGCGGACCTCTTCGAGCGGCTGCGAGCGCTCACCGCTGGGTTTGGCCGTCACCGGCACGCTCTCCAACGCCTGCAGCGCGGATTCGCCGCCCGACATCTGCCCGAAGAGCGAGTAGTCCGGGCTCAGCCGCCCCTGGTCCGTCAGGTTGTCAAACACGATGAAGAACTGCGACCCATTGGTTCCCGGACCCGCGTTGGCCATGGCCAGCGAACCGCGGATGTATGGCCCGCTGGGCGTCTCAATGTCGTACTTGTACCCGGGACCTCCCCCGCCAGTGCCCGTCGGATCGCCGCTCTGGCCCATGAAGCCGGGGATGATGCGGTGGAAGATGACGCCGTCGAAATAACCCTCGCGGGCCAGGAACACGAAGCTGTTGACCGCCAGCGGCGCCTTGTCCGCCAGCAGATCAAAGGTCATGTCGCCCAGGTTGGTCCTGATGACGGCCGAGTAGCTCTTGCCGGCCTCGATCACCGTGCCGGGATGAGCCGAATACTGTTTCACACCACCCTCCGCGGGTTCCGAAGCCTCGGCGGCCGGTTCGGCTTCACCGCACGCCGCCAGCGCGATGAGCAGCAGTCCAATAGCCAGGAGCCGTCGCATGCGAACACCCTCGGGAGCCGTTGCCGGGCATTGTAGAGTGTGCTCGTCTCCCGTTTGGCGTCTGCTACGCCGCGTGGCAGTTGCGCGCCAAAGGGCATTCGCAGGTGGCCCTGACTTGCTAGTGTCACCAACTCGCGCTTCAGCCTATACCGGCGCGTGCCGACCGAGCATCGGTGCAAGGGGAAGGCACCGCCGCACCATCACTAACCTCTCTCGGCAGGTTATTGCGCGGCAGCACGAGCGGTCGATTGGGCCGGAGGCTACAGCTAGTTGTCATCAAGATCAAGACTTAAAGTAACGTCCTCTAGCAGGCCAACTCTAAGATCGAAGTAATAGTCGAGAATAGATCGGAAGTGATTGACCGAGCTGATTGATGGATAGAGCACGTTATTTCCGCCGTTTGGTAAGTGAAATGCGGCAAGGATTCTATTCCTATTGGGGGCTCGCCGGCTATTGTGATCACTGGCGATCACGATAATGGGTTTCTCAACGGAATTCTCGAAGATACTATCAACCATTCTCAGCACCAACGAATTGATGTATATCAGCTGCCCGATGTATGCATTTGGAACCGCTGGATCATGCGAGTCGCTAAAGCCGTCCTCAACCGACGTCACAGTCATCATGTTGCCGTGGCGGTCGAAGGTAAAGGGAAAATGCGGTTTGAGGATGTGGGCGAACACATACTTCGGCGCAGACGTCTCAATTGGTTTGGATAGAAACGCGAACATTTGCAGCGTTCGTGCGGGCGAGTAGTAATCGTATGGATCGTCTTTGCCGGGGAGAAAGCGGTGACCAATTATCGGCCTCAATGCAGTAGTCTCAATGAGAGCGCGCGCAAAGACGCTCTGGCGAATCGCGGCATGCGCGGTCAGGTGAGACTGCAACTGGCGTCCGGAGGCGGACTGGACAATCCCGGCAGGTGTGAATGTGACCAAGATGTCGGCCTGCGGTGCTCTATTGGTCGGGATGTGGCCGGATTCGAGATGGATGTAGGTGTAGCCAAGGCTCTTGAACGTAGCTGCGAGCGCGTTGTTCTGTATGAGAGTCACCGCTTCGCTCTTCTTGGTCGGCGAATGCGGCTCAATGTCGTGCAGGTAGACAAGGTTTAGACTTGAAGCAAGGGACTCAAGTGTACCTGTGTAGTTGCTCGTGGCCTGGCGCGCAACGTAGAAGCCACGTTCTTCGAGGGCCTTGAGGAAGCCGGAATTGTCGTACTCGCCGAGCGCGTCATGCCGACCGTATGCGTCAAGAATAATGTGGTAGACATCAGGAGGATCGGCACGAACGTCCTTAGTGACCTGGGGATGGTACTGTGGCGCGTGGAGCGTTGCTTCTGTCGACGGAGCCGCCAGGTTGATGACCTGAAACAGAAGCAGTGCGCCTGCCGTCAGGTTGAGAAAGGGTGCCCAGCCAGACATTGAGACTCGGCGTTGGACGCCGAGTCCCAAAAGCGCTGCGGCGAGCACCACGGCGGCGGGAAATAGCGCTTGATCGTCTAGGTGGGCGTCGAGGGCATTGGTGACGTGTCCGTAGGCAAAGACGACGACAAGCACACTGGTTAGAGCCGTGGCCGCTCGATGCCAACTCTTCATCAATATCCGCAGGACGCCCATTGCAAGTGTCACAACAAGCAGGATGGCGACGGAGGGCGCCAGGGCCTCGGCGATGCTGAAGTGCAACGAATTGACGGCCAGGAAATGCAGGACTGGGATCAGCGCGACCGGCCAGGGGTACCACGGTACGGCCAGTGCGCGGGCACGACCCTTTGGTGCATCGCTGGCGTCGCGTTGGCGTCTCGGTGCGGCGAGCCGCCGGGCCACGTCGCCGGCCCGGTGCGTCAGGCGCTTCGCCACGGCCCCGACGGGCCACCGGCCGGCCCATGCCTGTACGTGCGGATGCGCCAACACCGTTAGGCCGGTCAGAATGAGCGCCAGGCGCAGTCGATTGCGCGCATCCGGCATGCCGTCCAGCGCTGCCCGCAGGCCGCTGCCGGTCACGACCCGCGCAAAGGCCAGCGGTCCGCTGCCTGCGTCCGGGACGCCGTTCAGCGCGAGGTTTGCAAGGGTGCGGTGCGGGAGAGCCAGTCCGAAGACGACGTGCCGCCGCGTGTGGTCGGCGGGCTCCAGTTGGAGGAGCAGCCGCTGACCTTCCGGCACTTCGTAGGCGGGAAAAGTGAGGAGTCGCACAACCGGGGTGTACGACGGCGTCGCGCGGATGCTCGTCTGCCGCACGACCTCCTTGGTTGACGCGTCGACCAGTGAGGCCTGCAGCTCGTGCTCACCGGCTTCCGGGGCTGACGAGACCCAGAATTCGAACCGGCCGATTGTGCCTCGTAGCTCGCCAAGGTCCTGCTGAACCGCCCATCCGGGCCAGGCTGTTAATACGTCGCCTGCCGGCTCGCCGCTCGAAGACGTTGCGTACGTGACCTGGGGCAGCAGGCTTGCCCACAGCCAGATCGACGCCGCCCCAACGACCAGCCAGAGCCACCGGCGCATTGGTTAGGAAGGTTCTCGGTGGTGCGCTCGGCGGTTGACGTCGGGCTGCGGCGGCCCGCTGACGTCGACGGCTGTTGCGGGGCCCGGCCGAGTCATGAACCGACCGCCGGGGTGCCTGAGTTTGGCCCGCAGCGCTGTCCGCGTGGCCACCGGCATTGACCCGGGGCTCGTGAGTTCGCGAGGCGCGCGAATTCTGATCGATCTGCACAGACGCCCCGCCGGTACTCGACTGTTGGGCGTGGCGCTGTTTCGGTCGTCTGGCTGATCTGCCCCGCGCGCCGCCCAGCGACGACGGCAGATTGACTGGCCAGTGCTCTGTCGCCCGCCCAGCGCGCGCGGCACAGCGACCCTGGGTCGGGCCACGGGCATCAACATCATCCGCTATGCGGCGCCTGACCAGCGTTCGACCTGGCTGAGGCCGCGCTGGTATGTCAGGTACTCGTCCTTGCTCATTCGGGGTTGGAAGTTGTCCAGGACGCGCCGCGCTTCTTGGGCGCCGTTTCCCAGCAGGTCGGCGGCCATCCAGGCCAGGGCCTTGGCCGGTTCCAGGTAGGCCATCTGCGGGTCGTCGATCAACCAGTCCACCGCGTGGTTGCTGCCCACGGCGCCGGCCATGGACGGATGCAGCGCCGGCATGATGTGCGAGACGTCGCCCATGTCCGTCGAGCCGGTACGGTGCCCCTGCCGCCGCGCCTGGGGCTCGCCGTGCACGACGCGCTGGTTGGCCAGGAAGAGTTCGGCGAGATCCTGATCATTCATAAGCGGCAGGTAACCGGGCAGGGTGATGATCTCCACCTCGGCGCCCAGCGCCAGGGCGCCGGCCTTGAGGGCACGGTCCACCTTGGCCGCCGCCACGTCGATGGCGTCAGTCGTCTTGCCGCGCACGTAGGTTTCGAGCGTCACGTCCGACGGGATCACATTCACCAGGTCGCCGCCGCGGGTGATGATGGGATGCACGCGGATCGCGTCGTCGTCGCGGAAGGTCTCGCGCACGGCGTTGATGGCGGCCAGGCCAATGTGGGCGGCGTAGAGCGCGTTGACACCCATGTGGGGCGCCCCGCCCGCGTGCGCGGCCTTGCCGATGTAGCGGACCTGCTTGACCACGCAGCCGTTGTTGGAGGCGGTGACGGAGGCCATGCCGTTCTCGTCGGGCCGCGAGTGGGTGTGGATCATCATGGCCAGGTCCACGTCGTCGAACTCGCCGCGCGCGATCAATTCCGGCTTGCCGCCCAGGAACTCCAGTTCGCCCTCCTGCACCAGCCCGTGGCGGTACTCGACTTCCACGTACTCCTCGGCCGGCACGGCAAAGAGCACGATGGAGCCGCAGAGATCTCGCAAGATGGTTGGATCGCTCAGCGCGGCGGCCGCGCCCATCAGCCCGGCGATCTGCGCGTTGTGTCCGCAGGCGTGGGCGGCGTGGGTTTCGGGGTTCTCCATGGGGTGACCGGCCACCACCAGCGCGTCGAGTTCGCCGATCAGCGCCAGCGTGGGACCCGGCCGCCCCGTGTCGATGCGGGCCTTGACCCCGGTTCGCGCCAGTCCCGCCCGGTAGTCCAGCTCCAACTCGTCGAACTTCTGCTGGACCAGCGCCGCGGTCTCGAATTCCTTAAAGCCCAGTTCAGGGTTGCGCATGATGGTTTCGCCGACTTCGACGATGTCGTCGCGATGGGACTCAACGACGGCGGCGATGCGCTCTTTCAGATCGGCGCTGGCGGACATACCCGTATTCCCCGGGGACTCGGTGCGGGCAGTCTGCCACGGGGTGCCACCGGCAGGCGGAAGGTGAGACGCGCGTTGGCTCGCACCCGTCAGAGGATTTGGGGCGTCAGTCCTTGTCCGCCTCATGTTGAACGAGCGCGCCCAGGTACACGGCGCGCACGGCAAGGCTTTGCCGAACGTCGCCCACCACGTCCTCGAAGAACTCGTCGCGGTACTCGTGGTCTGTCAGAACCCGGATCGTGAAGTAGAAGCCCGAGAAGGCAGCCATGAACGCGGACACCTGCAGCAGCTCCACGGTCAGCGCCGTTCCCGACCAGGAAAGGTCCAGCAGGATCCGCGGATCGCTCTGCGTCCATGATGCAACCGTGTTCCGGTCCATGGCGATCGCCCCGAAGACGAGAAAGAACACGCCCACCAGCGCGCCGACAAACAGCACCCGGAGCGCCAGCGCGACGACCACGACGAGACCGACGTTCGTCCATTGCGCGCGTCGGAGCGACGCGTCCATTCTCAGCGAGTCGGACGCGACGCCGAGGCTGGCAGCAGGAGTCCCCTGCGCAAGTTCCATCACCCGATCGGAGCTTTGGAAGGCCGCAAGATCACTGAGCTCGGCCGGCAGCCGCGAGATCAGGAACGCCGCCGCCACCAGCGCAAAGAGTCCAATCACCGCGAGCAGGCGCGTGACTTCGATCGTGCCGGCCATTTGCCATACCTCGGCGGTAATGAACATGAATGTGACGAAAATGAGCAGCAGCGGCAGCGCCCGCGCGAAGAGACCCAAGACGTCCAGCGCATCGCGAATGAGCCGTCGCGCACTCCAGCGCAGAATTGGTATCAGCGCGAAGCTCACGGTCAGGTAGGCGCCCAGCAAGAGCAGGGCGTTCAAAAGGACTTCGACCGCCGCGGTCTCCCATTCACCCAGAACGAAGGCGGTGAGCGTCGGCGCCGTAAGCAGGAACACGAGCACCTCCACGGCTCCGGCCTTCTTTGGCAGCGCAAGTAGCCTCCGACGGCGCAGGGCGTTGATGCCCATCCAGGCCGCAGCCACGGCCGCCACCGCGCCAGCGACTGAGAGAACGCTCACCCACCACGGCCAATCCACGCGGGGGATCAGCAGTATCTGGATCGCCAGAACGGTTACGAGGAACGGCAGGGTGCGAGTCAGGATGTCTCTCCGCGTGCTGTAGTCCTCGATGAGGTGGGGCACGCCCTGCCGGCGAAACCACGCCTCGGTGGCCTTGAGGGTCTCGCCAGACGTGGACGCTTCGCTCACGCCGTCCAGTCTTCCGCCATTTCCCACAGGCGGGCCAGGGCGTTGGCGAGGTGCATCTGGCGGGGGGAGCGGCAGCGGACGGACAGGAGGCCGGGGCTGGCCACGACCACGGCCAGGCACCTGGCCCGGCTGGTGGCGACGTTGAGGCGGTTGAGGCTGTAGAGGAACTCCATCCCCCGCGGAGCGTCGTCGGCGGAGCTGGTGGCCATGGAGTAGATGGAGATCGGCGCTTCCTGGCCTTGGAACTTGTCCACCGTGCCAATTCGAAGTCCATTGAGCTCCGGCCTCGACCCGAGCTCGCGGATCTGCCGGTTGTAGGGCGTGATGATGAGCACGTCCTGGTCGGTCAGCGAGTGAGCCGCGCCCTCGGCGTCGGTCCAAGATGGATGCGCGCGGAGCAACCTATGGACCTGCTCGGCAATGGCCTCGGCCTCTTCCTTCGAGTCGCTGACCCGACGCTCGTGCGGCACCGACACGAATCGCAGCCCCGTTCCATCAAACGGCAACGCGCCGGACAGATCCAGGTTCTCGCGGCCAGGATGCGACTTGAGGCTGTCCTCATAGAAGACCTCGGATGTGAACTCGCAGATGCTCGGGTGCAGGCGCCAGGTGCCGTCGAGAAACAGACCGAGGTCCGGCGGCATGACGCGGGCGCCGTCAAGTAAGTGCGCCAACACCGATCGGTCGGCTCCCGGCGGATGCACGCCTTGCAGCGGCTGGTCCAGCTGCTGTGGGTCGCCCAGCAGCAGCAGGCTGGTAGCGCAGGGCGCGGCGGCCAGGGCGTCGGCCAGCGACATCTGCCCGGCCTCGTCGATGCAGAGCACGTCCACCGCGCTCAGCGCCTTTTCGCTCGACCAAAGCCATGTGGTTCCACCGACGACGTCCAGGAATCCGGCGGCCAGGCTGTCGCAAGCCTCGTCGGTGCTCTCCAGGTGCTGGAAGCTCTCGGAGGCGGGCTCGTCGTTGGTGCGCTGGCCGATCCTGACGTCGACTCCCCGCCCTTCAGCCACCCGAGCGGTCTTCTCGAGTAGCTCGCCGATGACCTTGTGGCTGTTGGCCGTCACGCCCACGCGCTTCCCGGCCTCCACCAGGTCCACGATCATTTCCGCGCCCACCGTGCTCTTGCCCGAGCCGGGCGGACCCTGGACGGCGAGGTAGCTGTCCTCCAGTTCCTGCACCAGCCGCCGCGCCGCGTCCTGTGCGTTGTCGGCCTCTGCGGCCAGCGGCGCGCCCTCGGACTGGCCAACGCGCGGTGGCCGGCGCATTAGCAGATCGCGCGCCGCCTGGTTCGGCCCGGCGGCGTCGATTCCGTTTTCTACAACCCACTGGGTGAGCCACTTGAGGCTGCTCGGTTTTGGTTTCGGATTGACGTAGTTGAATTGGATTAGCGACGTCGGCTGCGGCGGCGGGCGCCGCGATCCGAGCCGCAACTCCACTTCGCAAGCCCCGTCGTCCAGACGCACGATGCGTCCTGCGTCTTTGCCGTCCTGCGTCCGAACCGAGTCGCCGACCGAGAGCTTGTGGTCCTGTTCCTCGAACCGGAAGCGGTAGATCGTGGACCGGGCCCGTGGGTTGGGATCCGGCCGCGCATCAACGAACGTGAGCCGCCCCAGGACGTCCGTCTCTTCGGCGCGCTCGTCCTCGGTCAGCTCGTCCTTCAGGTGGAAGTAGCGCCACCAGACGGCCTTGTGCTCGCGGCGGTGCCAGTCGACAAGTTGCGCCAGCAGCCAGCGCCCGCGCTCGGCCGGATCCTCGAGCGACGTGCCGTCCGTCAGGTCCTTCTCCAGGCCGTCGGTCAGCTGTTCAACGAGTTCCCTTATTTCTTGCTGCTCTTCGGAATCCTCCGTTTCCTCGGGTTCGATGACCGTCGGCCGCGGCAGCGCCTCGGCGCCGAGTTCGCCTACCAGCGCCGCTCGCTGCTCCTCCAGCCACTCGCGCAGGTACCAGGTGGAGACGCAGTCGTCGCGGTTATAGGCCTTGATCTGTTCCAGCAGCGCGTCCCGGTCCGTGTCCGGGTCAGGCTCCAGCCAGTGCTCGAACTCCACGATGCTCTCGCCGGCATCGCGCAGGTCGATTTCCCGCTTGAAGCCGTACAGCGGCTCCAGCCGCTTGATGGAGTAGCTCTCCACCGACGCCCGGATGCCCTGCCGCACCACCCGGTAGAGGTCCACGAAAACCTGGCCGCGCAGCAGCTGGTCCACCTCGGTCTCGCGCGTGGCGTAGCGACCGGCCAGCCGCTTCATGGCGCCTGTCTCGTAGGGCGCGTAGTGGTAGACGTGCATGCCCGGGTGGGCCTGCCAGCGGTCCATGATCAGGTCGATACAGTCCTCGAACGCCTGGCGCTCGGCGGCCGTCGTCACGTCGCCGTCCTCGATCGACCAGAACGCATGGAAGGTGGGCTCGCCCGCGGCGTCGGGCAGGCCGGGCTCGATGGCGCCAAACAGGTAGTCGATGCCGTCGACCTCGTCAGATCCGTAGAAGGGGTCGCCTTCCAGGTCCAGGAACAGGTCGCCCGGCGAAGGTTCCGGTAATGCCCAGAGCCCGCGGTCCGGCACCAGCGCCTTGTCGCGGTCACGCTCGGGCGGAATGCGCTCCGAGATCACGCGCCCTTCGCCGCGCACCTGGATGGCGGCCTGTGCCTGCACCCGCGCCAGCGCCTCGGGGCTGACGCCCTCCATCTTCTCGGGCAGCGGCGGCGACGGGTTGGCCAGTCCGCGGCGCGTGGTGATGTCGATGTCGTGCAGCGCCCGGCGCTGGCGGGACGTCAGACCGGCCACCAGTGCCAGGTCGTCTTCCCGTCGCCACTGGGCGCGGCACTCCAGCGTCCAGCTACAGAAGTCGCAATGCCCCACCGGCTCCGGCTTCGTCGGGACCGGATAGACCTCCTCCGGGCTGTCCAGCAGTGCCTCGAACTCCCGCGCCACCAGCCGGTAGTAGGCCGCGTAGTCGGCCACGCGCAGGCTCACCGTCTCGCGCTGGACGCCACCCAGCACCAGGTGCATCTGTTCCGGCAGGCGTTCTTGCATGGCGCCCAGCAAGTCCGAGTACATGCAGATCTGCAGCACGGCGGGAGCCGACGGTTGGCGGGCCAGCTTGGTATCCACAACTTCGTAGCTCCACGGTCCCAGGTCGCTCGGCGTATCGACCCGCTCGAGGAAGTCCGCGTAGCCCAGCCGTCGCTTGTCCAGCAGTACGCCCTGGTAGATCACCTCTGCGCCTCGTCGCATGGCCTGCAGGGTGGCTTCGTGTTCCGGCCTGATCAGGCGGGTCGGGGACACCGTGTCCGGCGGCCGGATTTCGGCGATTTCGCGACCCTTGGCGCGCAACTCTTCCAGGTAGCGGGCCTCGTACTCCTGCCCGCGTCGCGCCATCCGGTCCAGCACCGGGTCGTCGCGGATTGGGCGCCGGACATCGGGTACCAGCGTCGCCGCGCGCTCCAGGTTGGCCAGGTGCCGGCATTCCAGGAAGCCCACCAGGTCGGTCGCCGAGTAGGCCAGACGCTGGTCGATCAGTTGCATCGCGAGGTCACCCGCCCGTCCGCCACGGCCGGCGAGGTTCGCGCGGCCCCAGGCATGTGCAGTCGGCGCGAATGCGCCGCCGGCATGCTACGCGAGTTGAAGATTCTCAGGCCTCGGCTGCTAGCGGACGCGTTGGATCGAGCCAAGCGGTTAAGGCTCTCGGCGACGCTCAGGGTTGGACGAGGACGACGCCCTCCTCGCGGGCCAGCCGGCGGTCAAATGTGAATAGCGGCCAGGCCTCAACGCGGTCCGTCGCCTCGGCGATCATCAGATCGGCGAAGCCTGCGTTGCTCTGGCGATAGCGGGCG
>JAPPKM010000147.1 GCA_028874315.1 Chloroflexota bacterium
TGCGTGAAGGCGGCCAGCCCAGGTCCACCGGCCACGACGGCCTCCGCGTCCAGCAGGTCGTCGACGCCATCTACGCTTCCGCCGACACAGGTCGCGAGGTCAGACTCGCCTAGCCGACGCTAAAGATCGTCGAGCCTGGCGATGGCAATGCCGGCTTCGCCGGCCACGGAATACAACAGGTAGGTCTCGCCGTTCTCCTCAAAGATCCCCGGATCCCGCAGCTGCCGAACCCGCACCTCCGTCAGTCCCCGCTGCGAAGGTTCGAGCGTCAGGTCCGCGCCCTCGTAGTCCATCTCGGGCTCCAGCACCACCGACGGCTCGGATTCCCGCCACTCCATCCAGTCAGGTCTGAGGTCGATCTCGGACACCAGGATTCGCTCCGGACAATCCCCGGCGTTCGAAAAGAAGACGCTCAGCGTGTCCCCCATTTGCCTCACGGCGCAATGACGCATGTCCTCGCTGAACAACGTCGGCCCCTCGTCGAATCCCGTCAGCCCGTCCCGTGACCTGTAGAAGACTCCCGGCATCCCAATCGCATAGTGATAGCCGCCGTACTGAAACACCCGGAGGTACGAATTCCCCAGCAGTTCGTCGCGGGCCTCGAAGTCGATCCCGTCTTCGCTCAGCGCAATGCGCGAACGCTGCACGCCGCGCTCGACGACCCCGTGGTAGTACAACCGGATCTGCCGGTTCTCGTCGTCAATGTGAACGTCCGGCGACGCCACATGGCTTGAGAACTCCGGGCTCGCAAAGAACGAGTCCTCAAGGTCCAGCACCCCGGGGCCGTACGTCGCCCAGGGCCCCTCAAGGTCGTTGGCATAAGCCATACGGATGTACGTGCCCCTGTGGTGCGCAAAGTAGAGGTAGTAGGCGCCCAGCGGGTCATTGATCCAATCGGGCACCCGCACCAACGACGGCCCGTTGATGTTTGACCCAATCCGCGCGTCCATCGCCGGCGTGATGATCGGACCGCGGGCCAGCCGCTCGACTCGCATGGCCCCGGTCGCTCGACTCAGTTCGCGGCCGGATCCTCTGAGCCGCTGGCCGCCTGCGACGTGAGTTGCGGTTCGAAGACAAGGTCCAGGTTTTCACCTTCCAGTTCCGGCGAATCGTTGTAGCGGAAGCAGGCGGCGGCCCGGGATGGGTGCTCGTGGTAGAGCGGCGGGCGCTGGCCGCGGCAGGGGTCGAAGGCAACCGGGCAACGTTCCACGAATTTGCAGCCGGTGGCGGCGACCGCCATCGACTCCGGGTCGCCGGCGATCTCGGCTTCCGCGCCCCAAGGCAGCGACGGATCGGGCTGCGGAATCGACGAGACCAGCAGCTGGGTATACGGGTGCTGGGGATCCCGAATCACCTGCTCCACCGAGCCGGCCTCAACGACCGAACCCTTGTACATCACCAGGATGTTGTCGGCGATCTGGTAAGCGGTCGTCAGGTCGTGCGTGATGTAGACCACCGAGATCCCGAGCTCCTGCTTCATGCGCCGGATGCTCTCCAGGATCGTGGCGCGCAGCGAGGCGTCCACCATCGAGACCGGCTCGTCGGCCACGATCAGCCGCGGCCGCAGCAGCATGGCCCGGGCCACCATCACCCGCTGGCGCTGGCCGCCGCTCAACTGGTGGGGAAACCGTCCCAGCGTTTCGGCGGGCTGCAGGCCTACCATGTCCAGCGCTTCTTCGATCAGTCGCGTGGTCTCTTGCTTGGACTCGGACAGCTGAAACTTCTTAGCGGGCACGGTCAGGACGTGGTCCACTTTGTAGAACGGGTTGTAGGACTCGAACGGGTCCTGAAAGATCGGCTGGATCTCACGCAGGTACGTCCGCCGCTGCGCGCGCGAAAGGTCGTCCACGGATTGCCCGCGGTAAATCACCTCGCCCGACGATGGCGGAATCACCCCCAGCAACAAGCGCGCCAGCGTAGTCTTGCCGCTGCCGCTCTCCCCGGCCACGGCCAGGATGGACGGCGACTCTTCGTCGATGGTCATCGTCACGTCGTCAACCGCCACGGTGTGCTGGCGCCGGATGATCCCGGCTGAGAACACCTTGCTGACGTTGGTCATCTCCAGGAAGGCGGTCATGCGGCCTCTTCGGGATACAGGTGACAGGACACCACGCGGCCGTTCTGAGACATCGGCAACGGCACCTCCGAGTCGCACGGCTCGAATGCCCTGGGACAGCGCGGATGGAAGGGGCAGCCGGGCGGCACGTTGATCAGTGTCGGCGGCGCCCCTGGAATGCTCGCCAGCGCGCGCTTGGCCATCAACGTCGGCACGCTCTCGATCAATAGCCTGGTGTAGGGATGCTGCGGGTTGGTGAACAGGTCGTGCACCGGCGCCAGTTCCACCAGCTTGCCGGCGTACATCACGCCCATGCGGTCGGCAATCTGCGCCATCAGCCCCATGTCGTGCCCGACGATCAACACCGAGGCGCCGATCTCTTCCTGCACCGAGCGCAGCGTTTCCATCACCTGCCGCTGCACCACCACGTCCAGCGCGCTGGTGGGTTCGTCGGCGATGATCACCGAGGGGCTCAGCGACGTACCGATCGCGATGGCCACTCGCTGCTTCATGCCCCCGCTCAATTCGTGCGGGAACTTGCCGCCGACGTCAGCGTCCAGGCCCACACGAGCCAGTTGCGCACGTATGCGCGCGGTGAGTGCGTCGCGGTCATCGCCCGGCTCATGCGTTCGGATGCCGTCGGCCAGCTGATCCCGAATTCGCATCACCGGATTCAGGGAATTCATCGCGCCCTGCGGCACCAACGCCAGCCGGTCCAGGCGGATGCGCCGCAGGCCCTCGTCGTCGAGCTCCATCACGTCGCCCACGCCGTCCAGCAGGACCTCGCCGCCGGCGATACGGGCCGGCGGCTTGTGCATGCGCATCAGCGCCAGTGCCATCGTGCTCTTGCCCGAGCCGGATTCGCCGACCAGTCCCAGGCGTTCACCCGGCCGCAGGTCGAAACTCACGCCGTCCACGGCCTTCACCGTGCCCGCGGGCGTGTCGTAATAGACCCGCAGGTCGTTGACCGTTAGAACCGCGCCGTTTTTCACGGTTGGTGTCACCTCTGGGGCGCCGGGTCAGGCACGTGCGCCCGCCGCCACGGCTGAATCAGGACTGCTTCTGCCCTGGGATGGGCTGCGGCGTAGGCGTTGGGTAGCTCGGGTTGCGGCCGCCCTGCCGGAAGAAGTCCAGGGTCGGTGTCTTGGTGGGTTCCGTCGTCGATCCCGACGTGTCCGAAGACTCCGACGAGCCCCCGGAATCGGTCGAGTCATTCGGCGTGGGCCCGCAGGCCACGCCGGCAACTCCAGCGACCAGGATCGCCGCCAACATCCGGCGGCGCGTGAACGTGCTGCGTGTCATGGGTTTGAGGCTCGCATCCTTTCCGTACGACAACTCAGCGTCCAGCCACCATCGGGGCAACCAGGCCGGAGTCGGCCCTAGACAACTCGGACGAAGAGTTCCTCGTCCGATGTTACCCGCGTGGGGGGCTTCCCACAGCCGGGAAGCCCCCCCACCCCGACGAAGCCGACGCTACTGCGTGGGCTCGATCGTCAGGATGCTGTGGTAGAAGTTGCCCCACCACTGCGAAGGCGCCTGGTAGTCGTTCGCGATGTCGGGCCAGTTGCTCCAGTACGTGTAGTTGTTGGGTGTCAACAATGCCGTCTGGACGATCGACACGATGGGCATCTCGCGGAGGATGATCTCCATAGAGTCGTAGAACAGGCTCTTCATCTCCGGGTCGCTGGTGGTCAACGCAGCCATCGCATCCACGATGGCGTCGAACTCGGCGTTCTCGAAGCGCGACCGCTGTCCGGTCGCGACCTCGCCGATCGGCGCCGAGTGGCTGCTGTGCAGCAGCCGCCAGGTACCCCAGGGGTCGGCCACGTTGACCGTGTTGCCGCCCACCAACTGCATGTTGGTCAGGATGTCGCCGCGGGCGATGCCGTCGAAGAAGGCGCCGGCCTCGGTGATCTTGAACGTGGAGTCGAACCCGGCGACCCGCAACTGGTCGGCCAGGATCGGCGCGACGCGCTGCTGGTCTTCCTCTCCGCCGCGCACGTGGATTTCCATGACCACGGTGTTGCCGTCTCCGTCGGCCCAGAGACCGTCGGAGTTCTTCGAGTAGCCCGCGGCCTCCATGCGTTCAGCACTCTTCTCGAGGTTGAACTCCTTGGCCGGGTACTTCTCAAAGAGGTCGGCGGCGTGCTGGTAGAAGACGTCCATGGCCGGCGTGTGCGGGAAGAATACGTCGGTGACCGTGGTGATGCCCTCGTAGGCGAACTCCACGATCTTCTCGCGGTCGACCGCGTACGAGATCGCCCAGCGCACATCCGCGTTGTCAAACGGCGGGGCCTTCAGGTTGAAGGCCAGGTGCCGCGGCGCCGGGTCGAAGTAGGCGTACGGCAAATCGGGGAACCAGGCCCTGATGTTGGGGTTCTCGCTGTTGACCTGCTCGTAGACGCTGCGCGGCATGTGCCAGAAGGTGTCCTGCTCGTTGGCAATGGCCTTGGCGGCCCGCTTCTCGGCGTTCTCCACGCCCACAAAGATCACCCGCTCCGGCTTCGGCAGGGCCAGCGGCGTCTGGCGATCCACGCCGCCAATGGCCGGCGCGGCTTTGGCGCCCCACCAGTTGTCGTTCCGGTCCCAGACCGTCTCAAGCTCGGTGGTGGAGGTCAGCGTGTACGGACCCGTAAACACCGGCC
>JAPPKM010000144.1 GCA_028874315.1 Chloroflexota bacterium
CGTGTTGCAGACCTTGCGCCTGCGCCATTCCTCCAAGCACCGAGGTGTACGGGTATTCGACCTTGACAGGTCTGAACACGTCAATCTTCGGCGTTGTGAAGAGCGTCACGTACGGCAGGTCGTCCGCCAGCAGCGCCTGCATCTGGTAGGCCTTATCGCGCGCGCCCTCGATCGTCGTCTCGGACAGCAATCCAGAGGCCAAGGCATCAAACTCGGGGTTCGCATAGCCGCCCCAGTTCACTCCGCCGTCCTCCAGTTCAGGCGAGTGACGGCTGTGGAAGATGTTCTCCAGGTAGTTGGGGAAGATCGTGAAGCCCCAACCCAGGATCCACATGTCCAGGTCCTTGTCCACCGTCTCGCTGAACAGCTTCTCCACGATCAGGTTGAACCCGAGCAGCCGCGCCTTCGTGGGGATTCCGAGGTCGTTCAGCCAGCGTTCGATCCAGATGGCGAAAGTCGAACGCAACGGGTCGTAACCGGCGCTCGGTGCGATCAGCTCCAGCTCGGGAACTTCCGTGCCGTCCGGCATACGCAGGCCCTCGCCGCCGTTGACCACAAACGCGCCGTCTTCGCTGACCTCCGGCTCCTTCTGGTAGGTGAAACCGGCGCCCTTCAGGAGCTCAACAGCCGCGGCGATCCGTTCGCCCCGCCCCAGGCCCTGCCCGATCTTGGCCGTCGCGTCGTTGTACCAGAACGCGTTCCCCTCCGGAACCATGGCGTACATCGGGATCGCCGTGTCCTGCAGGATGGTCCGGGTCACGAACTCCTTGTCGATGACCGTGGCCACCGCCTGCCGGAACGCCTTGTTGTTCATCGGCGGCTTGCGCGTGTTGAAGCCCAGGTAGAACACCCCGTTGTCCAGGTTCTCCACGACCTGCAGATCCGCCGTCTGGCGTACCCGGTCCAGGAAGCCCTTCTCAAGCCCCAGCGGGTTGAACAGGAAGTCGATGTCGCCCTTGGTCAGGGCCAGGATTGCGGAGTCCTGGTTGCCGTAGATGCTGAAGATCTCGGACTCGAAGTGCGGCCCGATCTCAAGTTCAAGTACCGTTTCGCCGGTCGGCTCGCCGTAGTAGGTCTCGGTGTAGCCCAGCCGCTCGTTGGTCGCCACGTAGGCGCCGTTGGCGTACTCGGTGACCTGCGTGCCCTGGCTGAAATAGCCCGGCACCGTTGAGTTCTCGAAAAATGCCCCCGGCTCCCACTGTCCGTACTCCAGGCCGTTGGCCGTGGGCTCGCCGTCCGGCACGTGCGCGAACAGGGCTTCGATCTGCTGCGGCACCTCGCCGGCTGTCCTCGCCTCCGCGACCACCGGCGCCCAGTAGTGCTCCGGCAGGATCGGCATGAAGGCCAGCCCGAACTGCCAGACGCTCAGCCCCGGCGTCTGCGCGTTTCCGTCGGCGTCCGTCGACTTGAAGTAGATCTTCAGCCGGTGGTCGTCCAGCGCTTCCGCTCGATCCACGAACGCCGGGTGAACCAGCGACGCCCAGTTGGAACCAAGGTTGAGTTCCCGGACCGTGCTGAGCGTGAACACGAAGTCGTCCGCCGTCAGCTGCTCCCCGTCGCTCCACTCCACGCCCTGCTTGATCGAGACTTCGGTCGTCCAGAACTCGGTCCCGTCAACCGTTTCCTTGGCCAGCGCCGTCGGCAGCCCGTCGGCCACTGCCGGCACCCAGTCGAACCGCTGCGGCGAATAGCCGTACAGCGAGGTGTGATAGCCGCCGATCACGTACCCGGTCCACACCGACCCGGCAGGACCGCCCAGGTAGTTCCAGGTGTTTCGCGAGATGGGATCCTCGAACAGCCCCATCTTGTAAATGGCTGGTCCGGCGGGAGCCGCGGGAGTTGCGGCCGGTGCCGCCGTCGCCTGCGGCGTCACTTCAACAACGCGCTCGACTTCGACGATCTTCTCTCGCTCAACCGGGACCTCGACCGCCACCGTTACCACCCGCTCGACTTCGACGATCCTCTCGACTTCAACCGGAACGGTCACAATTCGTTCGGTCGGCGCGGGCGCCTCGGCTCCGCAGTCCATCGCCGCCATCGCCAGCGCAAAGCCGGCAACCAGGAGAACAGCACGCGTACTTAGGGATCTGACCACGATCACAGCTCCGCCCGCGGACTCGCAATCACTCTTCAATCTACACGCTTCCAGCGCACGGCCGGGATGATTTCGTCCACTGGATTGACATACCCAAACTTTGACTTCAGTACTGGCGGCCGGGCTCTACGAGGAGCCCTCCGCCCACGCCCTGATCAGGTGGTGCGTGATCACAAAGGACGCTGGCACCCGCAGCTCCGCAGCAAGCAATCGAATCACGGGTGCTGCACGGGATCCTGGGAGTTGTTGCAAGTCGCCGGTACCACAAGACAGACTCGCGCCTGACGGCGCACCGCCAGCCCGCGGGGAGGTTGCTCGGCGTGGAGTTTCTGCCGGTTCCGGGCACGACCGTGCTACTTGGCGTCTGGCCGGTGCGGATTAGAGATTGGGTCGCCACGGGCCGCCAATACGACGGACCAAAGTCCTTCCGGCATGAGAGCCCGGACCACCCGGTGGGCAACATCAGCTGGTACGACGCGCAGGCGTTCTGTACCTCGCTCAGCGAACGCGAGGGCCGAATCCACCGCCTTCCGACCGACCACGAGTGGAGTTGCGCGGTCGGGATCGGACATCTGGAGAATCCAGCGGCCGAACCCGCATGCAAGGACTGCCGGCTAACCGGCGTCTTCCCGTGGGGCCAGTCGTGGCCGCCACCACGCGGCGCGGGCAACTATCAGGGTGAGGAGTGGCACGGAAACGCGGCCGCGATGCGTGCGCTGCGACATGAGTACCTGCACTACTATCCCGACCGCACGGTGGCCGAGATCGAGCAGATCGACGACCCGCTGCCGTGTATCGCGCGCTTCAACGACGGCTATCTGTTCACCTCGCCCGTTGGCTCATTCATGCCGAACGCTTATGGCTTTTACGACTTGGGCGGCAACGTCAACGAGTGGTGCCAGGACCGGTTCTCGACGTCCGACCGACGCATCCTGCGCGGCGGGTCGTTTGGCAAGCTGCGCCCGGATCAGCTGCTGTCATCGCGTCGCTACCGTGGCGATCCGACCCGCCGCTTGGCGAGCCACGGCTTCCGCATCGCGGTCGACATTTAACCAACCCGCGGCTACCGGGGCGGAGTCGCCTGCCGGGCGGCCGCACGGCGGCACGCCGGCGCCAGTCAGGCCGTGCCTTCGGCCCAGGCCCTGATCAAATGGTGCGCAATCGCAAACGAAGCCGGCACCCGCAGTTCGGCGTCCTCGCCGGCCAGCGCTCGCTTCACTGTCTCGCGCTTGAACCACTGCACGGACAACATCTCCACGTCGTCCGGCCGCAGGTCCGTCGTCAGCGCGTCCGCGTGACAGCCGATCATCAGCGACGACGGAAACGGCCACGGCTGCGACGAGTGATACCGCACCGCCCCCACCCGGATTCCCGCTTCCTCCAGCACCTCACGCCGCACGGCCTCCTCGATGGTCTCGCCCTGGTCCATGAACCCCGCCAGCGCCGAGAACATCCGCATCTGCGACAGCCGTCCGTGCGACTGCCCCAGCAGGCACCGATCCCCGTCCGTCACCACCACGATGATGACCGGATCCGTGCGCGGAAAGTGATCCGCCCCGCAACTCCCACACGTCCGTTGCTGCCCGCCGCGCAGAGCCGTGGTCGGCTCGCCGCACACGCTGCAAAAGCCATGCCGCGCATGCCAGTCCACCTGCGCTCGCGCCTGCGCCGCAATCCCGGCGTCCGCCGCCGTAAGCAGCATCCCCGCCGTCCGCACGTCCACGAACCGCCGTCCGTCCCCCTCCGTCAGATCTTCGTTGTCCTCCGATACGTCCACTGCAAAGTGCGCCACACCACCACGCAACCCCAGCAGAAACCGCGGCCCATCCAGTCCAGCCGCCGCATCACCGCTGACCCACGCCAACCGCGCCGGATCCTCCCCCTCCAGCAACACGTCCAGCTTCCGCAGCGGCAGAAGCAAGCTGCTTGGATCCCGTTCCCGCGCCGTCAGCCAGCTCGCGTCGCGCCGCTCATATTCGGCCCGGTTCAGCGGGTTTCCAGCAAAGGTGTGTGGACGATTCACGGTGATCCGCGCATCCTTCCAGGCGTCGTATCTGTCTCCCGGAGCGCATCATGCAACGTATCGCCTTCGCTCTGCCCATCAAGCCCGACCGGGTCGACGACTACCGCCGCACCCACGCCGCCGTCTGGCAGGAATTGCAGGACGAAAACACCAAGGCCGGAATCCGCAACTTCACCATCGTCCTCTTCATGAACCACGCCATCGGCCTCCTGGAATGCGACGACTGGGAAGCCGCCTCCGCCTACCTCGACAAGTCGGACGTCCAGGCCCGCTGGCAGGCCGAGCACGCGGACATCCTCGACGTCGACACCGCATCCGGCCTCGTCCCGCTCCAGATGCTGGAGGAACTCTTCCACCAGGACTAGCCGCTAGCCGCGGAAGGCGCAGGAGTTTCCGCTCGCTCGACCGGCCGCGACACTTCGCGTGTCCTCACCCTTGAATCCCCACGCTTCTGCCCCCACCATGTAGCCCAACACGGCCACTGTCTCCAAACCATGAGGACTCCTTAATGTCCGATCCACGCAAGCGCAACAGCGCCGCCATGACCGACGGCCCGGCCCGCG
>JAPPKM010000074.1 GCA_028874315.1 Chloroflexota bacterium
AGAGCGTCTGGTTGTGGCCCAGAAGGCTGGGGGTTCAAGTCCCCTCGCTCACCCCCTTGAAGAAGGAGAGAGAAGTGAGAAAGAGAAGAATGGGAAGAGGAGAAGCGAGGCGTCGTTAGAGGTTGGTGGCGGGTAGGTTGATCCGGGATGTGGGGTTGCAGGATTTGGATGCGGTGTACTGGATGAGGCGGACGAGGAGGGCGCGGGCCAGGGGGTCGGCGCGGCCGGCCTGACTGAGGCCGAGGGTGGTGACGACGACTTTCCCCTTGCCGTAGTTGGCCTGGGCGGTGATGGCGGCTTCGTTGCCAAGCCAGCCGCGGAAGTTTCCCATCAGGACGTCGCTCGGGTCGAGGCCGTCGATGGCGGGGATGACGCGGGGGGCGGCGCTGGGGACGAAGGGCGTGCTCATCAGTGGGTCGGATAGCAGGCCTTCGCGGAGCTTCGGTGCGATCCAGTCGAAGCCGGTGGACCAATGCGAGGCGAAGCGGCCGGTGCGTGGGACGGATGGCAGGAACGGGGAGTCTGCGAGGTCGGCGACGATAAGGGCCGGGAGGCCGCCGGCGACCATCTCACGAGCGTCAGCGCCACCGCCGCCAGCGACGACGACGGCCTGGGTGCGGACGGGCTGGGTGAGGGTGGTGCAGCCGGCTTCGGCCAGGGCGTTGGCGAGGGTGGCGACGCGGTTCTTGTGCGACACGCCGGTGAGGTAGATACGGAGCTTGCCGTCGATGGTGGCGGCGTCGGTGGGGACGATGAGGACTTGCTCCAGCTGCTGGAGTGCGAGGCCGGGGCCGCGGATGGAAAGTTGGATGCCCAGGGTGCGGGCGGACTCGATGAGGGGGGCGGTGAATTCGAAGTTGTCGATGACGGCGGGTTCGACACCGGCGGGGATGGCGATGGTTTCGCGACGGCGGGGTTCGCCGGAGACCGACCAGACGATTTCGGCGTCGGCGGAGGCGCGGGGGCCGGACACGAGGGCACGGACGGTTACCGGGCTGCCGGCCCAGGCGGAGCCGGGGAGACCTTCGATCAGGACGACGGTTTCATCGGCGACGGGGCGCATGGCCTGGACGACGGGCTTGGGACGGGATTGGAAGTCGGCGAGACCGTTGACTTCCCAGCCCTGGTCCATGAGTTCGGTGAGGACGAAGCCGGAGAGGCCGGGGGTGGCGCGCAGGCGGGCGATCTGCTGACGGAAGCCCTCGGCCTGGATCCGTCGGGTGGCGGCGGTGAGGTCGTCGAGCGAGTCGAAGGCCTGACGGGCGACGGAATCCTGGAAGCGGGCGCCAAAGCCGGCCTGGTCGAAGGCGAGGTCGGGGGTCCAGGTGCGGGAGGCGAGGAGCCAGGGGGCGCTGGGTTGCCAGTCTTCGGGCAGGCCCCAGATGCCGAATTCGCTGAGCGACACCGGGCGGTTGGCGGGGGCGTCGGCGTCGGCGCGTTCCCAAAGGTCGGGCGGGCGCGCGGCGAGCCAGTCGACGAAGGCGCCGAAGTCGCGCGCACCCTGGGGGTGGGCGGCGTAGGTGTGCATGTCGGCGAGGTCGGTGTCGAGATGCAAGGCACCGAGCATGGCGGAGTTGTCGACGATCAGGCGGGTGGGGTCGGCGTCGCGGGCGACGGCGACCCAGCGGCGGAGGCGGCGGCGGTGGTCGGCGTTGTCAACGAGGTCGAGGCCCCAGCCTTCGTTGATGACGGAAGTGGCGATGAGCGACGGGTGGTGGGCATCGCGGACGGCGGCGCCACGGAGCATGGCGGTGATGTCGTCGTCGAGCCAGTCGGGGAAGTCCTCGGTCGGTTGTTGCGGGCGGCCCCAGCTGGGGAGTTCGTGCCAGACGAGGAGGCCCATGCGGTCGGCGAGAGCGAGATAGCGGGGGTCCGGGAGCTTGACGTGGCAGCGGACGAGGTTGAGGCCGGCGTCCCGGGCGATCTGAAAGCGGCGGGCAAGAACTTCGTCGCCCGGGTAGGCGTAGCCGGTGACCGGACTGTAGTCCTGGTCGAGGGCGCCGCGGAGATAGAGGGGCTGGCCGTTGAGGCGGAGCTCCTGTTCATCGGACTCAACGCGGCGGAAGCCGCTGGTGAAGCGGCGGGTGTGGGTGAGGCCGCCGGACTCGAGTGTGACGTCGATGTCGTAGAGGGCGGGCGCGCCGGGGGCCCACCGCTGGACGTCGGGCCAGTGGTGGAGGATTTCGAGACCGGGGATGAGATCGCCGGTTGCTTCGGCGCTCCAGGCCCGGGTTGGGCTGCTTGTTTCGCGGACGGTGACGGTGATGTGGCCGTGGGTGTCCGGGCTGGCCAGAACGGTGAGGCGAGCCGTGTGGAGGTTATCGGCGAGGTCGGTGCGGAGGCCGGTGATGTGGTTGGGTGGGCGTTGGTCAAGCCAGACGGGTTGCCACAGGCCGGAGCACTCGCCGTACCAGAATTGCTTGCCGCGGGGGATCCAGGCGGCGCGGGTTGGTGGGCTGCCCGGGGGCGTGACGATGCCCGGCGCTTCGACCGGGGTATCCCAGACGCGGACGGTGAGGGTGACGGTGCGGCCGTAGGTTTCCGGGGGCAGCACGGCTTCTACGGGGAGGTAACCGCCGCGGCCGGTGGCGAGGTGTTGGTCGTTGACCCAGACGTCGGCAAGCCAGTCGGCAGCGCCAAAAATGATGACGGCCTGGTGGCCGTCCGGAGGTGTCGGGACATCGAGCTTGCGGCGGTACCAGTAGAAGGCGGGGCCGGTGGGTGGACTGTCGAGGATGAGCTGGGGGTAGACCGGCGGTTCGATCTGCGTGTTGAAGTCGACGTCGCGCAGGTTGGGCGAGTCGGTAACGCCGAGCTCCCAGGGACCGTGGATGGGGGTGCGGCCTGCGCAGGTCATCGTCTGATACCTTGACCGGCGGTGGCCGCGCAACACTCACAGGCCGGGGGCGGGTCCGGAGCCCAGCCGCCAGGCGACTTGTTTGAGCGCCCTGCCGCAGGCACGTACGCGGGCCTGGCGGTGGCCGCGCTCCTGATTGCGAGCGCGGTCTTCATCTTGCTGGCCGACCGTAGCTTGCGGCGTCCCGCGGAGATTCCCGAGGTGTTGCGTCCCACGGCGACGGCCACTTTCTCGACCCCAGCCACGCAGGCACCGGCGGTGATTCCGGTAACGCCGGAACCGATCGTGATTGATCTGGAGGTGCCCGAAGGGCCCTTCGAGCAGCTACCAACGCCCACGGCCGTTCCCGTGCACACCGAGGCGCCGGCGCGGTATTTCCTGGTCACGGTGCAGAGTGGGGACACACTGGCGGGGATTGCGAGCCGGTACGGCTACAGCTTTGAGGAGATTGCCGACCTGAACGGCATCGACGAGCCGTACGTGATCCACATCGGCGACGAGTTGCTGTTTCCAAATCGTTAGCTGCGCCTGCGTGTAGGCCGACGTCAGGCCTCGGTGCTTCGCTGGGTGGCGTCGGTTTCGTCCGGATCATCGTCTGACGAGGGTTCATCGGCTTCGCTCGATTGGTCGTCCTCCGCCTGCTCTTGAGGTTCGGGCTCGTCAGCCTCTGCACTGGGATCGGAGTCGGACTCCTCCAGGTCGGCGGCTTCGGGGACGGCGTCGGCTTCGGCGGGATCCATGTCCGCTTCGGGCTGGTCGACCGGAGCCTCGATCTCGACGATTTCCTGGGTGGGGTCGAGACCGGGGTCGAGGGCGATGAAGCGGACGGGCCAGGCGGTGACGTCGGCAGCGGGCGCGGGCAGGGCCATGAAGGCCATGCGCTCGGTGCTCAACGTTTCGGTATTGACCAGGCCGCGAACGACGGGGACGTCGTTTTCGAGGAGGGTGCTGAGAATCACGCGTTCGTCGTCGGGTTCCTGTTCGCGACCAATTGAGATTCCCTCGGCCAGGGCGACGAGCTTGGCGCCGCGGACGAACAGCCATTGGGCGGCCTGGGCGGTCAACGACGGGGAGACCCCGTTGCCGCGGGCCGCGATGACGACGATGTCGCGGGTGCCCAGGTTGCGGCCGAAGGCGTCTTCGAGTCGATTTGAGTCGATGTCGGGGGCATCGGCCGTGATCTCGAGGTGGGCGACGAGGCCCTCGCCAAAGAAGGTCTCAGGAGCGAGGCCGGCCAGATCGGAGCCCCAGCGGGCGTAGCGGCGCGGGGCCAGCACGTGGGTTCCGACATCGGCGTCCATCTCGATGCGGTGGGCCAACGTTTGCGGCTGGCCAACGCGTTCGAATTCAAGCGCCGTGAATGCGTCGGCGGCGCCGTGGCTGAGAACCTTGGTGCAGTCGATGACGCGGCGTGACATCAGCCTCCGAGATCTGAGATGTGTGGCGGTTTGGGCGATGGTGGGGCGTGGGAGCGTGCCGCGTCAATAGCTAGTTGGACTTAGTCGATGGTGACTGGCTTGCCACAGCGCGGCTCACGAAGCTGGATGGACGACTTTTCGAAGGTCTGGCGATAGAAATCCAGGCCGTCGGTTTGCAGGTGGACGGGGATGAGCGAGCGTGGGTTTACGATTTCGACAAAGCGTTGGAGGTCGGGGCCGCTGGCGTGGCCCGAGGCGTGGAAGCCGGCGGCTTCGGCCTCGGACTCCGACGCGCCGCCGACGAAGTCGAGTCTCAGCAGATTCGTCCAGTTGCGAAGGCGCTGCATGTCCAGGTGCGATTCTTCGTCGTAGGGCTCGCTGGACGAGTAGATCCATGCACCGGATGACATTTCTCCGAGATCCAGCAGGCGGGTCACGTCGAAAAAGCTCATGCAGAGGGCGTAGCCTCCCGGGTCTGTCGCGATGTCCGATGGGTCTACGAGGGCGCTCCCAAATTCATCGGTCACTTCGTCCTGCCAGGCGGTGGTGGTGGCTCGGCGGTCGTCGAAGATCAGGAGACCATCCGTCGCTGACGGCAGGGGTGTTGCCGGATCGACGGTGTGCATGGCCTTTAGAAGGAGCGCATCCTTCATAAGGACGACGAGTTGGCGGCTCGCGAGGCGAGCGGCTTCGAGGAAGGTCTGGAGGCGCTCGATGTTCCGGGGGCCGAAGTCGGCGACGACGAGGCCGTCGGTCCTACACACTCGGTCGACGGCGCGGGCACGAACGTCCGCTTCGGAAGCGCCACGTGGCCTGGCGGCCTGGGTGCCCTCGCAGATGAGGGCAGCGAGGTTGAGTTCGGCCAGGGCGTGGGCAAAGGCCCAGGTCTGGTCGGCGTGGCGGCCGTGCATGCGGATGTCGCCCGTGTAGCCCACCCAGCCGGCGGAGGTCTCGACCGCGAAGCCGAGAGCGCCGGGAATGGAGTGGTCGACCGGGAAGGCGCGGACCTGGTGCCCGTCGATCTCGGCTACGCCGGTCGCCATGGGTGTCGTTACGGGATCGGGGCCTGACTTGGCAAAGCGCCTTGCCCAGTAGGCCGCCGCTGCTGGTGTCCAGAGATCGTTCGTCAGCGTCGACCAAGGGCGCTGTTGGTAGGGAGTTTTGGGCTCCGTGACGAGCAGTCCGTCCCTGGGAGTGCGCAGGCGCAGGAAGACGGTCTGACTGTCGTCGGTGCTCTGGCCGCCGTCCTGCATGGCCTTGGCGATCACGGCGGTGAGACCTCCGGACACGATGGGAATGTGAGGCCTGAGAAGCGAGATGTAACCGACGTGGTCGGCGTGGGCGTGGCTGAGGAGGACGGCGCGTGGATTCACGTCGTTGCGGTTGGGCGGGGAGTCTCGCAGTCGATCCCAGATTGCGCCGTGCTCGGGCAAGGCATTGAGGTCGTCTCGATAGAGGCCTTCCAGGGGCGGGAGCAAACCGGTCAGCAGGTAGTCGGAGAGACCGCGCACGGTACGCGGCTTGAGGAACTCCTCGAAGTACGTGCCGAGGGCGCTGAAGGACATTCCGAAGTCGAAGAGGACCTGCCAGTCGCCGTCTTCGAGCAGCAATTTGTTGCCCCCGATTTCTCCGGCGCCGCCATAGGCGGTGAAGCGGACAGGCATCAGGAGGTCACGGGCGCACGGCCTAGGTCTTGAGGCGGTCGAGCACGGCGGGATTCTGGATGGAGCGGGGGCGGCCGCCCCGGATGACCTCGGCGGCACAGCGGAGGGCGCTCTCCGGTCCCCAGCGGGATGCCTCCTGCGAGTAGCCGGCGGAGTGCGGAGTGAGGAGCGCGTTCGGAATCTCCAAGAGCGGATTGTCGGCGGTGATCGGCTCGACTTCGGTAACGTCGAGTCCGGCGCCTGCGATTTGCCCTGTTTGAAGCGCGGCGACGAGGGCCGGTTCGTCGATGATGGGACCGCGGGCGGTGTTGATGACGAACGCGGTGGACTTCATGCGCACGAAGGCCGCCGCGTTGAGGCAGTGGCGAGTTTCAGGATTGAGCGGGAGATGGACGCAGAGATAGTCAGCGGCGGCGAGCACCTGGTTGAAGTCGACTAGCTCGACATCGAGCTCCCGGGCAGCGGAGGGATCGACGTAGGGGTCGTAGGCGATGACGCGCAGGCCGAAGGCCTGGCAGCGCGTGGCGACGGCGCGGGCAATGTTGCCGAATCCGAGCAGGCCGGCCACCTGGCCGCGCAGGCGCGGCCAGTGCTCCGAGACGTCGATTGCACCCTCGCGGGTTGGCGCCTGCGAGCGAGCCTCATAGACAGTACGCGGCAGGCGCCGGTAGCAGGACAGCAGGAACATGAGGGTGTGGTCGGCAACTTCCTCGATGCAGAGGTCGGGCGTGTTGCCGACCATGACGCCGTGCTCGGTGGCGGCCTTGAGGTCGATCGGGTCTACGCCGGTGGTGCAGGTGATGATGGCGCGCAGGTGCGGGGCCGCGGCGAAGTCAACGGCCTTGAACGCGTCAAGGCCGACGGCGCCGGCGGTGGCGCGTTGCAGTGCGGCGTGGCGCGCCCCGAAATTACTTATGTCGGCGAATAGAACTTCGCCGCCGGCTTCCTCCACGACGTGGACGAAGGGTCGGAAACGGTGTTCGTGCATCCGCGGCACGAAGACGAGTGGCCGGTCAGGCATTGGTACTTCCTCCCGGGCCGCCCGTGGCTGGAACGCGGGCGGCGGTCATACGGCTTCGACGGTTTCGGTACCGGTCAGCAGGTGAATCCAGGTTCGTCCGGGACGGAGTTCGATCGGGGAGCCGTCAGCATCGAGGAACTCGGTGACGTCGGTTTCGGCGGCGCGGCGCCAGGTTCCGTCGAAACGCGTGCCGTCACGGAACACGGACACGGGGCCCTCGCCGGTGGTTCCAATCCAGACCGACTTATTGCCGAGGTGGTCCTCGTCGTACTGGGTGACGCGGGCCGGGACCCATTGGGCGATGACGTTGTCGAGTTCCAACGCCTGGCCGGTGGCGGCGTCGATATCCAGGGCGCCGCCGAGCGAGCGTCGCCAGCGTCGGCTATCGGTATCGAACAGGTATTCGGACTGGAATCCGTGCCGCGGACCGGCGGGAATGGTGAGGTGGGTCAGGGGGCCGATTTCAGGTTCGCTTTCGTAGAAGCGAAAGCCCTGGATCTCGCGCCGTTCGGGATGGCGAACCGCGCCGACTTTGCGCAGCGCGGGAAGACTGGCGTACATGTTGAAGGGGGCGGGACGGGTGGACACGCGGTAGTAGGGCGTGGTCTCGTCGTAAAAGAATTGATCGAGATCCGCCGCCGGGGAGTTGCGCAGGTCCCGCATGACAGGTGGACTGGCCCCGACGTGGGCGAAGAGGGCGTCGAACTGCTGGACGAGGTCGCGGTCGACGAAGCGGGAACTGCGGATCGGGCCGACGCGTTCCAGGTCGCTGTCCAGGAAGAACGCGGTATAGCGGGTAACCGAACCCTCGGTGACGTGCTCGTACACGATGGCCGCGGCGCCGAGGCCGCTCTGGGGTCGGGCCTCGATGGAGTTGTCGAACTTGATCGCGACGACACGCTGGGCTCTTGCATCGGGACTGATTTCGAGACCCGTGAGCGGCGAAAGCAATGGCGGTGGCGTTGGGGTGGGCGACGGCGAGGGAGTCGGCGTGGGCGGCGGCGTGGTGGGCTGCGGCGCCGGCGTAACCGCTGGCGCTTCGGTGCGCGGTGCGCGGGTCGGGCGAGGCGCAGCGACCGTGGCTTCAGGTGCTGCCGTGGACAGCGGGGCGGGGGGTGGCGGTGACGGGGCAACGATTGCGGACACCGGCGTGACGGCTGACGCGGCGCGCGCCGTGGCTTCGGTGGTCGGAGGCGGAGGCGTCGCAACGGCGGGCGCGGCCGGGGTGGGGGTTGGCGTCGGTGACTCAGACTCACCGCAGGCGGCAACAAGAAGGGCGGTTCCGGCGGACAGAAGAATCGCAAGGCGGCGCCGGGAAATGCGCGCCGGACTACGCATGCGTGACACGCGACTTTCAGGTAGGCGGATGGATATTGCTACAGGATGCGGTGGGGGCGGTGGCGGTGCAACGAGGGTCCAACAGGTAGCCCGATTCCCTGCTCTTCACGCCTGCCGCCGGAGGCTGCGCCGCCGCAAGTTGATCAGTTGCTGATTGGGCTCGGGGTTGCTAGGGGAGGCCGAAGGCGCGGCGGCAGGCGGCGGCGACGCGGGCGGCGCCTTCGCTGACGGGCAAGGCGCGCAGGTCGTCGTTGAAGATTTCAACGCCGCCGGGGCCCTCGTAGCCCGCGGCCTGGAGGGCGGCCAGGATTGCCGACAGATCCATCACGCCGTCACCGGGAAGGCGTCGCACCGAGTCATCGAAGGTGGTTGGGTCGCCGGGCGGGGCGTCGTTGAGATGGACGTGGTTGATGGCTCGGCCAGCGGCGGCGATATCGGCCAGTTCGCTATCGCCGCAGTGGAAGTGGTATGTGTCGAAGAGGATGCCGACGTTGACGCGGCCGATGCGCTCGATGAGATCCAGCGTGCCCTGAATGCCGGAGAAGAGTTCGTAGGGCTGTTCGGGCCAGATGTTCGGGCCGATGAACTCGAGGCTGAGGGCGACGCCCTCGCCAGCGGCGGTGTCGGCTACGTCGCCTATGCGCATCGCGAGCAGATCCAACATCTCTTCGCGGGGCATGTCGACGCGGTTGGGCACGACGACGGCGGCAACGCGAGCGCCGAGGGCGGCTCCGAGGGCGGCGTTGTCCGCCACCTCACCCAGGCTGGCGTCAAAGTCGGCGTAGGAGCCGATGACTTGCGCGCCGGCACCCCAGGCGCCCGGTTGAAGGCCGCGGGACTGAAAGGCCTCGATCACGGCGTCACGCCCGGAGTTGGTCTCGAGCGCGCGGGCGTGGGGCATGCTGAAGTCGGCGGCCTGGAAGCCAGCCGCCGCCGCCGCATCGAGATAGGTCACGAGGTCGTCGACCTGCGCGACGGTGGCCGGATGAAGCCCGGGAATCAGCGAGGACATGGGCGCGACGCTCCTGCTGGTGCGCTTTGGGTATTCCGCGTCATGTTGCGCTTCGAACCTGTCCCGACCTAGCGGTCGCGGCCGGTCGCGCCGTGCAGCGCTTCGCGGACGACGATGTCATCGATCAGGCGCTCGACCGGCGCCAGGTCATCGGTGTAGACGGTTTCGGCGCGGTTGACTTCGCGAAGTTCCCAGGGACGCTCCGCGACTTCGGCCAGCCAGGGCAGGCCATCCGTTGCAGCGCGCACCTGGTCGCCCGTGATCGGCGTGAGCGAGCCATAGACAAGGCTGTTGTTGAAGCCGGAGGGCAGATCTATCACGTAGACGTGCGGAAAGACGGAGCGCATCGTTTCCGACAGGACCTCGACCAACCGGAAGTCGGAGGCGGTGCGGCCGGCGTTGAGTGCCACGACGCCCTTGTCCGTCAGGTGCTCGCGGGCTGCGATGAAGAACTCCTGCGTGACCAGGTGGAAGGGGATGTAGGGCTGGCGGTAGGCGTCGACGGCGATGACGTCGTAGCGCCGGTCGACGCGCTGGAGGAAGGTTCGGCCGTCCTCGGCGTAGGTCGTGAGGTTAGGTTCGTTCATGTCGAAGTACTTGCGGCCGAGGTCGATGACGCGGTCGTCGATCTCGACGCCATCGATGGCGACGTCGTCACCGAAGATTGTTGTGTACTGCTTGGAAACGGTGCCGCCACCAAGGCCGATGATGAGGAGCGAATCGACGTCGTCAGGTTGCTGCCCTCCGATGAATGGCGCGAGCAGGAAGTAGTCCCAGGGACCGTTCGTGAGCAGGCGGTCGGGGTGGTAGATGGAGTGGGTGCCGATGCCCTCGTTGAGGACGAGGCGGCGGCCAATGTTGGGGCTATCGATAACTTGAAAGAATTGCAGGGCGGACTCGCCTTCCACCAAGAGGCCATCGGCGGGACGGACGGGGCCGGGGTCAACCGCAACCCAGAGCACGACAAGAATGGCGAGCAGCACGACGTAGAGAAGTCGGCGATAGAGGCGCGTGGTAGCAACGACGGACAGGCCCAGCAGCAGCACGGCGAAGATCAGGAAGGTCGAACGGGTGCCGACGGTTGGGATCAGCAGCAGGACGGGAATGAACGCGCCGAGGATGCTGCCGACCGTGCTGACGGCGAACACCTGGCCGGCCCGCTTGCCGGCCTGTCGCACGTCGCTGGTTACCAGGCGGATGGCGAAGGGCGACACCATGCCCAGCAGGGTGAGCGGGACTGCGAGCAACAACAGCACGCCGACGAGCGAGCCGAAAAAGAGACCGCCATTCAGGGAGGCGATGGCCTGCGACGACACGGACAGCACCGGCTTGGACATGAACGGCACAAGGCCGACGAGAAACGCGCCGATTCCGACGATGTGATAGAGGGTGTTCTCGTAGGGCCGCCGGTCGGCCAGGCGTCCCCCGATCCAGTAACCGATGGACAGATAGAGCAGGGTCAGGCCGATGACAACGGCCCAGATGATGATGCTGGTACCAAAGAAGGGGGCGAGGAGGCGCGCGGCGCTGATCTCAACGGCCAGCACCGACATGCCGGAGAAAAAGGCAATCGTGAGGACCAGCCAGGTGCGAGCGTTCCCGATGGGCTGCGGCGATGGCGGGTCAGTCGTGTTGGACACGCGGCTCCTCAACTCAGCCTGAGCGACGCGGAGTCCGATGCGGGCAGCACATATTTGCGGACGCCGCTAAAACCCGAGCACCTGACCGTGCCAGCGCGGGTCAGTGGCACCGATCCGGGCGCCCGTATCCGGGTCGAGCATAACGCCTTGGGCGCGCGAATAGACGCTAAAGGGCGCTTCACGGCGGACGGAGTGGCCGCGGTTTTCGAGGTCCGTGATAACAGCGGGATCGAAGCGGTCTTCGAGCATGAGGTCGCCGGTGTCCTCGTCGTGGTACCAGCGGGGCGCGTCAATGGCGGCCTGCCAGTGCATGCCGTGGTCAAACACGTTGGAGATGACCTGGAAGTTCGTCTGGACCTGGTATTGCCCGCCGGGCGAGGAGCCGAGTAGCAGGAGTTGGTCCTCACGCTTGACCATAAAGGTGTTGAGGGTATGGATCGGCCGCTTGCCTCCGTGGAACACGTTGGGACTGGCGGGATCCAGCGAAAAGCCGCGCATGCGATTGTTGAGCAGGACGCCGGTTCCAGGCACCACGTAGCACGAGCCAAAACTGGTAAAGACGCTCTGAATGAAGGTGATGGCGTTGCCAGCTTCGTCGACCGCGGAGATGGCGGTGGTGTCGCCGCCGACGGCGCTGGGATCGCCGGCCGACACGTGCTGGGCGGCGCGGACGGGGTCTATGGACATGCGCCGCTGCGCGGCAAACTCCTTTCCGAGCAGCCGGTCGATGGGGATGTCGCTCCAGTTCGGATCGCCGACGTGGGCGAGGCGGTCGGCAAAGGCGGCTTTCTTGCATTCGGCCATGAGGTGGAGGACGTCGGCGCTGCCGAACTCGAGCGTTGACATCTCGAAGCCCTCGGCGATGTTGAGCTGCTCGAGCAGGAGAAAACCCTGCGAGGGGAGGGGCTGCTCGAGGACTTCAAGGCCGCGGTAGTAGGCGCGCAAGGGCGGGAGGATCTCGCAGTTGTAGGCGGCGAGATCGCGGGGAGTAAACGCGCCGCCGTCGCGGGACGAGGCGCGGACGAGCGCCTCGGCGAATGGACCCTCGTAAAAGGCGTCGGCCCCGCCATAGGCGATCTGTCGCAGCGTATTCGCGAGGTCAGGCTGGCGAAGCAGCGAGCCGGGGCGGGGCGGGGCGCCGGTGGGCAGGAAGCTGTGCGCGCTGGCGGCGAACTGGGCGAGGGCGGGACCGGCGTTTGCGATGGCCTGGGCCGTATCGGGATCAACCGGAACGCCGCCGTGGGCGTATTCGATGGCTGGACCGAGGGCGTCGGCCAGGCTCATCGAGCCCCAGCGGTCGAGAATGGTCTCCCAGGCTCTCACGGCGCCAGGAACGGTGGCCGCGTTGAGGCCGACCGGGGGGATCTCGTCGCCGAAATCATCAAGCGTGAGCCCGGCGGGCGACGGGCCGCTGGCGTTGATCGCGACGGGGTCCTCGGCGCTAGCCGGGAGGCAGAGGGCGAATACATCCCCGCCCACGTGGTTGGTCCCGGGTTCGACCACGGCGATCACGGCGGCGGCCGTGATGACGGCGTCGAACGCGTTGCCGCCGCTGCGCAGGGTACGCAGGCCGGCTTCGGTTGCCAGGGGGTGGCCGCTGGAGATCATGGCGCGCGCGCCAATGACCGGTGGGCGCTGGGTCGTCCAGCGCGGGTTGGCGGTCACGCCCGGGTGCTCAGCCTGAATAGGGACGCAACGACGGCAGGTGCAGGAATGGCGCCGACCTAGGACACCGTGTGCATGGGCATGATGACGTGACTGAAGGACGGCATGTCGTCGCCATCTTTGTCGACCTGGCGGACCAGACCGGGACTTGTGGGACCAGCCAGCGACAGCGAGACGCGTTCCGAACTGACGGTGCCGAGGCAGTCGGTGAGGAATCGGTAGTTGAAGGCGATCTGTGCGCTGGTGTTTGTGCCGAAGACTTCGGCTTCGACCTCGCCCTGGTTTTCGCCGAGCTCGGCGGAATTGGCGGACAGGACCAGGCGGCCGCCGTCATCGTTGCCTTCGATGGTGGCCCTGATGACGTTCTGGCCGTCGCGGGCAAAGAGGGCGGCGATGCGGGTGGCCTGGGCGACGGCGGCTGTGTCCGCGACGACACGCGTTTCCATGTTGTCGGTGTCGGGGATCAGCTGCTGGTAGGCCGGGAATTGGCCGTCGATGAGCTGGGAGACGAGGGACACGGCCCTGGTGCTGAAGCGGACCGAGGAGGCGTTGGCGGTGAGGCCAATGGTGACGGCGCCGGGGTCATCGGTAAGGATGCGGGAGAGTTCGACCATGGCCGCGCGCGGAACGACGATCTGGGTCGGCTCGGACAGTCCTGTTTCGGCGGCGGCGCGACGGACGGCCAGGCGATAACCGTCGGCGGCGGCCAGTTCGACGTAGTCGGGTCCGAAGGTAAGGCTGACGCCGGCAAGGACGGGCCGGCTGTCGTCCTGGGCGGCGGCTACGACGACCTGCTCGATGATGGATGTCCAGACGCTGGTGGGCATTTCGAGCTCGCGCTCCGCGTCACCCTCGGGGATTGGGGGGAACTCGTCCGCGTCGATGCCCTTCATCTTGGCGCGAAAACGTCCGGAGGAGACCTCCAGGGTGTCGGTTTCGGCGTCGAGTTCAAGGGCGACGACGCCCTCGGGCAGCTGGCCGATGAAGTCGGAGAGGAGCCGCGCGGGGACGGTGATGGCGCCTTCGGACTGGATGCTGGCGCCCGTCCAGACGGAGATCGCCATTTGTTGGTTCATGGCGGCGAGCTTGAGCCCGCCGTCTTCCGTCGCCAGCAGGACGTTGCTGAGCACGGGCAGGGGGCTCCGGGCGGCGACGGCCCGGCTCACGAGGCTCAACCCGCGGTTCAGGTTCTCTTGGAGGCAGGTGACGTTCACGCGGCGATCTCCGAAATCGTGGCAGCTATACCAATGGTGCGGGTCCAACCGGCGCGTGGTATCGCACATGTGGGGCGCCGCAGCCGGCGGATACTAGATGTCGTACCAAGCCGCGGTCAATCCGCCGCCGGGCTTAGGCGGCGTCCGGGCTCGAGAGGCGTCGCTGGTAGGCTTGCCGATACGCTCGCCTGGCGCGCGGGCAGGGACGCATCGGAAAGGAGCTCGCTTGAGCTTGCGAGTCATCGTCGCCGAGGACGAAACAATAATCCGGCTCGACCTCAAGGAGCGGTTGGAGGCCTCGGGTCACCAGGTCGTGGGTGAAGCCGGCGACGGCGAGAGCGCGGTGCAAATGGCCCGCGAACTTCGGCCAGACCTTGTGGTGATGGACATCAAGATGCCCGGGGTGGACGGGATCGAGGCGGCGCGCGCGCTCACGGCCGAGCACATCGCGCCGGTGGTGCTGGTGACGGCGCACGGCGAGCGCGAGCTGGTTGATCGGGCCAGCGACGTGGGAGTGATCGGGTACGTGCTCAAGCCGCTGCGCGACCGCGACCTCGAGTCCGCGATCGCGGTGGCGATTTCCCGGTACGGCGAGTTCGAGGCGGTCAGCCGCGACGTGCAGAACCTGACGGAGCAGCTGGAGACACGCAAGGTGGTGGAACGGGCCAAGGGGCTGCTGATGAACCGGCTGGGACTCTCGGAGCCGGACGCGTTCAAGCGGATTCAGAAGTTGAGCATGGACCGGCGTCGCTCGATGCGCGATATCGCCGAAGCGATCATCCTGGCCGAAGAGATTTAGGGAGGCGCACTCGACCCCCATGCGGGGCGCTGTGACCCGGGGACTGCGTGGGCACGTTCCCCGCTCGCTTGGAGCGCCGCTGTTGGCCGCAGCGCTGCTGCTGGTCGGATTGCTGCTGATTTATAGCCGCCTGATTTTCGAGGGTCTGGTGGTGGCCGGCTATGACACACAGACCTATTTCTACCCGTACTGGGCGGCGACGTTCGACGGTTTGCGCTCCGGGCGGATTCCGCTATGGAATCCGGACCTGTTCATGGGAGCGCCGTTCCTGGCGAATCCACAGGCGGCCGTTCTCTATCTGCCGAACTGGCTGCTGCTTGGACTGAGTGCCGAGCGGGCCATGAGCGTGACGCTGGTGCTGCATGTGGCGTGGGCGGCGGCAGGAACGCTGGCACTGGCGCGCGTGACACTGCGGGTGGGCTGGGCCGCGGCGGCGACGGGGGCGGCGGTGTTCGCCTTCGGAGGCTACTTCGTCGCGCAGTCGGGCCACGTGAACCAGGTTTCGGCAACGGCCTGGCTGCCCTGGCTGCTGCTGGCGATCGACCGCGCGCTTGCGGGCGAACGAAGGGCGTGGATGGCGCTGCCGGCGGTGACCGCGCTGATGATGCTGGCCGGACACCCGCAAGTGGCGTACATGAGCCTGCTGTTTGGGCTGGTGTACGCGGCGACCGTGGGCTGCGACGGTGGTGGCAGCAGCTGGCAGGGGCGAGCGCTTGGCGCAGGACGCGGGCTGTTGGCGTGGGGGGCGGCCGGGGCCGGCGGCGTTGTGCTGGCGGCGGCGCAGCTACTGCCGACGTTGGAACTCTCCCGGCACGGGATCCGTTCCGGCGGACTGCCGCTGCACGAAGCCGCGTCGTTTTCGCTGCCGGGGGAGGAGTTTCTCAGCGCGGTGCTGCCGACGTTTACCCGATTGCCCTCAAGCACGGAGTTCGTCGCCCACATCGGGCTGAGTGGAATCATCCTGGCCGTGCTTGGGGTGGCAGCGCATCCGCGACGGGCCCGGACTCTGCTGCTGGTTGGAACGCTGACGGTCACTCTGCTCCTGGCGGTCGGGCCGGCGACGCCGCTGTTTACGGTGGCGCACCGGCTGGTTCCCGGGTTTGACCTGTTCCGCGTGCCGCCACGATGGCTCTTGCTGGGAATCCTGGCCGCGGCACTGCTGGCGGCGCAGGGCGCTCAGACGTTGGGGCAGTCGCGCCTCGACGTCGGCGCGTGGAGGCATTGGATAGCCCCAGGGGCAGGGTTGGCCGCGGTGGGACTCGCCCTGGCGACTGCCGGGGTTGTACATCCCGTGAGCGAAGTCGTTTCCCGGCCATGGATTGTGGCCGGGCTGCTGACGCTCGTGTTGCTGGCCGCGGCCTTTGCGTGGCCGTGGCCGTGGACGCGGTGGGCGGCCGCCGCCGTGGTGGTGGTCGAATTGGCGGTGGCGTCGGGGCCTGGGCCTGTGCGCCAGGCAGTGCCGGCGGAGGCGTTTGCCGCCGACAGCCACGTGGCGGCTGCCCTGAGCGCCGACGGCTGGGACGGCCGGGTGCTGAGCCTGGCGAACCCCTCGTTTGAGATCAGCCAGCCGGTGCGCGCGGAGCTGGCCGAGGCGTGGTTTAACCGTTTGGGCGAGCGGTCGTATCGCGAGTTGCTGGTGACGCTGAAGAATTCCTCCATTATGAATCCCAACCTGGGGATGGCTTATGGCCTGGCAAGCGCTGACGGTTATGACGGCGGGGTCTTACCGCTGCGAAGCTACGTGGAGTTTCGCGACCTGTTGTTGCCCGGCACGGGGGCCACGCCGGATCTGTTGATACAACAGGCGCTCACGGACATTCCGCCCGACCGAGTCCTGGACGGGTTGGGGGTGCAGACGATTATTCAGAGCCCGGACACGATGCTGGACGTGGAGGCGGGGACACTGGACCTGGGCTATTGGCGGCGGATCGATGCGAACGGGCGGGTTGACGAGGTGCATGTGGAGGATGTGGTTGGAGTCGCGGTTCTGATTGATGCCGCGCCGGACGGTCAGGCCGGGCCGGCCGGCCGCGTAGACCTGAACGGGACCGACGGGATGACCGTGTCGCTGCCGCTCGTGCGTCGCGAGAATCGCCCGGAGCGCGTCGTGCTGGGACCGGGGCACCTGGTGTCGGTGCGAAGGGGTTTGGATCGGCCGTCGTTCGTGAGCCGGGCTATGTTCGAGAGGCCAATGGACGTTCGCCGGATCATGGTTGCCGCCGAAGGGCCGCCGTTCGAATTGCGTGGACTGACGTTGCTGCATAGCGACGGCGGTTCAACGCCCCTGGCACTGCGGTCCGAAGGGGCAGCCGTGAGCCGGCGGGCCGGCGAGGTGGTGGTGACGCGCAGGGGAACAGACGGGCCAAGGGGCTGGCTGGTGTCGGATGTTCGGCTGGCGCGGGATGGGGCAGAGGCTCGCGAGCTCGTTGGCGGGTTCGACTTCGCTCCTGACGGGGCGGTGGTGTTGACGGCCGCCGGCGATGAGCCGTCGCGCTGGGGCGTGCTCGGCGAGGCGGCACGTGCCGTCGGACTGCTTGGACCGTCCGCATCGGCAGGACAGGTAAACGCTGAGTTCGTCGATGCATTGTCGGCCCTTCGGCCGTCCAGGGTTCCGGACGGATCGGCGTCTGATGACGTGGTGTCGCTGGTGGAGGCGCCAGAGCGCGTGAGTCTGCGGATTCGCACGGCAGGTCCACGCGTGCTGGTACTGCCGGATGCGCCGTATCCCGGCTGGCGGGCGTACGTGAACGGCGTGGAACGGCCAGTGTGGCAAGCGAACGTCGGGCACCGGGCCGTGCTCGTTCAAGAAGCCGGGGACCATTTGGTCGAGTTCAGGTACCGGTCGGTTCCTTTTGAGGTCGGTCGGGTCGTATCGCTCATCAGCCTGGGCGCGCTTGTCGCGGGTGCAGCAGCCGTGGAGCTGCGCGGTCGGCGCCGGTAGCCAGATGTACGCCGTGTATATCGCGCCGTTTGGGTTCGCGCCGAAGAACACGACGGGTCGGCGCCTGATGCCGATGGCGCGCGCGGCGGCGGCGGTTGGGCACCGGGTGCGCGTGATCGTGCCGCCCTATGACGACCCCGCCACCTACGGGCGCGAGTGGGAGGACGACGGCGTGGAAGTGATGTGCTTGCCACGTCCGAGGTTTGACGGCACGGCGCTGATTGGCGCTGCCTTGACCCAGTGGCGGCTGGCTCGGGCGGCGGCCGACCTGGTGGCTGCGTGGCGTCCCGACCTGGTGCATGTGTTCAAGCCGAAGGCAGTGTCGGGGCTGGCGCAAACCCTGGTCGCGCGGATGCGCGACCGACCGGCCATCGTGCTGGACCTGGACGACTGGGAGGGTCGCGAGGGCTGGAGCCGGAACGAGGATTACCCGCGACCTCTCGTGGAATTGTTCGAGATCCAGGAACGCCTGGGGATGCGGCGCTGCGATGCGTTCACGGCAGCCAGCCGACTGCTGGCCGATCGGGCGGGCGACGTCGCTCCCGACTGCCCGCGGTTGCATATACCGAACGGTTTTGATCCGGCGGCGTACGAAGCGTGGGAGTCTGATCGGGTGGGTAGCGCGTTCCGCCGGTCGCTGGGGATCGGAAGCCGGGAGCGCCTCATCCTGATCTACACGCGGTTCTTTGACTATGAGCTCGAGGACTGGGCCAGCGTGATTCGGACGATTGCGGCTAAGTCGGCGTCCGCGCGATTCCTGGTGCTGGGAGCTGGGAAGTTCGGGCAGGAGCGCGACCTGGCGGCGGACATGCGTGTGTCCGGCCTGGCCGATCGGATGTCGTTTCTGGGATGGCTTCCGTTTGCGGACATACCGTCGGCGCTGGCGGCGGTGGATCTGGCCCTGATGCCGCTGGCCGACACGGTGGCCAACCGGGCGAAGTGTTCGCCGCGGTATATCGACCTGATGTACGCCGGGGTTCCAGTGGTGACAACGCCGGTGGGCGAGGCGCTGACGTTCATCCGCGCCGACGAGACCGGGTTCGTGGCGGCGGATGCGTCTCCGAAGGCCGTGGCGGCGGCCGCGCTGCGCGCGCTGGCCAGTGACGAATCAGTGGACGTTACAAATCGGGCGCGCGCGCTGGCGGTCCAGGAGCTCGCGTGGGAGCAGCTGACCGAGCCGCTGTCGGGACTATACGAAGCCGCGGTGGCTCGTGCGGCGTCCCGACGCGGTGGCTAGTTAATCGGCGACGTTGTCCCTGGCGGCGTCCCTGCCGTGGGTGTGGGCCGAACGGTTGGCGTCGGCGTCGCGACCGCACCGCCGGGTCCAAGCAGCGGCCGGCTCTGCGGCGAGGGCGCCGCGCTGTCGTCAGGCAGCAACTCGACGGTCAGTACCGGCGGGGTGACCTGGGTGATGTCAAGGCCGGGTGGAACGGTGATCACCGGACGAAGCTGATGTCGCCCGGGACTCAGATTGGCCACGTCGAGTTCAGCGACGACATCGCCAGCGCGCAGATCCTGCAAAGTCTCAACCGAGCCGCCGACGACGACCTGAACCGAGGCCTGGGAGACGGCGGCGGTCAGGTTAGGGTCGATATTGATTGCGACCACGGCCGCCTGGATGGTGGTGGTATCGGCGAGTGGTTCCACCACGACGACAATGGCCGCCGTCGGCTCGTCACTTAACAGCCGGACGCCCACCGGGCTGTCGAACGCAACATCGCCTTCGACATCGCCGCGTGCGCCGTCAATATCGAGGGCGACGGTGCTAACGGCGCTCACTCGCTCGATGTCCTCGGGCTGCCCCTGGATTTCGACCGTGGTGGGGACCACGCTGATCTCGCGGACAAAGAAGCCGGGCGCGACGCTCCCCGATAGTTCGGCGAGAACCGGCACGCGCTTGCGACTGGTAATACGAGTGATCGGAACGCGAACCTGCGCGGTCTGCGGGTCGAGACGGACGTTCTCGACTTCGTTGCCGCTGCGATCGGTCGGGACCAAAAGCGCCTGGGTTGAGACGTCGCTGGTGGCGCCTTGAAGGCTGAGATTCACAGTCACAGCGGCGACCTCGTCCACGTCGGAGGCCCCGCCGCTGACCTGGACGCTGGCGGGACTCGATTCGACGTTGTTGAGATCGGCGCTGAAACCGACGGCCGGCGCGCTCTCGAGCCGGGCCGTGACTTCAAAGGCGCGCACCTCAAACGGGTCGATTTGCACGGTGACGGTTTCGGGCGTGACGCGGACAACTTCGGTCGCCGCGTCCGCGACGGCGACTTCGACGGGGACCTGGTGGACGCCGGAACCGATGCCGGCCAGGTTCACGCGCGCCGAGAAGTCACGTACCGTCAGGCGCCCCAGGTTCTCGCGGGGGCCGCCAACGGTCACTCGCACTGGCTGCATCGGGCTAGCCAACACGAGGCTGGGGCCGAGGTTGACTTCGTCGACCTGGATATCGTCGTTAATCAGTTCCTGGGTGTTTGGATTGCGCTCGAGCGTCAACACCACCCAGACGAGTGCGGACAGCGACAGGGCGACGAGAAAGCGGATGCCGAGCGTTCGAGTGAAGAAGCGGCGCGCGAGAATGATGCGCCGCGCCCGCCGGCGCTCGGCGACGTTCACCTACTGCGCGAGATCCAGGCGGGGAGGCCCTGCAGGCCCGCACCGCGCGTCTGCACGCGAAATGCGGTTTCGAGCCGGCGTCGCAACTGGTCCGGCGTGAGATGACGTTCCAGGCGCCCGTCCATAGCCATTGAGATTCCGCCGGTTTCCTCGGAGATGATCACGGCAACGGCGTCCGTGGCTTCCGTTATGCCAAGACCGGCGCGATGCCGAGTGCCCACATGATCCTGGGGCCCCAGCTCATCGCTGAGCGGGAGCATGACGTGCGCGGCGACGACTTCGGTGCCGTTGACCAGAATCGCACCATCGTGCAGTTCCGAGCCAGGATGAAAGACGGTGACGAGCAGATTGCGCGAAAGGCTGGCTTCCAGGCGCGTGCCGGTGCTGGCGAATTCGTCCAGACCGCCCTGGCGCTGTACCACGATGAGGGCGCCCCAGAGCCGGGCCGAAAGTTCCTCGGCCGAGCCAACCACGGCGCCGATCATTTGCTGCGTCTGCTCAGGCGTCACCAGTCCGAACGGATGCGCCACGAGCGTCCCGGTACGGCCGACGCGCTCCAGCAGGCGCCGTAACTCGGGCTGAAAAACCACGATCAAGGCAAACGTTGCCACCAACAGACCCTGGTCCAATATCCAGTTGATGAGTTCAAGCTGGAGTACACGGCCAATGACGAAGAGACCGACGGCGACGACCAGCAGGCCGCGAAGCAGCTGATCAGCCTGAGTGCCTCGGATCAGCGAGAGAACGGCATTGAACAGGAGGGCGACGAGCAAAATCTGAATCGCGGCGCCAAAGTCGAACTCACCTGCAAGGTATTCAAGCTGTTCCACGGGAGCCGCTTATCGTCGCCGCCGACGGTTATTCAGTCTACCTACGCTCCAAGCTCGTCGAACGCGGCGTCGCCGCGCATGGTCGCCACGAGCAGCGCCTTCTGGGTGTGCAGGCGATTCTCGGCTTGATCGAAGACGACCGACTGCGGGCCATCCAGGACGGCGTCCGTGACCTCCTCACCGCGATGGGCGGGGAGACAGTGAAGGAATACCGCGTTGGGAGCCGCAACCGACATCATGTCGTCGTCGACGCGGTAGGAGGCAAAGACCTCCCGGCGTTGGGCGGCCTCGTCTTCCAGCCCCATGCTGACCCAGGCGTCGGTGTAGACCACTTCGGCACCTTCCACGGCGGCTGCCGGGTCGTTTCCGATTTCGATGCTGCCTCCGCCGTCTTCGGCAATCTCCTGGGCTCGCTCCAGGATGTCGTCATCGGGCTCGTAGCCGACGGGTGAGGCCACGCGGACGTTCATGCCCGTGAGGGCGCCGCCAAAGAGCAGCGAGTTGCAGACGTTGAATCCGTCGCCGACGTACGCCAGTCGGCGGCCGGCCAGATTACCCAGGTGCTCCCTGACCGTCAGCAGGTCCGCCAGGGCCTGGCAGGGGTGCGTCAGATCGCTGAGGCCGTTGATCACGGGGATATCGGCCCAGGCGGCCAACTCTTCCAACGTGCTGTGGGCATACACGCGTGCCATCAGGGCGTCAACCCAGCGTTCAAGGTTGCGCGCGATGTCGGGGATTGACTCGCGCACGCCGATCTGGGTGTGTTCATTCATCAGGTCGACCGCAAAGCCCCCGAGCTGGGACATGCCAACCATGAAGGTCGTGCGGGTGCGCAATGAGGCCTTCTCAAAGAGCATCGCCAGGCTGAGGCCGGACAGCAGCGGATGCGGCTGGCCCTCGGCCTGCCATTCCTTCAGCTGGGCGGCGCGATCGAGCAGGCAGCGGAGCTGGTCGGGCGACAGGTCAGCAAGGCTGAGAAAGTCGCGTCCGAGCAGGTCGGTGCCGGCGGTTTGCGTGGTCAATAGACGTGCTCGAAATCCACGCCGGTGTAGTAGGACGCCAGTATCTGCTCACCATTGGCGCCGGCGGCGGCCATGGCGTTGGCGCTGCGCAGCGGAAGCCCGATGCCGTGGCCCAGCAAGGTCTGGCCCCGGCTGTAGGGGTCGTCAACCGCTACGGCCCAAGGTTTGAGCTGGCCGCCCCACTGCGTATGCCAACTACGGGTGCGGCCGTCGGCGCGTGAGAAGTACACGGCGTGAATGGTACGTCCCTCGTAGGTGAGAACACAGCCCCTGGTGTCGTGGATAGCCTCGCGCAGACGGGTTCCCGAAAGTTCGCGGGCGTAGCCGTGGTAGACCTGATCGCGGGTGTACAGCGTGGGCGTGTGCCGGGTGGAGGCTGCGACGTCGAAAAGGTTGTTGCGAGCGCGACGCTCAGCGCGAACGGTGTAGGCATAGGTGCGAAACGCGATAGCCGACGCGCGCAGCGCTTCCCAGGGGATCGTGTCGTTTTGCTCCACGAGGCCGGACAGGTAGTCGTCCATGGGCAACGTGTTGACAAGCCAGGCGCTCTGGTAGCTGGGCAGCCAGGCGAACTCCATGGTCCCCCGATAGGTTCGCTGTGGGGCCGTTTCCTCGAGCCGCAGCAGTGATTCCTCGATGGGATCGATCAACACCTTCCCGGCGGTCGCAAGCCGGGTGCCATCGGGGAGGTCGACCAAATGGCGTTCATTCGGGATGTCGCGCCGGATGACCGCGCGCTCGTCCGCGCCAAGTTGCCCGAGCACGGTCCCGCCCTCGTCGCTGATCGCCAGCCCCGCCGTCGAGAAAATGGTGGCCCGATCGACGCCCGGGTTGTCGTCGCTGATGTCAAGGAGTCCGACCCTGATGTCCGGCGTGTCCAGTCGCACTGGCGCGTCAACGATTGGTGCGCGCACGGCCCGGGAGGAGAACCACTCACCGCCGATTTGCAGGTCCGGCTGGATTCGAAAGGGCCCGGGGACCGTCGGCATTTGCACGGCAATGTCGACGGTTATGGAGCCGCCAGGCGCCACGTCGTCGGTTAGCGACAGCGGGTTTGGCGTGGCGCGAGCGCTCGGATTGTGCGAGTCGGCCCAGCGAACGCCCACGGTGACGGCATCGTCGCCCGAAGCCGCCCAGGTGTCATCGCCGGTGTTCGCTACGGCGACCCTGAGCGACGTTGCGGCGCTCGGCGATTGTGGGGCGATGGGATCTACGGTGTAGCTGGCGTCAAGTCCGTCCGAGAGTGACGCGAGGTATTGGCTTCCCAGGGGTTCGATCTGGATGGGGACGTCGCGCGTGGCGAGATAGCTCAATTTCCCGCGCTGAAAGAACTGGGCCGTGATTCCCCCGACCTCAGGCACTTCCTCGGAGATTGGCAGACCGAGCAGTTCGGCGCGGCCCAGGCGCTTCCAGAGTTCCAGAAAGCCGAAGCGGACCGAATGGCGCGTCTGCCAGATGTATTCCACGGTCGGCTCGCTGCGAAACGGCGCGATCTGGCGAAAGTAGCGGCCGCCCGAGGCTAGTTCGCCGAGCAGGGCGGGCTGCACCTCGTATGTCGTGCCGGCGTTCTCCGGCCAGGCTTCCAGCAGGAAGTTGGCGAAGAGTTGGGCTGAGCGACCGTTGCGCTCGAAACGCTCCGAGAGAGGATTGCCGACAACCTTGACTCCGCCTACGCGATCGACGAAGTCGGTGAAGAGCGGATCGATGGCGGCGTCCGTCGCGGCCGTGATCTCGGCGAGGACGCGAGCAGCCGGCGCCGCAACCATGCCAGCGGTACCAAGGGCAGCCGCTCGGCCGAGGGTTCGTCGTGATAACTGTCGAGGCATAGGGGACTAGCGTAACGGGAAAATGGGACGTTTGGGGTTACAAAGCTCACGTTTGGAGATGAGCTTTCTGATAGTCACGGCAATCCTCGGGGTGGGTCAGGGCGCATGCCGCTGCGCGCCGATTGCCAGGCATAACGCGGGCATACTGGCGACGTGACGCCGAATCCCAGTTCTCGCATCTATCTCGATTACGCCGCCACCACGCCGCTGGATCCTGCGGTGTTTGACGTCATGCGGCCGTACCTGTGGGCTGAACCGGGCAATCCATCGAGCCTGCATGGGGCCGGGCGACGCGCGCGGGAGGCCGTGGACACTGCGCGTGAGCAGGTAGCCGGCGTCCTGGGCTGCAAGCCCGGCGAGTTGGTCTTCACCAGCGGCGGAACCGAGGCGGACAACCTGGCCGTGATCGGGGTCGCCCAGGGGGAGGCGGCCCGTGGCCGTCACGTGGTGACTACGGCGATCGAGCACCACGCCGTGCTGTTTGCCGCCCGCTCGTTGCGAGCCGACGGATTTGACGTCACCGAGCTTGGGGTTGATGCGGAGGGACGTGTCGATCCGGCCGATCTGGAGTCGGCGGTTCGTCCAGACACGGTGCTCGTGAGCATCGGGCTGGCGAACAACGAGATCGGGACCATCCAGGACATTCCAACCCTTGCGCGGATCGCGCACGAGGCGGGTGCGCGTGTACACACGGACGCGGTGCAGGCGGCTGGTCAACTCGACATAAATGTTGATCTGCTCGACGTCGACCTGTTAAGTTTGTCCGCGCACAAGCTCTACGGCCCCAAGGGGACCGGCGCGTTGTTCGTGCGCGAGGGCGTGAACGTGGAGCGACGGGCTTTTGGCGGGGCGCAGGAACGTGACCGCCGGGCGGGGACCGAGAACGTGCCGGCAATCGTTGGGCTGGGCGAGGCGCTGGCGCGTGCCGAGGCTGCACGAGAACGACGCACAACGCACCTGCGCTCGCTGAGCACCGCGCTCATCGAGCACGTGACGGCCGGGTGCTCGGAGGTTCGTCTGACGGGCGCGTCCGAGCGGCGCCTGCCAGCGTTTGCACCTTTTGCGTTCGGGGATGTCGATGCCGAGTCGCTGCTTATTCGACTGGATCTCGCGGGGATTGCCGTGTCCACCGGGGCGGCCTGTACGTCGGGCTCGCTGGAACCGTCGCACGTGATCGAAGCCCTGGGATTGCCGGAGAGGTTTCGGCGCGGCTCCCTGCGCTGCACCGTCGGTCGGGAAACGACAATGGCAGAGGTTTCGGAGGCCGGCGAGGCGATCACTCGGCACATACGGGCGGTGCGAACTGTACCGCCGGCACCGACAGGAGTCAGCTAGGCATGGATGTGCTTGTTGAGATTCCGCCGTCCGTCTACCTGGGGTTGCTGTTGGCGACCTTTGTGAGCTTTACGTTTCACGCGGTCGTGGGTCGGCGCCAGAATTCCGGGTTCTTTTACTTGCCGTTTGGCGTTGCCGGATTCACGGGAGGCGCGCTGGCCGCCGGGGCGATTGGCGCGACCTACATGGCGCTTGGCGGGCTGCCGATACTCGGGGCGTTCGTGGGGTGCGTGGTGGGTTTGCTGATTGCGCACCTCGTGCTGACGTAAATTTGCCATCCGGTTGCGGCGCGGTGGTGCGGTTGATGTCGATTCGCCGCCGAATTCTGTGCTAGCTTTTTCAAGCACGACAGCTTCCCCGGGAGTCGGGCGATGGTAGTCCGGCTCGCCGAGCTGATCCTGGGATTTTCGATCGGATTGGTGGCGGGACTCGCGCTCAGCGTGATGCGTCCCGAAGCCGAGCAACCAATGGAGGACCTCTGATAGCGCAGGCATAGCCCACGGCTCGCACATTCTCTAAGGCTGATCGGGAGGCAGCTTCCGTCGGTCTTTCTTTGTTTTGCGGGCCTGGCCCGCCTGGGGACCACCCGATGAATACCGCCGAGATTCGCGACCACTACCTGAACTACTTCGCCGAGCGCGGGCACCGTGTGCTGCCCAGCTCATCGCTGGTGCCGGTGGGCGATCCGAGCGTGTTGCTGACGTCGGCGGGCATGCAGCAATTCAAGCCCTATTTCAGCGGCGAGCGCCCCTCGCCCTATTCGCGGATCGCCACTGTGCAGAAGTGCTTTCGAACGACCGATCTGGACGAGGTTGGTGATCTCAGTCACCTGACGTTTTTCGAGATGCTCGGCAACTTCAGCTTTGGCGACTACTTCAAGGTGGAGGCGATCACCTGGGCGCGCGAGCTGGTGCAGGACGTAATCGGGATCGAACCCGAGCGGGTCTGGGCGACCGTCTATGAAGGCAGCCCCGGGGTGCCGCGCGACGAGGAGGCGGCGGACATTTGGGCGGACCTCGGACATCCGCGCGAGCGTATTGCCTACGCGGGCGAGGACAACTTTTGGGGGCCAACCGGCGATAGCGGTCCTTGCGGACCGACGACCGAACTTCACGTGAATCTACGGCCGGACCTGCCGGACGTGGGGCCGTTGCTTGCGCCGGAGCGCTACCTGGAGATCTGGAACCTGGTGTTCAACCAGTACTTCATGTCGGCGGACGGCGAGTTGACGCCACTGGAACAGCATGGCGTGGACACCGGGGCCGGCCTGGAGCGCTGGGCGGTGGTGCTGCAGGGCGTGAACTCGATTTACGAGACGGACACGTGGTGGCCGCTTCTGCGCGAGGCCGCAGGCCGTGCGGGGTTGACTTACGAGGCCGACCAGGAGAGCGGGCGTTCACTGCGAGTGATCGCCCAGCACAGCCGGGCGGCGGCATTCCTGATCGGCGACGGGGTAATGCCGGGCAACGAGGGCCGCGGTTACATCCTGCGCCGCAGCATCCGGCAGGGGGTGCGGCACGCGCGGCAGCTGGGTATCGAGTCGGATGCCTTGGCGCCCGTGGTCGAGACGGCCATCGACGTGATGTCCGAGGAAGGGTACGAGGACTTGCTGCCGCGCGCAGACTTCATCCGCAGCGTGGTGAGCGACGAAGAGCAGCGCTTTCGCCGAACGCTCGACGCCGGGATGGCGCGGCTGGACGACCTGCTGGCCGACGTGCCACGCGGCGGCCAGGTGGATGGCGCGCGAATGTTCGAGCTGTACGACACCTTCGGGTTTCCGCCGGACATTACAAAGGACATCGCGGCGGCCCGAGGCGTGGATGTTGACGAAGCCGGTTTCGACGACGCCCTGGAAGAACAGCAGGCGCGCAGCCGGGCCGCGCAATCCGATGGCCAGGCACTCGCTCTGCCGTCAGGATTCGGCGAATCCGTTTTTCTCGGATACGAGTTCGCGACCGAGGGCGAGGGTACGATCGTGGCCCTGGCCCGCGACGGCGAATTGCTGGACGCCGCGACGGCGGACGGTCAGGTCATGGTGGTGCTGGACCAGACGCCGTTCTACGGGGAGGCCGGCGGTCAGGTTGGCGATGCGGGCTCGCTGCAGGGTCCCGCAGGCGCGGCCCGGGTGACCAACACGCTGAAGAACCCCGAAGGCACCGTGGTGATGATGGCCGAGGTGACGCGAGGCCAATTGGCGGTGGGCGAGCGCGTGGGGGCGCGCGTGGACCGCGAACGACGCTTCAACATCATGCGCAACCACACGGCGACCCATCTGCTGCACGCGGGGCTGCGTCGAACGCTGGGCGATCACGTCCGCCAGGCCGGGTCGCTGGTGGCGCCCGACCGGCTGCGATTCGACTTCACGAATCCCGCGCCGGTGACCGACGGCGAGTTACGCGAGATCCAGCATTGGGTGAACTCGCAGATTCTCAGCGATCACCAATTAGTGACCGAGCTGACGGAGGTGCAGGCGGCTGTTGAAGCGGGCGCGATGGCGCTGTTCGGCGAAAAGTACGGTGAAGAGGTGCGGATGGTCAGGATGGGCGAGATCAGCCGTGAGCTCTGTGGCGGGACGCACTGCGGTTCCAGCAACCAGATCGGGCTGTTTGCGATCGTGCAGGAGTCCGGGATTGCGGCAGGCGTTCGCCGCATTGAAGCCGTGACCGGCGCTGGGGCGGTGACGTTCGTGGAACGGAACCAGGACTTGCTGGCTGGGATTGCCCGGCAACTGGAGTCGGCGCCGGCGGAGGCGCCGGAGCGCGTGCAGCGCCTCTTGGCTCAGCAGGCCGACATGCGACGGCAGTTGCAGGCGTCGGAACGGGCCGACGCGCGGCGGCAGGCTGAGCGGCTGGCCGCGGAAGCGGTGACCGTGGGCTCGATATCACTGGTCGCGGCCGGCACGTCGGTGACGAACCGAGACGCGCTGCGCGGGCTTAGCGACGACCTGCGCCAACGGCTGGATACGCCATGGGTGATTGTGCTGTCGGCTGAGATTGACGGCCGACCAGCGTTTGTCGCCGCGGCGTCCGACGAGGCCGTGGCCGCCGGCGTAAATGCGGGCGAATTGGCCCGCGCCATGGCCAAGACGGCGGGCGGCGGGGGCGGCGGCCGGCCCGAACTGGCCATGGCCGGCGGCAAGGACCCGGCGCAGATCCCGGCGGCCCTGGATGCGGGACGCGCCTACGTCGCCGATGCGGTGGCCGTGGCATGAGAGCCGTTCGCGAGCGGAGTCCAGACACGGTTCGGCGCGTGTACATCCCGGAGGCCGGGATCAATCGGCCGCGCGTTCATAGCCCGCCTCGGCCGATATTCGAAAGATCCGCCCGCGGCGGTCGCGGCGTTGTCTTCGAACGACTTGCGCCGGTTGATCCTGAGCCGAAGTCGGCTACGTGGCGCCTCCCGCGCTCGACGGTAGCGCCGATGCGGCTCTGGCGAGAACCGATGTCCCGAGTGTCGATCGCGGCGATTGTGGGCGGATTGGCGGCGATCTTGGTTGCGGTCGTGGCGTTTCAATACTTCGTGGTCCCCTCGAGCACGATCGTGGTGGCCCCGCAGGCGAAGCGGTTGCCGATCGACGCGACGGTGCGGATCGATCCGGACGCCGGCTCGCTGGATCTGGAACGCGGCATCGTGCCGGCAACGGTCATGGAGGCCACCGTTCAGGACTCACTAACGAAGCCCACTACGGGACGCCGGCGAGAGGCGCAGGGTGTGGCCACGGGCTTTGTGACGATCCGCAATCGCACGCGCCAGGCCGTGGTGCTGCCGATAGGGACAAGGGTGATGTCGGACGACGGGACGGGATTCCTAACGGACGCGGAGTTTCTGGTTCCACCCACGCTGCAGGTCGGCGGCCGCGATGTGCCCGGGGAGGCCATCGTGGCGGTGACGGCCGAGTCGCCGGGCCTGGCGGGGAATGCACCCGCGCTGGCGATCACGACGGTTGACGGTCCGTTTGGTGGGGCGCTGGAAGCATTCAACCCGCAGCCGCTGGAGGGTGGCTCGGAGCGGGAAGTGGCGCTGGTGTCCGAACGCGACCGCACTGAGCTGGATGCTCTGTTGACCGAGCGTCTGCAGAGCGCGGCCACTGAGCATCTGCGTCGAGACCGTCCGGCAAACCAATCGCTCATCGTCTGGTCGCCGGCAAGTGGCAACCCGCAGGTCTTGCGGCGTGAGTTCAGCGCGGTAGCCGATGAACACGCCGCGGATCTTTCGCTTTCAATGGAGATTCGGGCGCTGGGCACGGCCTTCGCTTCCGAAGATCTGGAGGCGGTGCTGCGCCGGCGTCTTCAGGACTCGCTGGAGGGGCAGTCCTTCGAAATCGACTCGGTTCGGGTGGTTGACACTGAAGTGCTGGGTGAGCGACAAGGGGTACTGGATCTGCGCGTGCACGCGATAGCCGAGGCGGTGGACACGATCGACCACGGCGAGGTGCGCGACACAGTGTCCGGGCGCTCGCTGGGCGAAGGGCTGGTGGCGTTGCGCGCGCTGCCGGGCGTGGACCAGGTGACGGTAACGCATGACCCCGTCGACACGTCCAACTTCCCGAGAATTGGGTTTCGCATCGATGTCCAGGTCGAAGCGCCGCTACCAACGCCTGCCCCTTGACCCGGAGCAGCCGCCAGCGGCCCTGGGGCGGCGGGTGGGCGCGCTGGACCTGGGGGAACGTCGGATCGGGGTGGCTATGACGGATGCGGGTGGATCGTTCGTAACGATGCGCGAGGTGCTGAAGCGAACCGGCGGGAGCGCCGATCGTGATGTGGTGGGATCGATTCTGGATGCCTATCCAGGCGCAACAATCGTGATCGGACTGCCGTTGAATACGGACGGAACGGAGAGCGCGCAGGCGGCGCGCAGCCGGCGCTGGGCTGCCCGGTTGCTTGAAGGCCGGTGCGAGCCTGTGATCTGGAAGGACGAGCACTTGACCACACAGGCCGCCCGGCGCGACGGGGCAGGCGACGCGGACGTGGATGCGCGCGCCGCAGAGATTCTGCTGCTGGATTATCTGAGGAGTCAGCGGCCGTGCTGAGCCGAATCAGCGCGATCACGCAGGCGTTTGGGCTTGGGCTGCTGACGCTGGCCGGGGTCCTGTTGCTGGCCTATTCGGCCGCGGCCCGGTTTGCCGAGTCGCCGGCCGCGGTGGCTGCCCGCACGGTGCCGTTCACGATTCCGGTTGGGGCGACGGCTTCGGACATTGCACAGGGGCTGCGCGAGGCGAGCCTGATTCGCAGTGACCTCCTGTTTCAAGTCCTGGTGGAACGCCGCGGGCTGGAGGGCGCGTTTCGTCAGGGGACGTTTCTGCTGCGGTCAGACATGACGCTGGATGAGATCGTGCAGGCGCTCAGCACCTCCGCGGCGGTGGACCAAACGCTGACGTTCCCCGAGGGCTGGCGGCTGGAGGAGATGGCGGAGCGACTGGCTGATCAAACCGAGATCGACGACCTGGAGTTTCTGCGGCTGGCGCGCGACGGCGTTCCGGCGTTCGCAGCGGAGTTTGACTTTCTGGCAAGTCTGCCGGCGGGGCAGTCGCTGGAGGGCTATCTGTTTCCGGATACCTATCAGATCGACGGGACATCGAACGCGCGGAATCTGATTCAGCGCATGCTGCGCAGGTTCGACGAGGTGGTGACGCCGCAAATCCGGGCCGACGCGGCGAATAACGGTCTGACGGTGCATGAGATGGTCACGCTGGCCGCGATTATCGAGCGTGAGGCCGTGCTGGATGAGGAGCGGGCGGTCATTTCGGGGGTCTTTCACAACCGGCTGGCCCGCGGGATTCCGTTGCAGGCGGATCCGACCGCGCAGTACGCGATTGGCCGCACGGGCCCGGCCGGTCGGTGGTGGAAGGCGGATATCACGGGCGCCGACCTGCGGACGCAGTCTCCGTACAATACGTACGTGGTCAACGGACTTCCGCCCGGGCCAATTGCCGCACCCGGGTTGGCCTCGATTAGTGCGGCGGCCAGACCTGAATCGACGCCTTACCTGTTCTTCGTCGCGCGCGGCGACGGTTCGCACGCGTTCTCGGAGACGCTGGAGGAACACACACGGAACATCGAGCGCTTTCTGAACTGACAGCCAACCGGACCGGGCGGTTGGCGGCGCGCCTGGACGAACTGGGCGTGGACGCCATGCTGGTGAGCGGCGAGGCAAACCGGCGTTACCTGAGCGGATTCACGGGAACGGCGGCCACGTTGCTGATCTCGACGCAGGACCGGCGGCTGGTGACGGACTCCCGCTACACGGAACAGGCGACGCGCCAGGCCTCCGCCTATGACGTAATCGAGAACGTCGACACGCTGGGCGTGGTGGCGGCCTGGGTTGGCGAGCGGTCGATCAGCCGGCTGGGCGTGGAGTCTGAGCACACGTCGCTGAAGCAGCATCGCGAGTTGGTGGAGCGACTGGTCGACGAAGCGCACGAGATTCCGGTTGTGCCACTCGACGGTTTGGTCGAGGACCAGCGCGTGGCCAAGGATGAATCGGAACTTGCCCTTCTGCGTGAGGCGGTGCGGCTGGCGGACGACGTGATGGCCGCGGCCGGCGATACCGTGGCGGCCGGAGTGACCGAGCGAGAACTTTCGCTGGAACTGGAGCGCCTGATTCGGGAGGCTGGTGACGGGCCGTCATTCCCGACGATCGTGGCGGGCGGGCCGAATGCGGCGATGGCCCATCATTCGCCAGGTCTGCGGCCCATTGGCGCGGGCGAACCTGTGATTGTGGATCTGGGCGTTCGGTTGGACGGGTATTGCTCGGATATCACGCGCACGTTCACGGCTGGGGCGGCCGACGCCCGGTTCGAAGAGATCTACGGGATTGTGCTGGAGGCGCAGTTAGCCACTGAAGCCGGGACGCGCGCCGGGATGACAGGGCGGGAGGCCGATTCGCTGGCACGCCAGGTGATCGGCAGCGCGGGATTCGGCGAGAACTTCGGACACGGCACAGGCCACGGCGTGGGGCTTGAGATTCATGAGGCGCCCACGCTGTCGCCACGAGGCTCAGCTTCACTGAAGGCCGGCGCGGTGGTGTCGGTTGAGCCGGGCATCTACCTGCCTGGCTGGGGCGGGGTGCGGATCGAGGACCTGGTGGTGATTGAGGCCGACGGCGTGGACGTACTGACGCAGGCTCGTAAGTGACGGGCATCCTGCCCGCTACCCGGCGAGCGATGGTCGAGTCTGCAAGGAGGCTCATGCGTGATTGACGCGGGCGAACTGAGGCGAGGCTGGGTGCTGCGAATCGACGGCGCTCTGTGTCAGGTGGTCGACTTTCAGCACCAGAAAATCGGTCGAGGATCGGCGAACGTGCGGCTGCGCGTGCGAGACGTTCGCAGCGGGTCCACGACCGATCGTTCGTTCCAGGCCTCAAAGCGCTTTGAGCGGGTGATCCTGGACACGCATAAAGTGCAATACCTGTACCAGGACGCCTCCGGCTACCACTTCATGGACATGGAGACCTACGAAGACATGACGCTGTCCGCGGACGCGGTTGGGGATTCCGCCAATTACCTGACCGATGGACTTGACCTGGAGATTACGTCGTTCGAAGGCGCGCCGCTCGGCGTTGAGTTGCCCATCAACGTGGACATTGAAGTTGTGGAAACCGAGCCCGGCATTCGAGGTGACACGGCCACCGGCGCCACCAAGATGGCGCGAGTGGCGACCGGGCTGGAAGTGCAGGTTCCGCTGTTCGTTGAGACCGGTGACGTGCTGCGGATCGACTCGCGGAGCGGCGAATATCAGACTCGCGTCTAGCGGCCAAGAGAGGGGTCGATGACCACTGACCCGAAATGGGACGCAGCGCTCGATGAGGACGTTCCGCGTCTGGCCCGGTTGTTGCGGGAGACGGGTGCCGAGGAGATTGAAGTTGGAGACGCCGAACGGACCATCCGAGTGCGGCGGTCAAGCGCGTTGGGCGTGATTGCTGCCGAAACGGCAGCGGTCGACGACGCTGCGTCGGCCGACGAGAGCCTGGTCGTGGTGACGTCGGAGCAGGTTGGCGTGTTCGTGGCGCTGAGCGAACCGGGTGCGCCGGCGCTCGTAGGGGTTGGCGACGCCGTCGACGAAGGGCAGACCATCGGATACGTGGACGTGCTGGGCGTGGCCCACGACATCTGCGTGCCCGAGGACGGGGTGATTGAGCGGCTGCTGGTGCGGGACGGTGAAGTCGTGGAATACGGCCAGGCGCTGGCCGAACTTCGACGGGGCGCCGACGCGGACTAGCGGACGAGCGTCAGCTTGCTTCTGAAGCGTTCCCAGATGCGCGGAACGTCGCGGCGGTCCCAGGAGACCAGGGCTGACGAGGCGGCGAAGATCGACGAGTAGGTTCCGATCAGGAATCCGGCCGCCAGCGCAACAACGAACAGCCGGATGGTGGGTCCGCCCAGCACGATGAGCGCCAGCAACACCAGGACCGCGGTCAGCGAGGTGTTGAGGGAGCGGGTGAGGCTCTGGTTGGCGCTGAAATTGACCGTCTGCTCGAAGTTCGGGCGCTGGGCGTCGGGCAGACGGAGATGGCGCTGGCGGTTCTCGCGAATGCGGTCGAAGACGACGATGGTGTCGTTCACGGAAAAACCGATGACCGTGAGGATGGCCGTGACAAAGAGCGCGTCGACTTGAACGCCCACGACGTGGCCCAGCATGGCGAAGAGTCCGAGGATGAACAGCGCATCGTGCAGCAGGGCGCCGATGGCGGCCAGGCCAAGCACGACGGGTCGTTCCATCCGGCGGAAGGCCCACATGACATAGAGCAGGATGAGGACCGAGGCCACGGCCACGCCGATGGCGGCCGCGCGGGTGAGCTCCGCGCCAACGACGGGTCCGATGGTGGAAAAGCTGAGTTCCTGGCCGGGGCCGGAACGCTCGAGGATGGCGTCGACGAGGGCGTCCTTGGCTTCAACGTCGAGGGGCGGCGTGCGGACCAGGGCGCCGCGGTCTTCGGTGAGCTGCACGGTTGCGCCCGGATAGCCGGCGTCGACGGCCGTGGCCTGGATGGCCTGCTGCGTGATGTCCTGCTCGAAGCGAAGCTGGACCAGCGAGCCGCCGGTGAAGTCGATGCCCGGCTTCAGGCCACCGGTCAAGAGGGCGACGACGCCGGGCACGATCAGGGCCAGGGACAGCACGTACCACCAGCCGCGCCGGGAGGTGATGGCAAACATCAGGTGTCGGAACCCGGGGTCGCACCGGCGCCGAATAGCCGGGGCCGGGTTAGCACCGGCCAGGCGATGGTCAGGCGCAGCAGGTTTCGGCTGACGGTGATGGCGCTGAACATGCTGACGGCAACGCCGATGGCGAGGGTGACGGCAAAGCCGCGCACTCCGCCGCTGCCGAAGCCAAAGAGCACGGCGCAAATGATGAGTGTCGAAATGTTGGAGTCACGAATTGACGGCCACGCGCGGTTGAAGCCCGATTCGATGGCGCCACGGATGGCGCGGCCGGCGCGGAGCTCCTCACGCGTGCGTTCGAAGATGAGGATGTTGGCGTCGACGGCCACACCGACGGACAGGATGAAGCCGGCCAGGCCGGACAGCGTGAGCGTGACCGGAATCAGTTTGAAGACCGCGAATACCACCGAGGCGTAGACGATGAGGGCGGCCGCGGCCACGAGGCCTGGCACCCGGTAGAAGGCGACCATGAAGAACAGCACGAGGAGGGCGCCGACCACTCCGGCCCGCAGGCTGGCCTGCAGGGACTCCTGGCCGAGGGTGGGACGGACGCTCAGGGTCTCGACGACTTCCAGCGGGACCGGGAGCGCACCGTAGCGGAGCTGGATGGCGACGTTGCGGGCCTCGTCGGCCGTGAATGAGCCGCGGATGACACCGCTGTCGCGGATGGCGGCCTCGATCCGGGCCGAACTGATGACGACCTCGTCAACGGTGATGGTGAGCACCTCGTTGAGGTGACTGGCGGTGTAGGTCTGAAAGCGGTTGGCGGCGTCGGGTTGCAGATCGAACTCGATCATGGGCGCGCCGAGGGAATCGAAGCCGACGCGGGCGTCCCGCAGGTCGCGACCGCGAAGCACCGTCTGGGAGGGGTCGGCCGGAAGCAGCGTGCCCTCGTCGATGAACTCGAAGCCGGTGTTGATGACCAGGAGCTGGCCGGTCTGGCGGAAGACGCGGATGGCTTCTTCGGGATCCTCGACGCCGGGCAGTTCGACGATCAGGCGGTTATCGCCCTCGATCTGGATCAGCGGCTCGGCCACGCCCAGGGCGTTGACCCGGTTCTCGATGATGCGCTTGACGGCGTCCATGTCGCCGTCTTGCAGTTGCTGATCCGGCGGCGGGCTGGCCTGGAAGCGGACGTGGAGGCCGCCCTGCAGGTCCAGGCCCTGGCGGAACCGCAGGTCGGACAAGTCGCGGCCGGCCACTTCGATCGGCAAGCCGGGTGTGCCGGGCAGCGACACATACAGGGCGAAGCCGAATACGACGGCGATGAGAGCAAGCGTGACCGACTGGCGTCTACGCACGAACTTAGCGACCTCCCGCGAAACCAGCGCTGATCATACGCCGTGGAGTTTGGGTGGCTGATAGCGGCTGGCGAGAGACAGTTTGGCGCGGATTTCTTGGGTGGACGGGCGGGTTGTTCGGGCCGGAGCCGGGCTGCGGGGAACACAGGCCCAGGCATGGTGGGGCCACGAGGGCCGCCGGCGGGGATGGGCGGGGTAGACGGCGTGGGGAGACGCGACGGCGGCGCGGGCCGGAGCAGGGCATTGGGACAAGAGCGGAAAGTGACGATCCCCTGATTGTACACACGTCGTGAACGACAGGCAAGCAGTGCGCAAACTTCAGGCAGCGGCCATGGACGGAGCCAGGCGGCGCCGGCGGATGTTTGCCTGACATCGTGAGCCGGCGCCGCTCGACCGCATGTGCCGAGGATGGCCGTGGATGTGTCCACCCTGATCCGGCGATGTGTCCACTTTGGCCGCCAATGTGTCCACTCCTGCCGCGAATGTGTTCAGTTTGGCGGCCAATGTGTTCAGTGAGTCCGGCGGGGCGAGGGATGCTCCGGAGCGGGCTACAGGTCATGGCGATCCTCGGCAGGTGTCACTGGACCTGCGGTTGGGCGGTGACGTAGTGGGCGCTGCCGAGGTTGCGGACGAGGCCCTTGACTTCCATGACGGCGAGCAGGGCCGAGACGCGGAAGGCGGGCAGGGCGGCCAGGCGGACCAGTTCGTCGATGTGCATGGGGTCGGTGGTGAGGTGGCGGAGGACGGCGCGTTCCTCGGTGGTGGGTTTGACGAGTTGGGGCATTTCCAACTGTTCGGGGCTGACGGCGATCTGGAGGGCTTCGAGGACGTCTTCGGCGGAAGTGACGGCGCGGGCCTCGCCGCGGTTGATGAGACGGTTGGTTCCGCGGCTGGCGGCGGCGAAGACGCTGCCGGGAACGGCCAGGATCTCTCGGTTCTGTTCGATGGCGTAGCGGGCGGTGTGGAGCGCGCCGCTTTCGAGCGGGGCCTCGACGACGATGGTGGCGAGCGAGAGGCCGCTGATGATGCGGTTGCGCTGGGGGAAGTTCTCGGGGAGTCCGCGAACGCCGACGGGGTACTCGGTGACGATAGCGCCGCGCTCGAGAATGCGCGGGACGAGGCGGCGGTTGGCGCGGGGGTAGATTTCGTGCAGGCCGGTGCCCCAGACGGCGACAGTCGCGCCTTCGGCGTCGAGTACGGCGCGGTGGGCTTCGCCGTCGATGCCGGCGGCCATGCCGCTGACGACGCAAAGGCCGGCGCGAGCCAGGGTTGCGGCCAGTTGGGCGGTGACCTGTTTTCCGTAGGCGGTCATGCGGCGGGTGCCTACGATGGCGACGGTGCGCTGGTATTCGGCGCAGGTCAGGTCGCCCTTGACATAAATCAGCGGCGGCGGGTCGGGGATTTCGCGCAGTTGAGGTGGATAGGCGGGGTCGTGCCAGGCGATGGCGCGGCCGTGGTGTTTGGCAAGTTCTTCCAGGGCGTGGTCGGCCGATTGCTCGCGGCGGGCGGTCTCAACGCCCTTTGCGACGGCGGGGGTGGCGCCGGCGGCCTGGAGTCGGGCGGCGCTGGCGCTCCAGGCGACTCCCAGGTCGCCGAAGGCGCGGATGAGGTTCCACAACGTGGCCGACCCAAGTCCGGGAACCGAACTCAGCGCCACCCACGCGGCCAGGTCTTCCGGCGTGCGCCCCGAGGGCGCAGGTAAGCGGTCGGCCGCGAAGAGGGATTCGCGGCGGGCCATGGTGAGAGCTTAGCGTCGGAGAGGCGGTCGGTGAGGGACTTGCAGTGCGAACAGTCAGGCAGCGGGTTCGGCCAACAGGTTGATGATGAGGCGGATCATCAAGTCCTTGCTGGACATCGCGCTCTCAGCGAGAAGGAGCGTCAGTGCCGTGAGCGCCTGCGGATTGAGCCGGTGTTCCACGCCTTCCTGATTCAAATAGAGCAGGAACAGCAGAGAACCTATCCGCTTGTTGCCGTCGGTGAATG
>JAPPKM010000173.1 GCA_028874315.1 Chloroflexota bacterium
TGCGGCCGCCGTAGCCCTGGCCCTGCGCGCACATCTGGTAGCTGCCGCGCAGGCACACGTCGCAGAGGCCGCAGCCGAAGCTGGCTTCCACGATCACGCGGTCGTCGACGGCCACGCCCCAGCGTCTTGCCGCGTTCAGTCCGACCTGCTCGATTCGGCCGACGATTTCGTGGCCCAGGATGGCGGGCAGGTTGCGGCTTACAGCGGAGTGGCCGCCCCAATGCAAGACATCGCTTCCGCAGACCCCGGATAGCTCCATGCGCAAGAGGCCGTCGTTTTCGCCGATGGAAGGAATCGGAAAGTCGCGTAACTCAAACGTTTCCGGCGCTACCAGCACCGCGCTGGTCGTGGTGGTCACGGACGGCTTGCCAGGCAGCCGATGATGGTGTCCACGTGCGCCACGAACTCGGCGGTCAGTTCCAGCGTGCGGCCCTCCGTGGGGTCGCTGTCGAAGACCCAGGAGCCGTCGTCGGTCTGGGTGTCGGCGAACCAGTGGGCCAGCTTGACGGCCCAGGCGGCGTATTGCTCCTCGCTCGTGACCTGGTAGAGGAGTGCCGCGCCCCAGCCGCTCTTGCAGACTTGCGGAAACTCGAACTGTCGTGGGGTGCTCTGGATGGAGAACTGTTGGAAGTCGCGGGCCAGCGAGAGGTAGTCGGGTTTGGGATCGACCATGTACAGCCGGCAGAGGAAGGCGGCCGACAACCCGCCCACGGTCCAGCGCTGTGGCCGTGGTTCTTGCGACTCGACGACGTGCCAGAACCGGTTGCGGGCGTCGTAGCTGGTGATCACGGCCTGGTCGCGACGCGAGTAGGAGTAGTACAGGCGATCGGGCAATTCGGATTGCGCGTTCCAGACCCGTTCCAGGAACCGGTAAACCTGTCGGGCTTTGTCCAGCCGGCCGAGAGCGATACAGGCCAGCCCGCAACCGCAAGTGTAGGGCAGGTCCATGACGTCGCCCAGGGTTCCGTCTGGATCGCGGTCGTTGGCGAAGCCGCCGGAGGCCCGGTCCTGCATCGTGAGGATGAATTCCAGGCCGCGTGAGCTGAGGTCGAACTGGCGAGCCATGTGGGCGCCGTAGACCAGGGTGGCGTTGCGGTAGGCGTAGGCGTCGTAGAGACGGCGATGGCCGCGGTCAAAGTCGCCGTCCGGCGTGAGCATGTACTCGCGAATCCAGCCGCAGACAGCGGTGGCGGCCTGAGTGTGGCCGGCTACCGTGAGGGTCCAGGGCAGGCGGTAGTAGCGGAAACCCTCGTCGGAAGGCTGTACCCCACCGTCAGGGCCGACCCGCGCCAGGAGCCACTCGGTGCCGCGGCGCTTGGTCTCCCTTAGCCGTTGGACGGCCGAACGTCTCTGCGACGAACTACCACGGAGACCCATGTCCAATCTGCTCCCGGCGCCCTTGGTATCCGCGGCGCCAGCGTAGCGGCAACTGGGTGGCGAATCTTCGTTAGGCGCGCACGCCCTCGTAGTACACCCAGCGCCGCGCGCTGATGAACTGGACGATCGTGAAAAACAGAATGATCAGGAAAAGGACCCAGGCGATGGCCGACGCGTAGCCCATGTTGAACGCCCGGAAGCCCATCTGATACAGGAGCAGCAGGATGAACAGCGTGGCGTCGGCCGGGCCACCGTCGGTGATGATGAGCGCCGCGGTAAAGACCTGGAACGACCCGATTACGCCGATCACCGAAGTCAAGAATATCTGCGGCGTCATCATCGGGATTGTGACGTTGCGGACCTTGCCCCACCAGCCCGCGCCGTCAATTTCGGCAGCTTCGTAGAGATGCTGTGGAATCCCCTGAAAGCCGGCCAGGAAGATAATCATGGTGGTCCCAACGGTCCAGAAGCTCATGATTATGAGCCCCGGCATCGCCCACGAGGTGGAACCGAGCCAGTTCGGCCCACTCACGCCAAGTGGCTCCAGGAAAATGTCCAGGAAGTTGTTGAGCAGGCCGTTTGGCTGCAAGACCCAGAACCAGAGGACGGCCGTAGCCACGCCGGTGGTAATTGAGGGCAAATAGAAACACGTGCGGTAGATCGCGATGCCGCGAACCTTTTGATTCAGCAGCCCGGCGATGATGAACGAGATGAGCAGCACGCCAGGTACGTGAAACGCCACGTAATAGGTGGTGTTATAGACCGCCTGGACGAATCGTGGGTCATTGGCGGACAGCAGTCGAACGTAGTGATCCAGTCCCAACCACTTGATGTCGCCGATGAAGCTCCACTCCGTCAGGCTTACAAAGAACGAGAAGAAGAACGGCCCGGCGATGAAGACGACGAAGCCAAACAGCCAGGGGAGGATGAAGAGGAATCCCTGGGTCTCGCGCCAGGTCCAACCAGGGATCAGGGGGCGGCGCCTGGCTCGTGGGACATCTGGCTGGTCGGCTATCGCCATGACGGTCCTCTTCTAGGCTGCTCTGGCGTGACATCGGACAATTCGATGCCGAACCTGGCGCGCGAGTTTAGCGCGTGGGCCGGACGCGCGCCGTAGACGAAACGCTGGCGACACGAACCGACCGGGCACGCCGCCCTCCGAACCTGGGCAAGAAAGCCGACTCTTGGCTAGTAGTCCTCGGCGACGGTGGTTCGGATGTACCGGACGGAGTAGTGGACATCGTCCGGATACCCGTCCTCGGACCAGGCGGGGATGGCGCCCATGCCGGCGACGCGAACGCGGTGTGAGGGCGGGATTTCGAACACGACGCAACTCATGCCGGCAACCGGGAGGGCGTGGTAGGAGCCGCCCTGCTTCAGCAGGTCAGCGCGCAGGTGCATCCCCCACAGGTTGTCGACCCTGAAGCGCGCGGACACGGCGCGTTCGTTCTCGCCCTCGTGCCTGAAGTTATCGATGGTGTCGCACTCGACCAGGATGGATCCAGGCGGAGTGCAGGCGCTACCGATCACGGCCACCTGCACCATCGGGTGATCTTCCTCGATGACGATCCAGTCGGACGGGGTCTGCGTGGTGGCGGTGGAGCCGTCGGTCGTCTTAATCGGAAAGAGCTCGATGCCGTGACGTTCGCCGCCAACCCACACGCGGTCCACGAGCACGTTGGGGTAGTTGAAGGGGAACTCGTACTCGTAGGTTGTGAGATTGAGCGCCTTGCGCTCGCGCGGCGGATCGTTCGGGTAGCCGGTGATGCGCTTGTCAGCGGCCTCGGTTGCCATGGGTCGCTCCTATTCTCAGGCAGCCCGGCGTCCAACAGCGGACGCTTGATCGGGCCTGTCGGCTGCAGCACTGAAGTCCACGGGGCTTATCGCCCGGCGATCCCGGTCAGCGCGACGCCGCGAATGAAGTAGCGCTGAGCCGAGAAGAAGATGACAAGGACGGGAACAAGCATGACGACGGATGCCGCCATCATAAGGTTCCAGCGGGTGAGTCCAGCGCCGCCCCCGGCTTCGGTGTACAGAAAGAAGCGCAGGTACAGCGCCAGCGTGCGCCACTCCTCGCTGTTCAGGAAGGTCAGGGGATTGAGGAAGTCGTTCCAGTGATGGATGAAGGAGAAGATGGCGGAGGCGGCCAGCGCGGGCTTGGATAGTGGGAGCATGATTCGCCAGTAGATGCGGAAATACGAGGCCCCGTCCACGAGCGCCGCCTCGTCCAGTTCGCGCGGAAGCTGCAGCATAAACTGACGGATAAGGAAGACGAAAAACGCGCCACCAAACGCGCCGCCGCCAAACCACCAGGGAACGATGAGCGGCAACGGTGTATCGATCCAACCGAGGGTCTTGAAGAGGACGAATGTGGGAACCAGGGTCACGATTACAGGCAGCATCAACGTGGAAAGCAAGATGATGAACAACACGCGCTTGCCAAAGAACTCAAGCCTGGCGAAGCCAAAGGCGACCAGCGACGAACTGATTACTGTTCCGAGTGTGGCAAGAACCGAAATCATCAAGGTATTACCGAAATATCGCGCGAGATTCGAAGTCTCAAACGCCGTGAGATAGTTGCCGAACACGACAGGGTTTGGGATCCACTGGGGTGGAAAGAGGAACTCGCGGCCGAAGGCCTTCAAAGAGGTCGAGACCATCCATGCCAGGGGGAGCAGCGAAATCACGGCCACCAGCAAGAGCGCTGCGTAACCGACGAGGCGACCGAGGACGATCCATACATAGGCACGGAGCGTGCGCTGCCTGGTACTGGCGTCGGCGGCCTGGAAAGAAATCTGGCTGATCCGCCGCACGGGTCTAGGTCCCTTCGCCTTCGTAGTAGACCCAGCGGCGGCTGACGGCGAACTGGATCAGGGTGAAGACCAGGATCACGCCCAGGAGCACCCAGCCGAGGGTAGCGGCGTAACCCATGCGGAAATTCTCGAACGCGTGGCGATACATCCAGAGCACGTAGAACAGGGTGGCGTGTTTGGGACCGCCGTTGGTCGCGATATAGGCGGATGCGAAGACTTGGAACGAGCCGATGATTCCGAGGACGAGATTGAAGAAGATCACAGGGCTGATCATGGGAACCGTGACGTGCCAGAAACGAAGAAGCTTGCCGGCGCCGTCGATTGAGGCGGCTTCGACCAACGTTTCCGGTACGGCCT
>JAPPKM010000138.1 GCA_028874315.1 Chloroflexota bacterium
CCCTTCCGGCGGGGGGGGGGGTTTATTCGGCCATGGGGGCGTGGGCGGGGGCTTGTTCTTGCGCGAAACCGCCCGGGGCGGGGTCGTGCCTTCCCTGCCGGGGGCCAGCGGCGGCCAGGCAACGAGCGTGCGCGATGAGCGTCAAAACCAGTGTTATGTCTAGTAATTTGGCGTAATTTGGGACCCTTCCTTATAATTACGCCTTAGTGCCGCATCCGGCACGAAACTCCGACCACTTCCTACCCACAACGTCGCGCCCCTTAACTTGCGCCGGCGCTGACTGCGACCCGCCGGTGCGCGCCGTCCGCGCTCCCCTGTCAGGACTAAACCACTGTGAGCCGAGCACTTGATCGCCTGCGAACGGCGTTTGTCAAAGTCGACCGTGATTATGCGCCGCTGGCGCTCTGGTTCTGGAATGGCCGCCTGCACGAAGCGGAGCTCGGTCGACAGATCCGGGAATTCGCGGACAAGGGCATCGGCGGGGTGTTCCTGCACGCCCGCGAGAGCCTGCAAACGCCGTATTTCGAGGAGCGTTGGTGGGACGCGGTTGAATTTGCGGTGCGCAAGGGTCGGGAGGCCGGACTCAAGACCTGGATCTACGACGAATACGCCTGGCCCAGCGGACCGGCGGGATCGCCGGGCGGCCGCAATGGGCAGACCGAGTCCGCCGTCCTGTCGCAGGGCAGCCAGCACTACGCCAAGACACTGACCCGGATGATCCACGAGGTCGAAGGCCCGGCCGAAGTGGCGCTGGAAGGCCGGTTCCCGGCCGGGAACCGGCTGGTCCAGGTCGCCGCCCGCCTGGACGCCGAGGGCGACCTGGACCCCGAGACGTTGGTGGACGTAACCAAAGAAACCACCTGGGTTTGCCCCGAGGGCACGTGGCGCGTGCTGAGCTTTTCCGTTCGCACGATTGAGGACCGTATCGACTACTTGCGCCCGGCGACGGTCAAGGCGTTTCTGGATGCCGCCTACGAACGGTATGCCGAGCGCTACAAGGGCGACTTTGGGGATGCCATTCCGGGCGTGTTCTTCGACGAGCCCTACATCAGCGCGGAGCCCCTGCCCTGGACCGACGACCTTCCGGAGCGGTTCAAGCAGAAGACGGGCTACGACTTGCTGACGTCACTCCCGCTGCTGGTGCTGCGCGGCGGGAACTCCACGGTCAGAGTCAGGTGCGACTTCTACGAAACCGTAGCCGAGCTGTACGAGGAGGCCTGGTTCGCCCAGATCGGCGACTGGTGCCGGCGGCACGGCCTGGAGTGGACGGGCCACACGGAAGAGCACGTGGCCTCGCATCCGGCGCGGCAGGGCAACTATTTCCTCGGGATGCGGCATCTCACGATTCCGGGCAGCGATCATCACGGCTTTCGCTATTCGCGGCCGCGGACGGTTCAAGCGGCCGAGGTCAAGCCGGCCGTGTCCGTCGCCGCGATGGCAGGGCGGGATCGGGTGATGGCCGAAGCGTTTGGCGGCGCCGGCTGGGGCCTCACCCTGGACGAGCTACGGCACGGCGCCAACCTGCTGGCCGCCTACGGCGTGAACATGCAGGTCTTGCACGGGTTGTTCTACTCGATGGCCACCGCCGAAGCCGCCGACGACTGGCCACCCAGCCTGGGGCACCAGAACCCCTATTGGCCGAACTTCAAAGGCATGTCGGATTACATCGCCCGTCTGTCGGCGGTTATTGGGCATTCGAGGTCCGCAAGCACCGTGGGTGTGCTGTATCCGTGGACCAGCATTGCCGCCAACACCGCCGACGGGCGTCCCAACGCCCGGGCGCGGGCCATTGCCGAAGCCTACGAAGGGCTGATCGATGGTCTCAGCGACGCCAGTATCGACGTTCAAGTCGTGGACGAGCGGTTCATCAGCCACGGTCAGGCGCGATTGGAGAACGGGCGGCTGCGACAGGGCGCGCTCACCATCACGACCCTGATCCTGCCGCCGACGCCGGTGATCAGCCCGCAGGCCATGCGGCGCCTGGGCGCGTTTGTGCGCTCGGGCGGCGACCTGGTCGTGATGGGCGAGCGCCCGTCCGGCAGCAGCGAAGGCGGCTGGCGGCACCGCCCGATCACGCGAGCCGTGGGCACGCTCTTCCGCGACGCCTCGTCCACGGTGGAAGGGGCCGTGATCGGCAAGGGCCGAACCCACCAGATTTCCGAAGAACTGCCGGAGGCAATCGAGCGCATTGCGGCCATCCTGTCGCCGGGGACCACGGTCGACAGCGATGCCGACGTGATTGCGGTTCCACGGCGGCTGGACGGCGCCGAGGTGCTGTTCATCGTCAACCGATCCGCCGCGAACACGACGGCGACGATCGGAACGGACGTGCCGGGACGACCCGAGGTCTGGAACCCCGAAACGGGCGAGACCGAGGCGCTCTCCATTACGGGCACGCGGGGGAAGCGGCGATTCAAGCTCGACTTGCTGCCGCATGCGGCCCGCGTGGTGGTCTTCGACACGTCCGTCCGCGCATCTCGGACGCGAGTGCCCCGGCCGAAGAAGGTGGAGGCCAAGGACCTGGAGTTCAAGACCGACTGGACTTTCGCCCTGGACGGCGGCATTCCGACCGGCCAGGGATCGATCCGACGTTCCGAGTTGCCCGTGATGCGGGTTGCCAGCTTCAAGCTGGGCGCGGGCCGCCTGGAGCAGCTGCGCGACCCGGCGTTTGACGACTCCGAGTGGCCGGAGACCTGGTTGGCGCGAGCCGGAGCCGACACCGTGGGCAACTGGCGAGCCAGCTGGATCACCGGCGTTCGCAAGCATGGGGGCTGGGCCGTCAAGCGCACGAGCGACCAGCATCGGCGCTTGCGATTCCGGCGGACGCTGGAGCTGACGGAACCGCCGATCAAGGCGTGGGGGACGTTCGTGGGCGTGGACCGCGTGACCGTGTATATGAACGGCACCCAACTCGGCGAGTCCGAGGACTGGTCCAGCCCGGTGACCTACAACATCATGCCGTACCTGCGGCCGGGCCAGAACACCATCGTGGCCGACGTGGAGTGTGTCTCGGACGCGCCGATTTCATTCCTGTTCGAAGGCCAGATCGACCTTCGCTCGGGCGGGTCCATCGTGATCGTGTCCGACGAATCCTGGGACGTGCAGGCTCCGCCAACGGAAGTGTGGTCGGGACTGGACTTTGAGCGCGACACCCCGTTGGTGACCTGGGAGCGGGGACGTCCGCCGGTCGAGCCCTGGCGGCACATTCCGCTCCTGGGCGAGCCGGTTGCCTTCCCGCGCACGGTCGTCTATCGCCAGCGTCTGCCCGTGGGGTGCGTCGGCATCGGGATTCCAAACATCAAGGGAACCCACAAGGTGTATGTGGACGTTCGGGAACGTACCCCGGACATCCAGGGCATCTACAACATCACGACAGGCCGGCTCCTCACGGTCGAGATCGAGGCGGCCGACTTCTCCAACGGCATCCTGGCGCCGCTGACACTCTTCACGCGCCCCACGACGATTGCTCTGCAGCCATGGGCGAACTTCGGCTACGGCTGGTTCTCGGGCTCGGGCACGTACGAACGCAGCTTTGAGCTGACGGCGGAGCAGGCGAATTCGACGATCACGCTGGACCTGGGCGACGTGCGGCATCACGCCGAGGTTTTCGTCAACAACCGGCGGGTGGATGTCCGGCTCTGGTCGCCCTACAGCTTTGATTTGAGCGGCTTCGTGCAGACTGGATCCAACAACCTGCGGGTGCGGGTGAGCAATCTGTACGCCAACGAAATGCGCTGGAAGCGGGACGAGACGAAGATGGGCAACCCCTGGCACCGCTACTGGCACGAGGACAACATCGAGGCGGAGTCCCTGGTTTCGGGGCTGCTCGGCCCGGTCCAACTGCGTGTGAGCTAGCCGCCTCCACCGGATGGCGCCGCCTGGGGTTGCCCCAGGCCGGCGTAGTTGCGCACGAAGTTGTAGACGCGGCCCTTGTCGTAGGAGTCCAGGTGCTCGATGCGGCCCCAGGCCGTCAGCGCCACGGCCGTCTCCGCCGGCAGGCTGGCGTCCGGCTGCACGATCACGTCGTGCCCTTCGAACTCGGCCGCCAGTTGCCGCATCTCGGTGTTCAGGCCGGCGTCGCCGAAGTGGACGATCACGAAGCCCCGGGAGAGGTTGGCGACCTGGACTTCGTCGGGCAGGGTGTCGGTCCGGTAGCCGTGGCCGGCCAACTGGGTCACGTGCGGGCCGGAGGTGGGCGGGTCGGTGGCGTAAGGCTCGTGCGGGTCGTTGACCGAGTTCAGAATCGTGGCGGCCTGCTGGTCCGTCTCCTGGCCGGGGCCCGGCGGGCTGGCCTGATTGAGGCAATACAAGTTGAGCGGGATAAAGAGGGCCATGACGGCCAGCATGTACAACCAGAATCCACGACCCAGGCCGCCCTTTTGCTGATTGCCTTTACTGTCCTTGCGCTGCTCGCGCTGCTTGCTCTTGCCCGAGTTTGACGTCCGACTGCTCGTGCCCGCGGCGCTGGACTGGCCGCCACCGGACTGGCGGCGGGTGCGACGACGGCGGCGCGATGCCATAGGGGTTCACCTGCGGATGAGATGCCGCGAGTATAGGGAAGTTCGCCGTCAGTCTCGGTACTATTGCGCGTTCGCGCGCCTGAGGCTATCGCCGCGTGAATCTTCACCTGTGCATCTGACGTCCGCCACGTTTCGAATCGGCCGCCGATCTGTCCTGGCAGCTGCGGCGCTCAGCCTTCCTGCGCTGTTCGCTCGCCGGGCGGGCGCGTTGCCCGGGATCGGCGGCGTTAAGGTCAGCCGCGTCGCGTACGACTCGGCACTCGGCCACAACATCGCCGATCTTTCCGTCAACCTCGACGGGGTTGCACACAACGCCTCGCTGCTGACCTACTACACCGCCTCGGGCGGGCTTCGGCGGTGGGGCCACGCCGTCTCCGAACCGGCGATCGAAAACGGCCTGTTGGTCCAGTACTTCCAACGTGGCGTGATGGAGTGGTCCGGGGAATCTGCGGGGGCCGGACCCAGGCCGCGCCTGGTGTGGGACTTCATTGGCGGCGGCCTGGCCGGTAGCCCCGATCTTGGCGCCGAAGCCGGAACCACGAATCCCCATGCAGGCACGGCCATCGGTCCGTTCGGACATATCGTGTCGAACACGTCCGTCGAGGGCGACGACATTGGGTTTCTCGACGCCTTTCTTGCGCTGGGTGGCGCGGACGGACTTGGCTTCCCCAAGACCGAGGCCCGCCGGGACACAGGCGAGCCGGGCACCGTGATCGACCCGACGGCCGAGCCAGGCGCGATCAGGCAGTACTTTCAGGCCGGCGTGCTGGAGTTTGCTCCGGGCCGTTCGCAGCCGGTGCGCTTGCGGTTGAGCGGCGACGTGGTCCGGAACCGCGTCTACCCTGCCGGCCTCTGGACGATGATCCGAAGTTTCAGGTCTGCCGACCGGCTGGGCGTTGGTGACCGGATCGAGCTGGAGCCCCTCCAACGCCACCTCGGCGTGGTGGCCACTGGCGCACCCCGCGCTGCGGCGGGCTTCACGATCGAACTGCTGCTGGATACGGCCGACATCGGCTTACCGGTAGCCCTGGCGTTTAGTCCCGACGATCGGCTCTACATTTCGATGTCGAGCAACGCGATTCTGACGCACTCGGGCGTCGCCGGGAGCGAGGAGCCGGTTGTCTTTGCGGAGGGGCTGGATCCGCTGGGGGTGGACGAGCCGCGGGGCGTGGCGTTCATCGGTGACGCGGTGTACGCCTCGGTGCGACGGAAGATCATCCGACTGCGCGATACGAGCGGCACGGGCGCCGCGGATGAGTCCGTGGAGATCCTGACCGGCCTGCCGGAACGGGCCGAGTTATTCCACCGCAACAACGGCATTGAGGTGGGACCGGACGGCCAGCTGTACGTGGCCGTCGGCAGCACCAGCAACCGCGGTGAAGTGCCGGACACTGCGTACTCCGGCACGATTCTGCGCCTTGCGCCCGACGGGTCGCGCGTTGAGGTGGTGGCGCGCGGATTCCGAAATCCGTTCGACCTTGCGTTCGCACCGAACGGCGAACTCTTTTGCACCGACAACGCCCCCGACACTCCGGTGCGCACGGCCGACGACGCGCCGGATGAACTGAACCATGTCATTGAAGGCCGCGACTACGGGCATCCGATGTACTGGGACGAGCTTCCGCAGGATTCATCCATCGAGGAACCCGTGGCGGCGCTGCCGGCGCACGCCGCGGCTGGCGGCATTTCGTTCTTTACGGGGACGCAGGCGGGCGAGTTTGAGGGCGACGCCCTGATCGCAACCTGGGGGCCGGGACTGGGCCGCAGTTCCTATACGCACAACGTCCTGCGCGTCAGCCTGGAGCCGCAGGGCGAGACCTACACCGGCGAAGTTCATCCGTTCGTGACCGGACTCGACCGCCCCACCGACGTCGTCATCGCGCCCGACGGCGCGGTTGTCATCAGCGATCACGTGGGAAAGAAGATTTACAGGGTCTCGCGCAGCTAGGAAGCTTCAGGCAAATTTGGACGGTGCATCTCGCGCCCCGCTGCATGTGGATCCTCTCGCGCCCAGGCCGCCTGGAACCGTAGAGAGCTATGGTGCCGGCCGCCAGTTCAGCGCCCGCTCCAGGTTGGCCAGGTACTCAGCGAAGGCGCTGCGGCCCTCTGGTGTGGCCTCGAGCCAGGTGCGTGGCTTGACGCCCTCGAACTCCTTCGCGATGACCAGGTAGCCGGCGTCTTCGAGCTTGCGCAGATGCGTAGTCAGGTTGCCGCCCGTGAGGCGGAGCGTCTGCTGAATAAACCCGTAGGCCAGGCGGTCGCTCGCGGGCTGACCAACCAACATCGTCATGATCCGCAGGCGCGTGGACTGGTGAATGGTCTCGTTGAGGACGATCGCTTCGTCGGTCAACGGCTGTCGCTCCAGCGAATCCACGCGGCGCCCAGGCTGACCACGAGCAGCGTTGCGGCAGCCGAGATCGGTATTGCGGCATCGCCCGCGAAGTGGCTGGACAGGTAGAAGGGAGCGGCAAAACCCACCCCCACGGCAGCGAGTACGGGACGGTGCATGATGCCGAACAGGGTATAGCCGAGGGCGACGATGCCTATGGAGACACGCGCGATCGTGATTCCCTCGACATCGGCGGTCCACAGGCCGGCCGCCGCGGGAACGATAAACGCCGCGCCGGTGACCGTCAGCCAGAAGAAAAACACGCGAAGCCCCGCGCGCTTCGAGGCTGCGCCCGCAGCGTTCCTGGCGCTCGCGCGGTGCCCCAGGATGGCGCTGGCGGCAAACCCGGCCGCTGTCAACACGCCCCACAGCGGCGCCGGGAACCACGGACTTTCGGCGGCGAACTCGGGCGCCTGCGCCGAGATGGCGGATTGCCCAAGCAGGCCCAGGGCCACAATGACGCCCCAGAGCAGCATGATCGATTCCATGCCGGCGACGTACATGGAACTCCGCGCCCGGTCCATGGTGTCGTGGATGGCGTTCCAACTCTCTTCGGGCTGAGTTGCCGAAGTCTCGCGCTCGGCGTTCTGCATGGCGTGCCTTTCCGGCGTGGTCTGGGAGCGAGCCGGCCATAGGTTTGTATTACAAACTAGTTTATTGGACCAAGAGCGCTCGGGCAACCGGCGGGGTTGCATCGCACATTGGAAATGTCGTCCACGGACCGTGACCCTGCGTTACACTTACGAAATTCGGGTGGCGCGTTGGACGCTTCCCTTCCGAGACGCAGCGGCCCACGCAGGGCCGGCGAGATCGATACCACCTAATGGCTGTCACTTCACCCAAGCGCGAACTCCTCGACGAGCTTCGCTTGAACCCTGACGACACCGGCTCGGCGCCGGTGCAGATCGCGCTGCTCAGCGCCCGAATCGAAGAGCTCACCGAACATCTCAAGCAGCACAGGAAGGACAAGCACTCCCGCTACGGTCTGCTGAAGATGGTCGGGCGCCGGCGTCGGCTCCTGAAGTACCTCCAGGATCGCGACCCCGAGCGTTACCGACAGGTGATTGACAAGCTCCAGATTCGAGCGCGGCGCTAACGCGCGTGACTACCTGGCGATACGCGGCACGCCGCCTCAGGCGCGGCGCGCACGCACGGATTGATGAGCGGTCCGCTCCGAAGCCGGACCGCTTTTCTTTGTTGTAAACGGCTTCGGATCGGAACGCCGGGGGGACCTGACGGAAGAGCCAAGAGCCGAGGGCGCAACGCCGGTTGCGGGCTCGCTTCTTCGCTCTTCGTCCAGACCGCCGGCGAGGAGTGACCTGTATGCATACCGTTGAGACCCAATTCGGAGGGCGCCGGCTCGCGTTCGAGACCGGCCGCCTGGCTCAGCAGGCGGACGGCGCCGTCGTGGTGACCTATGGCGACGCCGTCATCCTGGGCACCGTGGTGATGTCCGACCGGCTGCGCGAGGGGATCGACTACTTCCCGCTCTCCGTGGACTACGAAGAGCGCAGCTATTCCATCGGCAAGATTCCGGGCAGTGTGTTCCGACGCGAAGGCCGACCCCCGTTGGCCGGCATTTTGGCGTCCCGGCTGACCGACCGCCCGTTGCGGCCGCTCTTTCCCAAGGGTATGCGCAACGAGGTGCAAATCATCCTGACCTTGCTTTCGCACGACCGCACGACCGAGATGGACGTTATCGGTACCATCGCCGCCTCCGCGGCGCTGATGATCTCCGGCATCCCCTTCGAAGGGCCGGTGGGCGCGGTGCGCGTGGGGCTGAGCGACGGCGAGTTCACGCTCAACCCGACGATCGAGGAAAACGCCAACGGCGACCTGGACCTGGTGGTGTCCGGGACCCGTGACGGCGTGGTGATGCTGGAAGCTGGCGCCAGCGAGGTTGACGACGACACGATGATCCGCGCCATAGCCTGGGGCCAGGAGCAGTTGCAGGCCGCCATTGACTTGCAGCTCCAGCTCCGCGACCTGGTCAACCCCACGCCGCGCGAGGTGAAGATCGAGAAGCTGGACGCCGGCGTGTTGGAGGCGGTGGACTCTCGATTTGGCGACGCGATTGCCGAGGCCGCGCGCATCACCGACCGATCAGCCAGAAGCGAGAAGCTGAAGTCGATCCAGGCCGAGGCCGAAGGAGCCTTGGACGGTGAGCACGACGGACACGACGTTGGCGAAGCCTTCCATGACTTGGAGAGCGCCTACACGCGCCGCGCCATCGTGGACGAGGGCATCCGGCCGGACGGTCGTTCCGACGACGCCCTGCGAGCCTTGTCCGCCGACGTAGGGATCCTGCCGCGGACGCACGGCACCGGCCTGTTCGAGCGCGGTGAAACCCAGGTGCTCTCGATCGTAACCCTGGGCACCCAGCGCGACGAGCAGAAGATCGGCCTCCGCGACCTTGAGGAACTGGCCCAGCCCAAGCGCTACATGCACCACTACAACATGCCGCCTTTCGCCTCCGGCGAAGCCGGGCGGCTTGGCTCGCCGCGGAGGCGGGAGATCGGGCACGGCGCCCTGGCCGAGCGCGCGCTGCTGCCGGTGGTCCCCAGCTACGAGGACTTCCCCTATTCCGTGCGCGTGGTATCCGAGGTCCTGTCCTCCAACGGATCGACCTCCATGGCCTCCACCTGCGGCAGCACGTTGGCGCTGCTGGACGCCGGCGTGCCGATCAGCGCCCCGGTGGCCGGCATCTCGATGGGCCTGGTGACGTCCGACAACGGTGACTTCAAGGTGCTGACCGACATCCAGGGCGCGGAAGACCACTTCGGCGACATGGACTTCAAGGTGGCCGGTACCGAGAAGGGCATCACCGCGATCCAGCTGGACATCAAGGTCAAGCACCTGACGCCGGAGATCGTGGAACTGGCGGTGCGGCGAGGGCGCGACGCCCGGATGAAGATCCTGGAGGTGATGGGCGGCGCCCTGTCCGAGCCTCGTTCCGAGGTTGGCGAGTTCGCGCCCAAGATCATGCGAACCCAGATCAACCCCGAGAACATCGGCACGGTCATCGGCCCGGGTGGGCGCATGATTCGCCAGCTCGAGGCCGACACCGGCGCGTCGATCGACATCCAGGAAGACGGCACGATCATGGTCGGTTCGCCGTCGCGCGAAGGCGCCGAGCAAGCCGTGCAGATGATTCGGGATATGACCGGTGAAATCGACGCCGGCCGCACGATGCTCGGCAAGGTGACTCGAATCTTCGGCTTCGGCGCGATGGTCGAGTTCCTGCCTGGCCGCGAGGGCCTGGTCCCGCGCCACGAGCTGGCCGAGGAACCGCCCGGGATGATCGAAGACGTGGTGAACGTCGGCGACGACATCATGGTGATGGTCATCGAGACCGACGATCAGGGCCGCGTCAACCTGTCGCGACGGGCCGTGCTGATGGGTCTCTCGCCCGAGGAAACGCTGGCTTCCGCCGCCCCCGCACCGCGCGGCGGCGGTCGTGGCGGCCCGCGCCGGGACGGTGGCGGGCGCGACGGTCGTGGCGGCCGAGGACGCTTTGACCGCAACGGCCGTGGTGGCCGTGGCGGCGGTCGCGGACCGAGGCGGCCCCGCTACCGGGACTAGAGGAGCGCTGTGATGGAATCGCCATTGCGAGTCGCCGTATTCGGGGCCTCCGGCCGCGTGGGGCAGACCGTGGTGGATGCCGTGAAGGGTGCGCCCGACATGGAACTCGCGGCCGGCGTCGACCAGATGCATCGGGACGTCGACTTTCCATGGTTCACGGACGTGGCGACGGCCCTCGGCGAGACCGGTCCCGATGTCGCCGTTGACTTCACGGTGGCCGACGCGGCGGCGGAGAACGCCTTGATGGCCATCGGGGCCGGCGTCTCACCGGTTATCGGAACCACGGGGATGTCCCCGGACCAGATCGATGCGATTCGCTCAGCCGCCGAGCGCGAGGGCGTGGGTGCGTTCATCGCACCCAACTTCGCCATCGGCGCGGTGTTGATGATGGCCATGGCGCAGCTTGCGGCGCCGCATCTGGACCACGTCGAAGTTATCGAGCTTCACCACGACCAGAAGATTGACGCCCCCTCGGGCACGGCCGCCCACACGGCCGAACTTATCGCCCAGGCCCGCGACGGCCGGTCAGCCATCGACACGCCCACCGAGCGCTTTACGCTCGATGGGGTGCGTGGCGGAGTGAACCATGGCGTGCGCGTGCACAGCGTGCGGCTGCCCGGCTTCGTGGCTCACCAGGAAGTGATCTTTGGGGCGCTCGGTCAGACGCTTACCATTCGACATGACTCCACGAGCCGCGATTCGTTTATGCCCGGCGTGTTGATGGCAGCCCGCCGGGTGCGAGACTTGCCCGGCCTGGTCATAGGCCTTGAGCACCTGCTCTTTGAGGAAAGTGACGACGCATGAGCCGCAGTTTTGGTATCGGGGTTGTTGGCGCCACCGGCGCCGTGGGCCGCGAGTTCCTGAGCGTGATGGAGGAGCGCAACTTCCCGGTTGGTGAGTTGCGCCTGTGGGCCTCGGAGCGCAGTCGCGGCAAGCAAATCGAATTCAACGGTGAGTCCCACACCGTCCAGGTGCTGGACGACGACAGCGACTTCACGGGTTTGGACTTTGTGTTGATCTCCGCGTCCGGCTCGATCAGCCGGGCCGTTGCGCCGCGGGTCGCCGCTGCCGGCGTCGTCGCCATCGACGACAGTTCCGCGTTTCGTTATGACGACGACGTGCCGCTGGTCGTTCCCGAGGTGAATGCCGAAGACCTCAAGGAACACAAGGGCATCGTCGCGATTCCCAACTGCTCCACCACGCCTATCGTCCAGGTGCTGGCGCCGCTGCACGAGCACAGCCCCGTGCGGCGCGTGATTGCCGACACCTACCAGTCGGTCTCAGGGGCCGGCGGCATGGCGATGGAGGAACTGGCCGAGCAAAGCGCCGCCATGTCCAATGGCTCCGAGTCGGCGCCGGACGTGTTCCCGCATCCGATCGCGTCCAACCTGATCCCGTCCATCGACGATCCGCGCGACGACGGCTACTCGAAGGAGGAATGGAAGGTCTCGGCGGAGACGCGCAAGATCATGCACATCCCCGAGTTGGCCGTGTCCGCGACCTGTGTGCGCGTGCCGGTGTTCCGGGCGCACTCGGCCGCCGTTCACGCCGAATTCAGCGATCCGATCGACGCCGATCTCGCCCGCTCGCTGCTGGAAGACGTCCCTGGCGTGGAAATCGTGGACGACCTGGCTGCCGAGGTATATCCCATGCCCATGACCGCGGAAGGCAACGACACCACCTGGGTCGGCCGCCTGCGGCAGGACATGTCGCACCCGAACGGGCTGGTCTTCTGGGTGGTTTCCGACAATCTGCGCAAGGGCGCGGCAACGAACTCGCTTCAGATCGCCGAGTCGATGATCGAGCAGGGGCTCGTCTGAGGCCGAGTCTTCGCTAGCGCCCGGTCGCTGCCCTGGGGTTGGCGCCGCCCCGGCTAGGATGGGGCCATGGGGCTGCTGTACTCGATCCAGTCGCGGTGGCGCTCGGTGAAGCGGCCGGCAGACCGTCGCGACGACTACCGCCTGGCCCAGCAGGCGCTGGTGCGCGCCGGCATGTCGCCCGAAGCCTCGCAGGAAGAGCTGGACATCTACCTGGAGGAGATTCGCGCGGCCCGGACGCCGACGTTTGATCTCCTCAAAGCCGGGTTTCTCGCGGGTATGGGGGTGCTGCTGGCGGCGCTGGCGATCTTCATCGTCATGATCGTCGCCACCGGCGTGGTTGAGTTGCTGATTGACCCCGAAGGCAAGGGCAGCCGGGCGGTGGCCGAGGAGCAGATCCCGCGGGAGCGCGAGGGCCCGCCGGTAGGCACGCCGGGCGGCGTGATTATTGCCGCCGGCCTGGTGATATCCGCGGTGTTTGGCGTGATGGGCGCGGGGTTGGCGCTACTGGAGCGGGCGCGTTTCGAGCGGCAGCGGGCACCCTACACCTTTGCCCATCGCCGCCGGGCGCGGCGCACTAACACGCAGGTTGAAATCCTCCTCTGGGTGGCCATGCTGGCCCCACTGCTGCTGGCGCTGGCCCCCTACTTACGCGAATCCAGCGCGGTGCCCGTGCTCTTCCTGCTATCTCTGGGGCTGCTGCTGTTCCGGTCGCTGTGGCGTTCAGCCTTCCCCGACATCCTGAAGGCGGTCAGCCCCTATAACGCCGCCGGCCTGGCCTCGCAGATCCTCACCACCGAGGCCGTCATCATCGAGCGCCAGGAAGAGGCCTTCTACGGCAAGGGCGTCTGGCGCCGCTGGCACCGCTACTTCAGTCGCCGGGTTAACTGGTAGCAAGCCCTCCAAAGCATGGCAGTCTGCCGGATAAGTTGACGCGATTCGCGCGCCGTTGGTCGTCGGCGATCCGCAGGCCGCCCTGTGGTACTGTCCCGAACAGGTAGTTCGCGCACGGGAAAAGACCACCTCTCGCCATGAGCGCCGAGTTGGTCGGCATCCTGAGCGTTGGCGCGACGCTGGTTGTGGGCGGGCTAGCCACCGCCGGCGCGGTTGTCGGCCTGATTCTGAGACTTGATAGCCGATCGAGTGATCGCATGGACGCTATGGAAGAGCGTCTAAGCGCCCGCATGGACCACCAGAGCGCCCGCATGGACCGCCTGCGTGCCGACTTGGTCGCAATGGAAGCACGTCTGAGCGCCCGCATGGACCGCATGGAGGTCCGCATGGACCGCACGGACGCCCGCATGGACCGCACGGACGCCCGCATGGAGACCATGGAATCGCGCCAGTACGAGCTCGTGCAGACCGTCGTACGCATTGAGGCCACCCAGCAAGGCATGTTGGAGACCTTGGCCCGAATTGAAGAGCGCACCGGATCCGCCGGCAATCCGCCTGGGCAGCCGGCCCTCTTCGAGGCCGGCTCCACGGCGGGCGACGAGCCGCGGCAATCCGCGCCAACTCCTGCGTAGCGGCCCTGAGCGCCGACACCCCCAAGTGGGACGGCGCACGCGGGAATCCCTGACTGGGCGCTAGGTACAATCAGCCCTTACAGCACGGCGTATCGCGGCCACTCGTACGGCTGCGGGCGGAGGCTGTCGCATGTTGACCTTTGGCCGGCTCATAACCGCGGTGATTACCCCGTTCGCCGATGATGGATCGGTGGACTACGACACGTTCGGGCGCCTGGTGTCCGGACTTGTCGACGCCGGCAACGACGCGGTGGTCGTCACCGGCACCACCGGGGAGTCCCCGGTGCTCAGCGACGACGAACGCTTCCAGCTTTACCGCGAAGCGCTGTCGGCTGTCGGTGACCGCGCCCTGGTGATCGCGGGCACTGGCGGCTACAACACCACCGAGAGCGTGCACCTGTCGCGCGAAGCCGCCGAGATCGGCGTGCACGGCCTCCTGCAGGTCACGCCCTACTACAACAAGCCGCCGCAGGACGGGTTGGTCCTCCACTTCGAGACCATCGCCGAGGCTACCCCGCTGCCCAACATGCTCTACAACGTGCCCGCCCGCACCAGCCTCAACATGACCGCCGACACCGTGGCGCGCCTGAGCGCCGTGGACAACATCGTGGCCGTCAAGGAGGCCAGCGGGGACTTCGACCAGATCGCCGAGATCGCCCGCACGGCCGAAGACGGATTCGACATCTACAGCGGCAATGACAGCGACACCTACCTGCTCATGGCGCTGGGCGGCGTGGGCGTCGTCAGCGTGCAGTCGCACGTCGTGAGCGGCGAAACCCGCGACATGATCGACGCCTTCGTGGAAGGCGACCTCGAGACGGCGCGTCAGAAGCACCTGCACCTGCTGCCCATCGCCCGGGCGCTGTTCCCCGCCGGTTGGCCCAACCCCATCGCCGTCAAGGCGGCCATGAACCTGAGCGGTTTTTCGGTGGGTGTCCCACGCTCGCCGCTGATCGAATTGCCCGCGGCCATGCAGGACGACCTGAAGACGGTGCTCGACCTGTACGAATTGGACGCCTTCCTCCAGCCCGCCGCGGTTCATGCGTAACGCGTGATCGGCCTTCCGACCTTTCCGGATCTGGCGAGTCTGGCGTCGGTGGTTCGGACCTGTGAGCGCTGTGGCCTGCACAGTGGACGTACGAACGCCGTTCCCGGTGAAGGTTTGCCAACGGCGCGTGTCGTCTTCATCGGCGAGGGACCCGGCTTCCACGAGGACCGGCTCGGCCGACCGTTCGTGGGACAGGCGGGGCAGCTGCTGGACGAGATGATCCACGGCATCGGCATGCGCCGGGCCGACGTGTTCATCGCCAACGTCTTGAAGTGCCGGCCGCCCAACAATCGCGACCCGCTGCCTGACGAGGCGGAAGCCTGCCGCCCCTACCTGGACCAGCAACTCGAGCTGATCAATCCTGACCTGGTCGTGCTGCTGGGGCGCCACGCACTCAACGCGTTTTTTCCCGACGCTCGCATTTCGCGGGCCCGCGGGGTGGCGCGGCGGCTACACGGTCGGGTGTATCTGCCCGTTTACCATCCGGCGGCGGCGCTGCGGCAACTCCGGTTGCGCGACGTGCTGTCGCAGGATTTTCAGATGATCCCCAAGCTGCTGGCCGACGCGACCGCGGTCGAACCCGACCCTCCGCCGCCGCCTGACACGCAGCAACTCTCCTTCTTCGCCTAACCCACTGAGTCCCGGAACCTCACCCATGTCACGCGAATCTTCAGCCGAGGTCGTGCGTGTCGTCTCCATTGGCGGCATCGGTGAAATCGGCAAGAACTGCACGGTAATCGAGTACGGCGACGACGCCATCGTGCTCGACTGCGGCATCACCTTCCCCGACGCCAGCATGTTTGGCGTCGATCTGGTGTTGCCGAATTTCAACTACCTGCGCGAAATTCGGCACAAGCTGCGCGCCTTCGTCATCACCCACGGTCACGAGGACCACATCGGCGCGCTGCCCTACGCCCTGCCCGAGTTTGACCTGCCCATCTACGGCTCCAAGCTCACGCTTGGTCTGGTTGGGGTGAAGCTGGAAGAGCCGGGCCTGCGCGACCAGGCGGATTTGCGCGTGGTCAAGGCGCGGGAAACCGTCGCCATCGGCCCGTTCCGCTGCCAGTTCTTCGACGTCTGCCACAGCATTCCCGACGCCATGGGCGTGGCCATCCACACGCCCATCGGGACCATCGTCCACACCGGCGACTTCAAGATCGACCACACGCCGGTGGACGGAGTCCCGCTCGATATCCAGACCCTGGGTCGCCTGGGCGACGAAGGCGTGCTGCTGCTGATGTCGGACAGCACCTACGCTGACCAGCCGGGGCACACGCCGTCCGAAGCGGTCATTGCCGAGACCTTCGATCGGGTCTTCAACGACGCGCCCGGCCGAATCATCGTCGCCACCTTCTCCTCGCTGATCTCACGCGTGCAGCAGGTAGTCGACGCCGCCTACGCCTACGGCCGCCGCGTCTGCTTCGTGGGACGCAGCATGGAGCGCAACGTGCGCGTGGCCCGCGACCTGGGTTACCTGAACGTGCCCGACGACGCCATGGAGGTCGATCCGCGTGACCTGCGGAACTACCCGGCCGACGACCTGGCCGTCATCTGCACGGGATCCCAGGGCGAACCTCGGTCGGCGCTGGTGCGGATGGCCAACCGCGACCACCGCTTCATCGACCTGCTGCCCGACGACACGGTAGTCGTCTCCGCCTCAGCCATTCCGGGCAACGAGGAGGCGGTGAACCAGACCATTGACCGACTGGCCCGCCAGGGCGCGAGCGTGCTCTACGAACGCCTGCTGCCGGTACACGTTTCGGGTCACGCGGGCCAGGAAGACCTCAAGTTCATGCTTACCACCCTGCGACCAAAGTTCTTCATGCCGGTGCATGGCGAGTACCGGCACCTGGAGGAGCACCGGCGCATCGCGGAGCGCGTGGGCGTGGACGCCGAGCACGTGCTGGTGGCCGAATCCGGGTCGATCGTCGAGTTGTCCGCGGACGACATCAGCGTGGTTGGCGAGACCGACGTGAGCAACGTCTATGTCGACGGGTTGACCGTTGGCGAGGAAAGCGACGCCACGCTGCGCGACCGTCGACACCTGGCTGAAGGCGGCCTGGTGATTACTGTTGTCAACGTGGACCGTCACACTGGTCAATGCTTGACAGAGCCGGATATCATCACAAGGGGATTTGTGTACGCGTCGGATGCCGAGGACGAGCTTCTGGCACGTGCTCGCGACACCGTTCGGTCGGTGGTGGACACCGGCGACCATGCGGACGCATCCCCGGAGCATCTACAAAGGAAGATCCGGAACGCACTCGGGAGGCGTTTGTTCCGGGAGACCCGGCGGCGACCGGTAATTCTGCCGATCGTCACTGAGGTCTAGCTAAGGGGCGGGCGACAGCTCGCACCGAGGAGGGCCTCCCGTGGCCACGAGCCGAAAGGCCGCCGCGCTGCCAGCGCGCGCGACGCGGCCGGAGCATTGGGACATCGCGGGTTTTGGCGGCTTCATCGTGGCCGCCTTCGGCGTGTTGTCATTCGTCGGACTTATGGTCGACGACGCCCTGGTAGTGACGGGCGCCGCCGCAACCGTGGCCGCCGGGCTGGGCCGTGCCGCGCCACTGGGCGCCCTGGCGGGCGCGTTGATTGGCGCCGCCGTCCTGGTAGCCGGCGCGCGACGGCGTTCCATCATTGACGTCACCCACTTCGTCGCGGCGGCCGTGTTCGTCGCGGCGCTGTCCGCTATGACCGACCTGGCCGCCGCCGTGGCCAACCAGGGTCAGCCTGCGGGCGGTGGCGCCATTGGCGGTCTCATCGGGTCCGCCATGCGGGCCGGAATCGGCGACATCCCCGCGTTCCTGGTTCTGGGCGTGGCCGCCGTCCTGGCGCTCGCCTACGGGATGGCCGCGTCGCCCTGGGGTACGGAGACCGTTACCAGGCCGGGGCGATACGTGATTGCGGCCACCCGCCTGCTGGGCAGCGGCCTGCTGCGGGTTATCGCCGCCGCCAACGCCCGCGCGCGACCGTGGTTCTCGCCGGCGGACCGCGCGGACGACATCCAGGAGGACGCCGAGGACCGGAAAGCTGCTCCAGAGGCGCCGGCCGAGGCCGAGGCCGAGGACGGTCCTGCCTGGGGCCAGCAGCCGCTGATTCGCGTCGCGGACCGGATGCCGGCCGCCGCCGTCTCCCCGCAGCCGGAGGGCCGCTGGCAGCTTCCCGCCATGGACATGCTGCTGCCAGCCGAGGACTCCGGTGAGGTTCCCGAAGACGAAATCGTCGGCAAGGCCGCCTCGATCGAAGAGACCCTGGCGTCATTCAAGGTGCAGGTCCGGGTTGCCGAGGCGGTGCCGGGACCGGTCGTCACCCAATACCTCCTGGAGCCGGGCCCCGGCGTCAAGGTCTCGCGTATCACCGCCCTGGCCAACGACCTCGCGTTGAAGCTGGCCGCCCGCAGCGTGCGCATCGAGGCCCCGGTTCCCGGGCAACCATTCGTGGGACTTGAGACGCCGAACGACAACCCGGCGGTCGTAACCCTGCGAGACGTCATGGAGAGTCAGGCCTGGGCCGAGTCCGACGCCGATATCAAGGTCGCGCTGGGGCAGGATGTCGCGGGCCACGTGCGGGTGGCCGATCTGGCGAAGATGCCGCACGTCCTGATTGCCGGCGCCACCGGCGCGGGTAAGTCGGTCTGCCTCACCTCGCTGATCACGGGCATCATGTTCACCAAGACGCCCGAGGAAATGCAGCTCGTCCTCATCGACCCGAAGATGGTCGAACTGGTGGCGTTCGAGGGTATCCCGCACCTGCGCATGCCCGTGGTCACTGACGTGAACGAGGTCGTCGACGTGCTGACCTGGGTGAGCAACGAGATGGCTCGCCGCTACCGCACCTTCAGCAAGGCCGGGGTGCGCAACCTGGCGGCCTTCAACGCCGCGCTGCCCGAAGACGCGGACGGTCCGCTGCCAAACATTGTGGTGGTGATCGACGAGTTGGCCGACTTGATGATGACGGCCCCAGGCGACGTCGAACGTCTGCTGGCGCGCCTGGCCCAGATGGCACGGGCCACCGGCATCCACCTGGTCATCTCAACCCAGCGTCCCTCGGTGGACGTCATTACCGGCCTCATCAAGGCCAACTTCCCGACCCGCATCTCGTTCATGGTCAGCAGCCAGGCCGACTCGCGCACGGTGCTGGATGCGGCCGGCGCCGAGCGGCTGATTGGGCGCGGCGACATGCTCTACGCGCCACCCGAAGGCGGGAAGGCGCAGCGCATCCAGGGCGTGCGGGTCACGGACGAGGAAGTGCGCGATGTCGTGGAGCACTGGCGCGAACAGGGCGAACCCGCCCAGGTTTCAAAGCAGGAGCTGCAGCGGACCGAGGACGACGAGGAGGACGAGGTCTTCGTGGAGGCCACCGAGCTCGTCATGCGCCACGACAGCATCACGCCCGACCAGCTGGCGCGGGAACTCGGCATCGGCCGCTCGCTGGCGCTCAAGCTCGGTCACCAGCTGGAAGAGGAAGGCTTCGTCGGCCCGCCGCTCCCCCAGTCCCTGCGACGCCCCGTCCTCCAGCGCCAGCCGGTTGACTGACGCGCTGACGCGCCCCTCGTGACGCCAGCTTTGGCCGCCTGCGAGCATTCGGCCGTCAATCCGCTGGCTTGCTCTCAATCGGCCCAGAATTGCCGGTCTTTACTCAGAATGAACTTGAGTAATCCTGCATTCATTGACTTCGATATGCGCAAAGAACCGGTAGCCGACCACTCGACCTCGAATTGTCATGAGCTGTCCTTTCATCAAGGACGCCAGTTGTTCGTCATCCTTTTCGCGGAGTATGCACTGGACACCTCTGGGCGAGAAGGCTTTACCGTCCGAAATCGTAACGACCGTCATCCAGAGAAAGTTCTCGGTTGATCGAAACTCTCCGGTAACCTCCACGACTCGTCCCACATATGGTGGCGGACGTAATCGCCGCCCTGATCTTGTGGTCGTCCGACCTTGCGTGAAATGGCCGGCGGACAGGGACGGGACAGGCTCGGCTGCTGGCTCTGGTGACGCGCTCTCACTGGATTCGGTCCCCGCAACGCAAGCGCCCATGGCCATTCCAGCGCCGAGCATGAGCAAGAGCAGAACGTGGCCTACAAGGGCTTTAGCTGGCCCCTGAACGCGGTCCACCGCACTTAGATCCGTGACCTTGGCCGAGAGTCCGATGCACAGCTAGAGCCTCGGCTGTCTCGTTTTGCTCTCGTACTCCCTGTCACCGAAACATCTCAGGCGCCCGTCCTGGCGGATCTACGATGACCCGCGTGCCGCGATTGTCAACTCACCGCCACCGCGGCTCTCGCTCTGGACGTTGACATCCCCTTGACAAGCACCCCCGGCAGCCGCACTTTCAGGATCTCGCTCGCCCGGCCCTCGGCCACCGCCGCCAGGTACGCCACGCCCAGCCGCCCCATCTCCTCTTTCTCGAACGTCACCGCCGTCATCGGCGGCGTCGTGTGATCGGTAGCGTTCGGCTCGGTCAGTTGGGTGAACGTGGTTCCGAGAAAGGAAACGTCGCCCGGGACGGCGACTCCAGCCTCCGTCAGGGTGCGCAGGGCAGCCAGCGCCATGGGCATGTTCTGCACGTAGATCGCGTCCGGCAGATCGCCCTGCGCCAACATGGCCTCGGCGGCGGTCTGGCCGGTGGTCTCGACCTGCGGGCCGGAGTAGATATCCGTCTCGGCCAGTGCGTGGCTGGCGGCCGCGGCGGCGTCTCGGAACCCCGCAAATCGAGACCCGTGGTAGGTGTCCGTCTTGCCCGGGTCGCCCGGCAGCACCACCGCCAGGCGCTCGTGCCCCAGGTCCAGCAGGTGCCGCGCGGCTGTGCGCCCAATGTCGTGATTGTCCGGCGCAATGTTCGCGCAGCCGGAAACAACGTGCTCGCATACGACCGACGGTCGCTCGTGTCCTCGCAGAAAGTCCAGGTCCGCGCCCTCGGGCCCAAAGGTCAGCAGCCCGTCAACCTCAGGCGCCCGCGTCGCCGCGGCCGCCAGCGAGCCCTGGGTAAAGGTGTGCAGGCTCAGTCGATGCCCGGCGCGCGCCGCTTCCAACTGGGCGTGATACAGGGCCACGCTATACACACCGGAGTTGAACCCCACGCAATAGAACACCCCAATGTGTGCCATCACCCCGCCTCCCGCCGAACCCTATCGGGCGAAGTCTACGCAGCCTGCCGCAGATTGGTCCGCGCCGGGTGGCCCGGTCTGCGAGCAGCCTCTGACCCCTGCGCGCCTTGGTCTGCCGCTTAGCCCACCGCCGCCGCGGTCCGTTCGGCTGCCGTAGACGCGCCTTCGATCAGCACGCCCGGCAACAGCGCTTCCAGCCGTCCACTCGCCCGGCCCTCAGCCGCCGCGGCCAGGTACGCCGCGCCCTGCCGGCCCATCTCCTCTTTCTCGAACGTCACGGCTGTCATCGGCGGCGTCGTGTGATCGGTTGCGGTTGGCGCGTTGAGCTGGGTGAACGTGGTACCGATGAAGGAAACGTCGCCCGGGATGGCAACCCCGGCCTGCGTAAGCGTTCGCAGGGCGGCCAGCGCCATCGGCAGGTTCTGCACGTAGATGGCATCCGGCAGATCGCCCCGCGCCAGCATGGCCTCAACCGCCGTTTGTCCGGTCGTTTCGACCTTTGCGCCGAAATAGATGTCCGAGTCGTCCAGCGGGTGTCCCGCAGCGGCTGCCGTGTCCCGGAATCCGGCAAAGCGGGAGCCGTGATAGCTGTCCAGGTTGGCCGGGTCGCCCGGCAGCACCACCGCCAGGCGCTCGTGCCCCAGGTCCAGCAGATGCCGCGCGGCCGTGCGCCCAATGTCGAAGTTGTCCGGCGCCACATAGGCGCAGCCGGGCACGATGCGCTCGCACACGACCGACGGTCGCGAGTGCCCAAGCAGGAACGCAAGGTCGGTTGCTCCCGAGGCGAAGGCCAGCAGGCCGTCAACCTCCGGCGCGCGCTCGGCCGCTGCCGCCAGCGAACCTTCCGGGAACTGGTGAATGCTCATCCCATGCCCGCCGCGTGCCGCCTCCAGCTGCGCGTGATACAGCGCCATGGAATACGCCCCGGGATCGAACCCCTCGCTGTAGAACACCCCGATGTGCGCCATCAGTCGATACCCCGTCGAACCCGATCCGGCGCAGTCTACGTAGCCCGACGCAGCGTCGGACGCGCCACCCACACCACCGCGAATACCATCGCCACCACGGCTGCGCCGATCAGCGTCGCCGCTTGAATGCCTACCGACTCCGCAATGGCTCCAATGACCAGCGCCCCCACGGGCGAAAGCCCGATGAAGGTGATGGTGTTCAGGCTCATCACGCGGCCGTAGTAGGCCTCGGTCGCCTCAAGCTGCAGCATGGTCCGCACGCATGCCGAGAACACGGTAATCAGGAGCCCCACCAGCACCAGCAGCAGCAGCGAAAGGCCGAGGGACGTCGAGACCGCAAATCCCACCAGCGCCACCAGGTACCCCGCCACGGCAATGCCGGACAGCCGTCCGTTGGCTGGCAGCCGGTTCACGCTTGCCACCACGAACGCGCCGAGCACGGCGCCCAGACCCGGCGCGGCCATCAGCCAGCCCACGCCCCTGACGTCCGCAAAGAGAACTTCGCGCGCGAAAACCGGCGCCAGTTGCTGAAACGAGCGACCGAACAGGCTGGTGGCGGCGGACACCAACAGCACCAGCACAATCAGTTCGCGGCTGAACGCGAACCGCAGGCCGTCCCGCACGCTCTTCAAGACCGCCTCGCGCGGTCGAGGCTTGAAGGGCGGCAGGTTCAGCAACGCCAGGGCCACGAATACCGGCAAGGTGCTGGCGGCGTTGATGAAGAGCACCCCGGCCGCGCCGATCACCGGGACCAGCAGGCCCGCGATAGCCGGACCCAGCAGGGCCCCACCGGTAAAGACCACCGCGTGCAGCGCAATGGCCTTGCGCAGGTCCTCTCGGGGAACCAATGCCGGCACGATGGCCTGCCGCGTGGGTTGATCGAAGGCTCCCGCGATCGAGGCCAGCAGCGCCAGCACGGCGAAGTGCCAGATCTGCGCCACGTCGGCCGCCACCAGGATCGCCAGGATCAGGCCCAGCAGCGCCTGGCTGACCTGCGTGATCCACAGCAGCGTCCGGCGGTCCATTCGGTCCGCGACCACGCCGCCGAAAAAAGGCAGCACCACCATCGGAACGCCACGCGCCGCGGCCACCATGCCGACCCAGAACGCTGAGCGCGTCATCTCGTCGGTCAGCCAGCCCACCACCATGATCTGCATCCAGGTCCCCGAATGCGAAATCACCAGGCCGAACCAGAAGAGCGCGAAGTTCCGGTGCCTGAGTACGCCCAAGCGCGGCCATTGAAGCCACGCCGCTGTCGGTCGCGCGGCCTGGAGAGTCCGCCGTGGGCTCATCGTGGTTCGCCGCGTTCGAGTCGTGTCAGGGCACCATATCGGGCGGCCTCGTCGGATGAAACAGTGCCGCCCCGGTGTTGGCCGCGCGGCGGCCTGGTGAACGGCCTGACCTAGACACCCTCCGGAGGAACCGGCTCAAAGTCCGGAACGGCCAGCGGTTCGTGGCCAAAGACGGCCGGCGCGCTGAACGTGTTCTGCACCACCCGCCCGTCCGGGTAGATCTCCAGCCGCTGGCTGCGGTCGCCCAGCGCGAAGGTGATCGCCAGTTCGAGTTCCCGGCCATACACGGATTCGAACGCTGCCGCCAGGACCGTCTCGTTGGGTCCGTAGACATTGATCCAATAGTCGTTGCCGGCTTGCACCACCAGCGGGTGGGGCTGCTCGTTGTACGTAAATGCCAACGTGGTTACCGTGCCCTCCACGGCCGTGGCCAACCACGCGTCGCCGCCGAGCTTGACCGTGGCCTCAATCGGCTGACCCAGACTGTCGAGAAGCCCCAGGTCGCCCTCCGGCCGCATCCATTCCACCTCGATCTGCGCAAAGCGCTGCAACATCTCGCTGTCCCGGTCCGTGGAGTTCCAGTACACGATCTGCACCTCGTCGGGCAGCGCGGCCAACACCGGGTCAACGCTGCGGTCGGTGGCCATGCTGACGACCAGGTCATAGGCAGCCAGCGCGTCGGCCGTCACCTGGTCAGGGGTCATGAAGTCGGCCTGCGGCACGTAGCGCCGCAACGTGTGGCGAATATGCAGGCGCTGGCTCTCGAACAGCCCATCGGTGTGCGCCGGATAGGCGTCGACCGGATCTCCAATAATGACGGCTCGCGGCAAGTCATCGACGCGGTTTGCGGCGAGCTCGTCCAATTGCGCCTGCGCCAGCTCGTAGCGGCGCCACCCGTAGGTATCGTCGGGGAACAGGTGCGAGCCCTCCCAGAACTCGTTCCAGCTATAGATGAAGATGAGGCTTGGCCTGGTGTGCGCGGCCAGCCAGGCGGTTTCCTGGAGATACCGGTTGTCGTCGCGGACCACGCGCTGCAACTGGTCGCGCGCGGCGACGCCACGGTTATCGAAGATGTAGTTCCAGGTCACCACGTGGTGCCCGAACTGCCACTGCGGCGTATCCACCACAAAGTTGAAGGGCGCGTAGTCGTCCGGCCAACGCTCGAACGCCAGCTCCTGGACCCGCGTCGCGGCCGACCAGTCGAAGATCACGTCCACGCTCAGCGCGGCCTCGACGCGCCGCACGAGTTCGGTGAAGAACCAGGTCCAGGCTTCCGTGTCGTCGAGCACATCCGGGAACCCGTACCCATACACGATCACGGGGAGCTGGCCGTCGGCGTCGTAGAGCCACAGATCCCTTGGAATGCCCTCGTAGAAGGCAATCACCTCGTCCGCAATCTTGCTCACACTTGCTTCGTCGGCCGCGATGTAGGCGCGATCGCTGAGCACGGCCTCTCCCCCCGCATGGATAAGTTCCCAGTCGTAGAACAGCCCGATTCGCAGGTCGTGGCGGCGCAGCGAGTCCAACACCACGTCGGTGGGCGTGAGGCTGTCGGGCGTCAGATACCACTCCCACATCACGCCGTCGACGCCCAGGTCGCGGATCAGCCGGAAGTTGGCGTCGTAGTAGGCGGGCGACCCGACCTGCTCACGCGTGATGCCAACCCGTTCCCAGGACAGCTGGTGGGTGAAGTACTCGGTCGGCAGGTAGTCGTGGTCCCACCAATCAAAGAACTGCACCACGCTGACCGGGCGCGGCGGCCATCCGTAGTCCGGCCCGTGCGGGACGGTCGCGCGCCGCGGGATGAGCGAGGTCGTCTTCAGAAACTCGGAAATGTCCACGCGCCGTGGGGCATCGTCCACGTCGGGCGCATAGACCCAGGCAGCTCGCTGGGCCCTTAATGCGTAGCCGCCAGGCGTCTGAGCCAGGGCCACGGGGAGGCCGTGGACGAGGATGGCCGCGGCGTCGTTGCCCAGGACCGCGCCCGCCCTATAGAACGCCTGGCGCAACGCGTTGCGCCAGGGCTCTGGGCCCTCCAGCAGTGCCATGTGCCGCCGCTGGATGTCTGGAAAGGCCAGACCGGCGTTGCCCGACCAGTCGGCGGACGCCGGAATTCCGAAGTCGCTGAGCAGTTGACCGTCGTAGCCGTTCGACGAGAGCAGGTCCATGACGTTGACCACGGAGATGCCGCGGTCGGGCTCCCAACGCAACATGCCGCGCTCGAACAGCTGGGCGGCATGCCCCTGGTAGGTGAACCGTCGCGAAACCGGGGCGCCGAACGTGAGTTCGCCGCCCAGATCCCGCCACGACGACCATAGGTTGACGCCGTCGAAATCGGTCACGGCGAAGCCCAGATCCGGCGCCGTGGCCGCGAAGAAGGCGGCGTCCGCTTGCGGGGTCGTCGCTTCGGACGACTGAACGCCGGACGCCGTGGCTGTCGCAAGCGCAAGGACAATTCCAAGCAGGGCCAGGCGCAGCGTCCGCGCGAGTCGCGGCCAGCGCATGAGGGCCGTCATGACCGAGGCGACGGCACGACCCTTTGGGCCACGGCGGCCGTTGGAGGCTTACTCAAGCGGAAGACTCACCCGCCGTCCGTCGCGTGCCGACCGCGTGGCGGCCTCCATGAACTCCATGTACTTGTACGCGCGGGCAAAGCTGGGCGCCAGCCCGGTGTCGTGGCTTCCCGAGCGGACGGCGTCGATGAAGTCAACCTCCACGTTCGGGTCGTAGTGCTCGTCCTCGGGAATCTCGATCGGCGCCAGCTCGTCCTCGCCGGCCTTTGCGCCCGCGATGGTGTCGTGGTCGAAGTCATACACCAGGGTCCCCAGGTCGCCGTACAGCCAGAGTTCGGTCGCGGGTTCGTGATGCGCCAGGCCCGACCACTGGTACACGTAGTCGGCGCCCGAGACCAGTTCGCCCATGGCGGTGAACGAGTCGGGCACGCGCACCGGCTCAAAGGCATCGGAGTCCGCGTTTCGCCGTTCCTTGATGTGGACGCGCGTCATGGCCTGCACGTCGCGCTCGGGTCCCAGCCAGCGCTGCAGGCCCTCCACCATGATCCCGACATTCATCACGTTGTAGCCGCTGATGTCGAAGTCATGCCGCCAGTGCAAGAGGTCATTCGTGACGGCGGTGTCGCCGAAGGACGACATCCGCGCCTGTCGCAGCGTTCCGATAAAGCGGTCGACCTGCAGCAGGCGGATCATGGTTCTGTCGCCGGCTACGCCGATTCCAGGCGGACAGACCGCCGCGACGAGCCCGGGGTTGCGATCAGCGGCGTCCAGCATCTCGCGCGCTTCAGCCAGGTTGCGCGCCATGCGCGCCTGGCAGAACACGTGCTTGCCCGCGTCCAGCGCGGCCACCGAGACCCGCGCGTGCATGTACGGCGTGGCGCCGATCCAGACGATGTCCACGTCGGGGTGCTCCGCCACGGCGCGCCAGTCGTCCAGCACGTTCGGCACGTTGTAGTCGGCGGCAAACGCCTCGGCCGTTTCGCGACGCCGATTCGTCACCGCCACAAAGGCAATGTCGTCTACATCCGCCAGGTTGGGCATGTGCCGCGTGCGCACGATGTCACCCGCGCCCACGATGCCGATGCCAAGGCTGCCATTTGACATGGAAGTTCCTGATTCAGGGAATGTCTGCGGCGGCATCATGGCACGCCTCGCGCCGGTTCGCGCACGTCGCGTCCGCCGTCCAGAATGGGTGCGGCACGCTTGCGATCGGAGCCACGATGCAACTCCGCCGTAGCCTAGTAAAGCACCGAGGGAGCAGGCATGTCTGAAGGCCGATCCGGCCCGCTCCGCATGGCCATCGTGGGCAGCGGCGGAATGGCTGTGGCGCGGGGCGAACGCGTTGCGGCCCGTGCCGACATGTCGCTCGTGGCCGTCGCCGGCCGCAATCCCGAAACACGCGCCGCGTTGGCTGGACGCTTCGGCGTCGAGCACTCGGCGGACTGGAAATCGACCGTCGCGCGTGCTGACGTGGACGCGGTAATCGTCGCCACCCACCCCGACACCCATGCCCCAATGGGGGCGGCGGCGTTGTCGGCCGGAAAGCACCTCTTCAGCGAATCCCCCCTCGCGCTGGCGCCGCCGGATGCCGCCCGGCTGCTGCGTCTGGCCGACGAGCGCGGCCTTGTCATTCGCGTCGGCCACACCAGCCCGCTCCGCCCCGGTCCGCGCCTGGTTCGCGAGCAGGTCGCCGCGTTGGGCGGCGCGCTGCACGACGACCTGGTGATTCACTTTCCCTACGACCTGCGCGCCGGCCGCGATGCCGGCTTCGACCAGCGCATCAGCGGCCATCCCCTCGTCTACGCCATCCTGCTTGGCTACCCGGCGATCTACGGCCGCGGGCCAATCACCCACCTCGCCACCGCCGTCACCCAGGAACCTGATGGCCATGTCTTCGATCGGGCCGTGGCGGTCGTCAACCTTCGGTTCCAAGACGGCGGCCTGGCGACGATCACCTACCGACGAGGATTCGATGGCTCGTCCGAGTCGGGTCGCACGGTCAGTTGCCGGCAGGGCACGGTCGACTTCAGCGAAGCCGCCGATCTCATTGGCGTCAGCGACACCGACGGGGCGCGAACGCTGCCGATTCCCGATGGAGACCCCTGGGACGACGAGCTGAGCGAGTTCGTTGGCGCCATACGCGACGGCCGTCCCATGTCCGTCTCGGCGCAGGAAGCCTCGAGGGTCGTGGACATCATTGACGCCGCCCGCCGGGCGGCCGATGCGGGCTCGGCTTTCGCTGAAACCTGATCCGCCAGTTGGCGCGAGCGCGCCAATCGTCAATCATTCAGTCTGGCGGAACCGATTGTCGGGTTTTCGCCTGGAGAACGCGCCCAGGCTTAATCCATGACCAGCGATAGCCCGGCAGCCCCGCCCTCGCCGCTCGAAACCCCCGCTGGCCGGCGCTCACGCCTGGCCCGTCACCGCGACCGCCTGGCGCCCGCCTTTGTCTACCGCGACTTCGTGCGGCTCTGGCGCGCCAACCTCGGAACCATGATGGCGTTCTGGATGCAGAACGTCGCCCAGGGCTGGCTGGTCGCCATTCTCACCGAGTCGGCGTTCATCCTGGCCACCCTGGCCATGATTCGGGCCATTCCCATGCTGGTGCTCTCGCCGTTCGGCGGGGTCCTGGCCGATCGGGTCAGCCGCACCAAATTGCTGATCACCTCGCAGTTGCTCTTTACGGTGGCCGGCCTCGCCATCGGCGTGCTGGTCGCCACCGGTCGTATTGAGGTCTGGCACCTGGCGATTTCCAGCGTCATGGCGGGCACCTCGTTCGCCATCAGCGTGCCGTCCCGCAACGCCCTGGTCTCCGACCTGGTGCCGCGGCGGCATGTCGGTAACGCCATCGCGCTCACCAGCACCACCATGAACGCCTCCCGCATCGTCGGCCCGGCCCTGGCCGGCTGGCTGATCGGTGTGATCGGGATCGCCGGCACCTACTTCGTGCAGACCGGTGGCTACCTGTGGGGCATGGTCAACGTTCTGGCGGTCCGCGGCGGCGATCAGCATCCCAGGACCCGCGGCTCGCCGTTCGCCGCGCTTCGCGACGGGTTCAAGTTTGCCTTCAGCACCCGCCCGCTAGCCGCACTGCTCCTCCTGGGACTCTCGCCGTCCCTTTTCAGCATGCCGATGATCTTCATCCTGCCCATCTTCGTGAAGCAGGACCTCAAGGCGGGATCCGAGGAATTGGGCCTGGTGCTGGCCGCCCAGGGCATCGGCGCGGTCATCGGGTCGGTGGCCGTGGTTGCTCATGCCGGAAGCCGACGGAAAGGCCCGATCGTCATGCTGAGCGCCGCCGCCTTTGGCGTGGCAATCATTGCGCTTGGGCTAACCCGCTCGCCCCTGGCGGCCGGGATCGTCATGGCGTTCGCCGGTCTCTTCTCGGCCATCTATATGGCCAACAACCAGACCATGATTCAACTCCTGGCGCCCAACCGCCTGCGCGGACGCGTGATGTCCATCTGGATGCTGGGCTGGGGACTCACCCCGCTGGGCCTTATGCCAATCTCGATCGTGGCCGAAAACTTCGGCATGCCGACGGCCATGGTTCTGGGCGGCAGCCTGAGTGTCGCCGTTGTGCTCTTCATCATGGTCTGGGGCCGCGAGCTCTGGACCCTCGACGCCGAGGCGGCAGTAGACCCCGCCGACCACTGATCCCAGGCCGCCGTACTAACATCACCTGGCCCACGACGAACGGAAGCGGCATATGCGTAGCGGCGTGGTCGGACTGTTGCCATCGGATCCCCCCTCAATCACCGCGGCCGACGCCCAACGCGCCCGTGAACTCGGCTTTACCGGGTCAAGCGTGCAACTCGGCCAGCCCGACACCTACTCGCTCGACGAGTTTCGGCGGGTGGGCGACCTGCTCAACGCTGAGGGCCTGACCGTCGCGCAGGCCAACGGCCAGTACCCCTCGCTGATCTCGCTGGATCCCGCCGTTCGCCAGGCCGGCATCGACGGCATGAAGCGGCACATGCAAGCCGCCCACGCGCTGCGGGCCGAGACGCTCTACATCCGTCCGGGTGGCCTCAACCCCGTCGGCCCCTGGTATCCGCATCCCGATCACCACCAGGACGCCGCCTTCGGGCGCGCCGTCGAGAGCATTTCTCTCATTGCCGACGCCGCCGAGGCCGAGGACATCACGCTCACCGTCGAGGGCCACGTCCTCTCGGTGCTGGACCGGCCGGAGCGCATCGCCGAGCTCTTTCGCCGGATTCCAACCCACGCCCTCGGCTTCAACCTGGACCCCGTGAACTTCATCGGCAGCATCTGGGACGCCTGGAATCCCGACCCGGTCTATGCCCGCCTGCTGGAGGCCGCTCGGGGACGCATTCCAGCCGCCCACTGGAAGGACTACACCCTCGAGGACCGCCTGGTGCTGCACATCGAGGAAGTCCCGCTCGGCCAGGGCGTCGTCGACCACGCCGCCTGGCTCACGGCGCTCGACGAAGTCGCCCCCCGTGCCTGGGTCCTCATCGAACACCTCCCGCCCGAACTCATCCCCGCAGCCAAGCGCGTGCTGGACGCCGCCATTGCTGAGGCCGGCCTCAAGTGGGATCGCGTCTAGGCTCAGTCAGCAAGATTCGGCAAAGTCTGGCCTGAGGCTCTCGAACGGATTGGTGCCGGTCGACGCCGCCGAATAGGCCAAACCGGCGGAGAAAGGGACAGTTACTCCTCGAACCCGCGCACCCTGACTCGCTTGTTGGTGTCGGCGGTTGTGGTTTCGATGGACGCGACTTTCAGCGCAAGGACGTCCGTGACTGTCGTAAGAGTTGCGATCTCTGCTTTCACCGTGACCATGTCCGCCTTCACCGTGACCATGTCCGTCTTCACCGTGACCATGTCTGTCTTGAGTGTCGCTACGTCCGCCTTAAGCGTCGCCAGATCCGCTTCGACCGAAGCGAAGCGGCGATCCATGCGTTCTAGGATCCGCAGAATGCTATGGATCGATTCGTCGTCGGATTCCGCGCGTCGCTCAAGCCGCGTGACGCGCGTTTCAATCGTAGGCGTAGCCAGGCGAGTCCCCCCTTGTGTGAATGGGTGTGGTTCCCGCCCTGCGTCAATTGTAGCGACCGGAACGAATCTCGTAGATTCCGACAGATGACCGCCCTAACCGGCAGTCGGCCCGCCAAAGAACAGCGCGAATGTTTCACGTGAAACATTCCACCCTCCACGAGGACGCTGCCCGATGACCACCGACTCGCTGAAGGATCGCGTCATCATCGTCACCGGCGGCGCATCCGGCATTGGCCGCGCCACCGTCCAGGTCTGCGCCGAGCGCGGCGCCCGCGTGGTGCTGGCCGACCTCCCCCAGAGTGAGGGCGCGGCGATTGCCGACAGCCTGTCCGCCGAAGGCCACACCGTCCGCTTCGTCGCCTGCGACGTTTCCGATGAGTCCCACGTCGAAAACCTGCTTGCCGCCACATCCGAGCTTGGCCGACTGAACGTCCTGGTCGCCTGCGCCGGCATCCTCCACGGCGCCACGGTGCCGATCGAGGACTTCGAGACGGCTACCTTCGACCGTGTCCTCGGCGTTAACGCCCGCGGCATGTTCCTCTGCGCCAAGCACGCCGTCCGCGCGATGGGCGAGGCCGGCGGCGTGATCCTGCTGCTGGCCTCGGGCGCCGGGGTCACCAGCGGCAGTTCGTCGTTCGCCTATGGAACCAGCAAGGGCGCGGTGCACGGCCTGGGCCTAGTCATGCAAGGACGCATGGGCTACGACCCCATCCGGGTCAACACCGTGGCCCCGGGCAGCATCGCCACCGCCCTCAAGCTGCAAAACGTGATCGATGTCGGCCAGGCCGCCGGCCTCTCCGACGACGAAATCCGCCGCCGCCACGCCGAACTCGGCGACCCCATCGGCGTCGCCCGCGTTCTCGCCTTCCTGGCGTCCGACGAAGCCGACTACGTCCGCGGCACCGTCTTCACCCGCTGATCCCGTAGGGATTTCGAGGCGATCCCGACGACTCCGTGCCGGGAGCACGATTCGGCGGCCAGCGGCCTGCTAGTCCCTTCGGCCTAGCGACCGACGCAAATAAACACGCTGATATGCCGATGTCGGCGTCATCTGCCGACCCGACGATTACCGTCAGAGACCCACGCTTGGGAGCGCATGACGTGACTGGCCATTCCTTCCCGCCGCGGTGGACTGGTCTCCCTAGAAACTGTGACTATTCCGACAGACCCTCACCGATTCGTCGTTGAGGATTCACACGGAATGGCTCCTATGTTTCGCTTAGAGATGCCACCACGGAACCCGGAGTCAAGCGTAGTCTCGCGCCGCTCGCTGCTGCGAAGCGCCGGATGGGCCGCCATTGGCGCATCCGCCGCCGCCCTGCTGGCCGCCTGCGGCGATCCGGAGTTGCCCGAGCCTCCGGCGGCCTCGGGCCGAGCCGCCGCATCCCAGTCGCAGCCCGTCACACCCGTCGTCGCCGTTAACGAACGCGAAGCCACGCCGCAGCCCGGCGCCCCGATCACAATCGGCGTCCCCACCGGCAATCCGCTCTTCGACCAGGTGAGTCTGCGCGTCACCGGGCTGGCCGCCGACGCGACGCGCACCGCCGAGGCCCCGGGCGACCTGAGCGTCGTCCAGTTCGAGCAAGCCCTCAGCTTCAATGCGGCGGAGATAGCCACCGCGGTCGAGGCCCTGTTGGCCAGCCACCCGCAGCTCGACGCGGTGTTGCTCCTGAACGCCGACCTGGCCCTGCTGCTGGCCGCCCGCGGACACGTGGCTGCGGTCAACGGCCCCGCCGCGTCCGCGCCCGACTTCAACGCGGCCGACTTCCTGCCCTCCGCCACCGACGCGCTCACCTGGGACGGCGACCTCTTTGGGGTCCCGCTCTGGACGTCCGTCAACCTGCTGCAATGCAACCCGGAACTCCTGGAGGACGCTGGCGTCGATTTGGAAGGCCTGCGCGATTGGGACTGGAATCAGTTCCGGGACACCGCCCGCCGGCTGATGCAGGTGGATGCCGCCGGCAATCCCTCGCAGTGGGGACTCTGGATTCCACCGACCATGCTGCCCAGTCAGCAGTGGATCTGGCAGAACGGCGGCTCGGTCGTCGACCTGGAGGCGCGGCAGGCGGTCCTTGACACCACCACCGCCCTGGAGGCCGTGCAGTTCCTGCGCGATCTGGCGAACGACGACGTGAGCCCGAAGTTCGAGCCCGACGCGTCCGGTGAGGGTGCCGTGGCCGTGCAGATCACCGACGGCCGGATGACCATCCAGGGCGCGCCGATCGCCATGTCCGGCACCCCCATCGGCGGCCTTCTTGGCGGACTCTTCGGCGGCGGCGCCATCGGCAACCCGTTTGGCGGCGGCGTCTTGCTCGCCCCGCCCCGCCGGCGCGTCGCGGCTGTCGAATCGGAGGTGTTCGGCGTCCTGAGTCTGCTCACCTCCAGCCCAAACCCGGACGCCGCGTTCCGGACCCTGGACTGGGTGGCGGCCCAGATCGCTCCAGCGGCCACCGTGCCCGCGCGCGGGGCATCAGCCGAGCAGTTGCGCGGCCAGGGCGGCTACGGTGACGCCGACGCCGGGGCGATCATGCAGGCGGTCCAGGCCGCCCGCGCCATCCCGGGACCCTACGCCTCGTCAATCAAGGGCGCCATGCTGAAGCACGTGGACGGCCCGATGACCCTGGGCCAGGCGGATCCGGCGGAGGCGCTCACGGCTGCCGCCGCCGCCATCGACGAACTCCTTGAGCAAAGCGCCGAGGAGGCCCTGGCCCAAACCGCCGGCGCAGGCATCCAGATAGGCGCCAGCAGCACCCAGGTCCGCGGCGGCTGACCCAGCTACACGACGACTACAACCGTAGGACCGTCGTCACCCGTGCCGCGTCACGGCCGGTAGGCCAGGTCCGGAAACTCCTCCGCCGCCGCGCGTACGAAGCCTTCCCAGCCCTTGCGTGACACTGGCAGGTACGGCCGGCGGGTGTCCCAGGTGGTTTCCACCAGGAACGGCGAGGCGGCTGACATGGCCTTGCCGATGATGCCGTGCAGGTTGCCGTCTTCCACCAGGTGGCGCTTGGCGATGCCGCCAAAGGCGTGCAGCCTCTCGTTGCGCCGCGCCGCCGCGTCCCAGTCGCCGCGTTCGATCTCGTCCCACCAGTCCAGCATGAACGTTGGGTTGTAGCCCGCCATCCAGGAGTAGTTGCCGCGCGCGCCGTGCATGGCGAACGCCGTCAGCACGTGCTCCCCGGCAAAGCAACTCAGCTCCGGCGCCTGCCGCCGCACGTCCATGAAACCGTCCACTCCCGCCTGCACGTACTTGGCCCCGATCAGCTTCGGAAACTTTTCGGCCAACGCGCGGTATTCGGTGCCGCCCAGCACGTGCGGCTGCCGCGGCGTGTTGTATTGGATCAGGCCGAAGTCGTCGGGTACCGCGTCCGACACGTCCTCCCAGAACCGGTCGAACGAGGCCGGCGTCATCGGCATGAACACCGGATGCCCCACGTGCGCGCCCATCACCCCGCTGTCCGCCGCAATGCGCAGGCGGTCCACGGTGCCCTGCGTGTTCAGCCAGGTCACGCCCGCCTGCGACGGCATGCCCACGTTCTGGCATTCGTCCCCGAACGCCTCCACCAGGGTGCGAAAGTCGTCCAGCTCGATCGCGTAGAACTCGCCGTCGCTATCCGTTGTATACGCCCCGTGCAGGCCCGCGGCATGGCAGCGCCGCACGTTCTCCCGCACCACGCCCGTATCGATCCTGTTGTCCGCCGTAAACGGCGTCGTCAGCGCAATCCAGATCCCGTGCAGGTTCTCCCGCGTTAGTCCGCCCGCCATCTCCTCCCGCGCCATAACTCGACTCCCTGGTCCCGCACGCCAACGCTCCCGCCCATAGTGCGCCCGCTCTGCCACCGGCTGCCATTCCGGACGTGGGAGCTAGTCCCGTCGGTTGCTTTCTGCACAGGAATCTGACCCGACGTGAGCCGGACGTCTCCCAGGTGGAATGATCGCCATCCTGACCGCGACCAGCTGCGGTCGGAGACTCGCTGCCGCCACGGCCAGTCCTGCCCGGTCAGCCGACTCGCCAACGCAGGCGACGCTCGACGAACCAGAGGACAGCCACCGAAAGACCGGCCAGGACACCCAGATCCAGCGCCAGCCGACCGCTGACAGGACCCAGCAGTACTTGGCGCAATGCCGACGCCGCGTAGGTTGCCGGGCTCGCGTAGCCAGCCAGGTTGAGGGCCTCCGGCAGCCGCTCAGGCGGCACGAGTACCGGTCCAAGGCTCAGTAACAAGAGCGTCAACAGCAGGCTGACCGAGCCGGCTTCCTCGGGAGTCCGTGCCATCGACCCAACCAGGGCTCCGATACTTGCCAGTGGAATGGCGCATAGCGGCACCACCAGCAGCACCCAGGGACTTGGCGCCAGTGCAACGCCCAGGATTCGCGAGCCGGCCGCAATCGTGACAACAATCGCCGGAAGCGCCAGCAGGAGGAAGGCAACGACGGTTGCCACGATGAGCGCCGACTTGTAGACCGGCAGCGTGGCAACAAAGCGCAAGGTGCCCTTCGCCCGCATGTAGGCAAAGTTGCTCGACACTTTGTTCTGGTTCTCGAACATCAGCGCCAAGACCACGTTTCCGACAAGCACGTATTCGAGTCCCACCACCCCTGTGTTCCGGAGCAAGATTCCCAACATGGTGATGCTCAACAGCGGCGCCGCCATGCCCAGCACCACCATGCTGCGCCAGCCCCAGCGCCAATTCGCCAGTTGCACCAACAGCAACTCGGACAGTTGAACGGCGAAAGCCTGCCGGCCACGGCGATCAGTCACCAACGCCCTCCGCGTAGTGGAGGTACAGATCTTCGAGCGTGCAGGAATAGATCCGGAAGTCCTCGTAGCGTTCGAGGTCGAGGCGCTGTAGCACCTCCGAGAGTTGGTCCTTCGGTACAAGAGCAAGCCATCGGCCTGAGGGCAGACGACGGAACCGGAGTCCCGCCCCAAGTGCCGGCGGATCCTCGGTGCCGGTCTCGAGTTCCAGCCGCACCTGCCGGTCCACGCGCCGCTTGAGCGAGGCGGGTTCGCCAATCGCGACGACGCGCCCGGCGCGGAGGATGGCTACCCGCTCGATGATCTTCTCGGCTTCCACGGCGTCGTGCGTGATGAAGATGACCGTGGTTCCCTGTTCCCGGTTGAGCTGACGAAGGTTCTTCCACACCAACTGCCGACGCTGGGGATCGAGATTGGCCGTCGGCTCGTCCAGGATGATGACGGGAGGCGTGGTCGCGGTCGCCAACGCCAGTTGCACCAGGCGTAGCTGCCCGCCGGACAGATGGCGACACGGCCGGCGCCTCACCGCGGCCAGTTGCCATAGATCAATCAGCCGGTCTCGCTCGCTTCGCGCCCCGGAACGGCTCTCGCCCCGCAAGCGGGCAGTCACGAAGAGAAACTCGCCAACGGTCAGGCTGTCGAGCACCGCGCCGTCCTGCGGCATGAAGCCGACGCGGGTTGTGACCGCAAATGGATCGTCGGCGACGGGTCGCCCGAAAAGGCGGATCGAGCCCGAGGTCGGCTGCAGCAGGTTGACCATCTGCCGCACCAGCGTGGTCTTGCCGGCGCCGTTATCCCCCAGAATGCCGAAGATCTCACCGCGACGGATGTCGAGCGAGATGCCGTCGTTCGCCCGCTCCTGTTGACCGGCGTAGACCATGACCACGTCCCGCAACTCGTACACGATGTCGTGCTCGTGGCTCAGAACTTGGCCGGTCAACGCACGCTCCAATTGGCCGTTGTCACGCCCTCTGGAAACGTGGCGCGCGGGGCAGCGTAACGGGCGGTTTCCGTCCAAACGGAGTCGAGCCGCCTAGAATGGCAGACTGCCTTTCACGACTTGGCCTCGCTGGCTCCTCCCCATGACCACCGACTTCCGTCCCACCGAAATCGATCCCAAGTGGCGCGCCCGCTGGGCTGAGCAGGACCTGTACCGCACGCCCG
>JAPPKM010000169.1 GCA_028874315.1 Chloroflexota bacterium
TGCAATTGACCCTGGGTCGCGAGCCGACGGACCGGGAGATTGCGGACGAACTGGGGTTCAGCGAGGAGCAGATGGCGGCGCTGAACCGGATTTCGAGGGCGCCTGTGTCGCTGGACGCGCCGGTGGGCGAGGACGGGGCGACGGCGGTGGGCGACCTGGTTCCGGATGAGGACGCCGAAGAGCCGCTGGAGCAGATTGCCGACCAGATGCTGACGGAGCACCTGGCGGAGGCAATGGATCAGCTGGAGCCGCGCGAGCAGGAGGTGCTGCGCCTGCGCTATGGCCTGGGCACCGGGACGCCGCTGACGCTGGAGGAGATTGGCCAGCGGTTTGGCCGCACGCGCGAGCGCATCCGGCAGATCGAGTCAATGGCGCTGCGGAAGCTGCGGCGGCCGAATATGGCGGGGCATTTGAAGGCGTTCATGGCGTAACCGCCGTCGATATACCAGGGGCGGACTCGGGGGCTCGTGGGCGAATCACGGGCCCCCGGTGCTATCTGAGAGGCGCGGTTAGTTCTGACGCAGGGGTTCGCTACGACGGCACCAAGGCCGTCTCTCCGTGATGATGGGCGTCGGCGACATACGCAACGTCTCACCCATGGTAGAAAATGAATGGAGCACCATGGTATTGCCGGTACCAGTGCTGGACATCATCATGCAGCTCGGACGGCGTGTGCTGCATGAACGTACGGAAGACTTCTTTCTCGCTCGGAATGCGGATACCTTCGTCGTTTTCGCGCGGGTAGTTGTAGTTGGCCATATGATGGAGTTCGCCGAGGGCAGCTGACATTCGCTCCTCACCAATCGTCAGGTACAGACGAAGTAGCAAGAGTCGCCCATACGCCTCCGTACAGTCGCGAAATTGGCGTGCGGTCGCGGTGTCCCCGGGATAGGCGAGCCTTGATATCGTATAGATTGATGCGAGGCCCTTGTCCGTGCAGTTGACGCGAGCGTACTCTGCCCACTCGTGGTTCTGCTCAAGGATGCTCTTCGTGCCCAGCCAGTCGTTCGTAAAGGCTCGAACGAACGAAGATCCACTGTTCTCCAGCCACGCTGTTTCAAAGAGAATCTGTGAGCCGACAGGCCAACTGTCGATAGCAGGGTAGTGCGGGCCCATGCTGTAGTCCAAATAGAGTTTAGCAACGGTCTCGAAGATGAGATCCCGTGTGAATTCTTCTGGAAAAACGTTCGGACGCGGAAGAATCAGACGGTTCGGAAACTCGGCGGCTCCGTGGTAGCCGGTCAGGTAGACCACGACATCATTGGTTGGCAGCGCGGTCCCCATGATGCGGCTGGCACCAAGCAGGCCCTGGGCCACCGTTGCCAGCGGATTCTCTCCTTCTTCAAACGGCTCGTGCTGAAAGGCCCAGAGCCGGACGGTTCCGGTGCCGGGAATCGCAATAGTCGACGATTGGGCATAGTAGGATCGGACAGCGTCGGCGTAGTGTGGGCTATTTGCGGAACCGCTTCCAATTGCCTGAATAAATGCTCGCTCTTCGGCATTCAGGCCGTCCATAAACCACGGCTGGCTACGGAGAAGATTATAGGCTTCAATGTTGCTGGGTTCATTGTCACCTCCGCCGAAGCGGATGCCGTACACTTCGCGAATGAAAGCAAGATCGCTAGTAAAAAGCGGTTCTTGCAAGGCATATTCGATAAGTCCCTGTCCTCCATCGGTGAGGTTTTCTAACGTTGCGTCTATGGAGTCGAGTCCCCAATCTTCGTAGTTTGCAATGCCGTCTCGGATCCACCCTGTATCTGCTAATCGGATGGCGAAAGGCAAGTCTTGGTCGGAAATCCGAAGTATCCGTCGAAGAGCGGCAGATTCATTGTCAGTCATGTCGTCAGTGATCCATGGATAGCTCAAAACTATGTTGCGAAGAGCGGGATCCATGGAGGACAAGTCACGTAGTGACCGAAGGGCAACTTGTCCCGATCGGTATGGATCGTCATAGTCGATGCCTTCGCCGAACCAGGCGGAGTTGGCGACGATGATGCCGGCTTGCTCGCTGGCAAACGTCAGTTCAGTCAATTGCTGAAGCTGGTAGTGATCGTCGCTGGACACGCCGTCGGCAAGCCATGTGTAGGTGTGGCAGGCCAGCCAGGGCACGGCGGCGAGGACGTTGCGCAATCCGGAATCTGCCTGAGCGAGGGTTGCTACCGCGTCGGGCGGTGTTCCAGGAGGGGCTCGACCGGTGGTCTGGACCGCAGATGCCGCCGCTCGTGGGTCGCAGGCGGCCCAGGCAAAGACCTCCCGTATGTCGGCCCGATGGTCATTGCGACAGGCGGATTCGGCTTCGGCGGCGAATGTGCGTTGGTAGATGGTGACGTTGTGGTGGTTGCCGAGACGGGCCTCGACGATGTCGTTGAGCTCCACGCAGGTGGTTGGCCATCCGCCGATGTCCGCCCGGGCGAGGCCGTCGCTGGCGCCGGAAAGCGACGAATCGGTGAGCGCCCACACAAACACGCCGCGGACGTCCTCAAGGTGGTCGCTCTGGCAGGCGTCCTCGGCCTGGTCGCCGAATACTCGCTGGTAGATCCCGACGTTGGCGTGGTTGCCCAGGTGCGCCTCGACGACGTCGTTGAGGTCAACGCAGCTCGTCGGCCACTGCGCACCAGCGCTGGCCGTGGTACCCGAGGCAACGACCATGGCCACGGCGACGGCAAACACGAGGCGACGAAATCGGTCCAGCGCAACCGTTCGAATCGAGCGTTGGTGCACTGGGTTGGCACTTCTCGGTTGACCAGACCAACGTAGGTTGCTCGGACCGCGGCGTCCAACTGGTCGAGAACGCTTTTTCGGGGCGCGCCCGTGTTGCCTGTCGCTGCCGCCAGACCCAGAGCAAGGCCGAGTCCGCCAATCCAGGTGGCGTGCCGGCGATCTGTGGGGTGTCTCATCTGGTCTTTCGGCAGGCGTCTGGCCGGGCAAATCAAGTCCAGCTCGTCCCTTCAGGTACGACAGCGTCGGAGCTGGCACCTCGTGGGAGAATCAGGGGTCCTTGCGTGTTCCCGGAGGTGCGTGCTGACTGTTCCGGTGGTTTGGTCGGATGGGCACGTGGGGCACGCGCCGGTGTTGCAGACGGTGGATGGGCAGGTGTATGACCATCCGGAGACGCCGGCGCGTCCAGGGTTGATCCGGGAGGCGCTGGAGGCGGCGGGGTTGGTGCGGCCGGTGGGGCCGACGGCGCATGACGACACGGCGCTGGACGCGGTGCATGAGCCGAAGTACCGGGAGTTCATCCGGGATACGTGCGCGGCATTAGGGCCCGAGGAGATCGTGACGCCGGTTGGGGTGTCGATGGATCCCGGGGTGTTGGAGCGGTCGAGTCCGGCGGAGCGGGCGGCGTTTTACTCGTTCGGGCAGGACGCGCCGCTGATGCAGGCGACGTATGGAGCGGCTCGCGAGGCGGTGGATGTGGCGCTGACGGGGGCGGACCTGGTGCGGGAAGGCACCGCGGACGTGTTCGCGTTGTGCCGGCCGCCGGGGCATCACGCGGAGCATGACCGGATGGGCGGGTTCTGCTATTTCAACAACGCGGTGGTGGCGGCGAACTTGCTGAGCGGCGACGGGCGGGTGGCGATGCTGGACGTGGACTATCACCACGGGAACGGCTCGCAGCACCTGACGTATACGCGGGACGACATCCTGTACGTGTCACTGCACGCGGATCCGCGGTTTGCGTATCCGGGGTTTTCGGGACACGCGAACGAGCGCGGGCGCGGGGCCGGTGAAGGGTTCAACCTGAATCTGCCGCTGCCGCCGCACATGGGGATCGATGCGTATATGGATGAACTGGACCGGGGTTGCGAAGCGATTGCCGACTTCGGTCCCGAACGTCTGGTGGTGTCGCTGGGGTTTGACACGCACCGGGAGGACCCGATTGCGGTGCTGGGTCTGTACAGCGAGGACTTTGGGCGGGTGGCGGAGCGGATTGCGAGCCTAGGGATGCCGCGATTGCACGTGCTGGAGGGTGGGTACGCGCTGAGCCGGCTGGGCGAGTCGGCGGTGGCGTACGTGCAGGGGCTGAGTAGCGCCTAGGCCTGAGCCGCTTCCTCGCGTTGCCGAAGGATGGCGCGGGGGAGTTCGCTGCGGACGACTTCGCCGGAGATGATCTGCGCGCTGCGGTCGGCCAGCGGCAGGTCAACCGGCTGATTGCCGCGCCGTTCGGACTCGCGGATCGCGATGGCGATTTCCAGAGCCTCGCGCGCGTCTTCGCCGCTGCAGCGCGGATCGTCGCCGGACTCGATGCAGCGGATGAGGTCGTAGACCACGTTCACGCCGCCGCTATGGCGTCGCACGGGCGGGGGGAAGTGACGGCGGACGAAGGTGCCGCGCTCTCGAAGTTGCTGGTGACCCTGCAGGGCCTCGTGAGCCGTCCAGATCTGGATGCTGCGGGCATCGTTCATGATGCGGACCATGCCGTCGGTGCCGACGATGTCGTGGGAACTCTCGTTCGGCCCGTTGTCGTAGGCCCGCACATAGCCGCGAACATTGCCGGGGAACCTGAGAAGGCCGGCGCCCGAGAAGTCGTTGTCGGGGTTGGCTTCGTCCAGTTCCGCCTCGCCGACGACCGAGACGGCACGCTCGGGCACGTACATGGTGAGCGTCGTGATCAGGTGGCTGCCGTTGTGGGAGAGGCTGCACCTGGACCGGGAATCCACGGACACCACATCGCCAATGGCGCCTTCGTTGATCAGGGCTTTGACCTGCAGGTAGTCATCCCGCCAGCAGCGGGTGCAGTTGATGGCCAGCGCGATGTTGGCTCGCTTGCAGGCGTCGATGGCGGCATCCGCCTCGGCGAGGGAGAGCGTGATGGGTTTTTCCGCCCAAATGGCGCGGACGCCGTAGCCGCCGTTGGCGATCTCCAACAGGATGTCGGCCCGCGGCTTGGCGGAGGTGCACACGCTGACAATGTCCGGGCGGGTCTCCTCGAGCATCTGGCGATAGTCGGCGTAGAGCGCCTCGAACCCCCACTTGGCGCCGGCGGCTTCGCGCTGCTCGACCCACGTGTCTGACATACCGACGACTTCAATCTCGGGCATCGACATGTAGCAGGGGATATGTCCATACGGAAACTCGACGCCGTCGAATTCGCCAAGTTCTTCGTCGATCGTGCTGGCGATGCGTCCGAGCCCGATCACGGCCGCTTTGAGCCTGGCCATCAGGACGCCGCTCCAGTCCGGGCTTCGGCTTCGCGCCGCCGGAGAATGGCGCGGGGTAGTTCGGATACCAGGACTTCGCGGGAGACGATGCCGAGGCTTCGGTCCTCAAGCGGAAGGTCGACACGGCCACCGCCCTGTCGATGCGATTCGCGGACGGCGATGGCGATTTCCAGCGCTTCGCGAGCGTCTTTTCCGGTACAGCGGGAGTCCTGGCCGGTCTCGATGCAGTTCATGAGGTCGTACAGCACGTTGACGCCGGCCGCCCGGGGCGTGTGGCTGGGCCGGAAGAAGTGACAGGCGGGCGTCGATCCGCGTTGGCCGGGCAGGCCCTCCTCGATCCGCCACAGCTCGGGGCTGCGGCTGTCGTCCATCAGGCGAATCATGCCCTCGGTGCCGGTGATGTCGTAGGAGAGTTCCATACCACCGGTGTGCATGCCGCGAAACATGCCGCGCACGCCGTTCTGGCAGACGAAGTAGCCATTGCCGGCAAAGTCTTCCTCGCCCGCCACCGCCTCATCGCTTTCGGCCTCGCCGGCGACCCAGGCGACCCGCGCATCGGTAAACATGGTGAGGCGGGTAATCAAGTGACTGCCGTTGTGGGAGAGGTTGCAGTTAAAGCCGCCCTGCACGTGCAGGACATCGCCGATCAACCCGTCGTCGATCATCTCGCGAGTCTGCGTGAAGCTGTCGCGCCAGCGGTGGGTGCAGTTGACGGCCAGGTGAATGCCAGCCTTGCGACACGCCGCAATGACTTCGTCCGCCTGGGCCAGCGAATAGGTCAGGGGCTTTTCGGCCCAGATCGCCTGGACGCCGTAGTCGCCGTTCGCGATCTCAAGCATGATGTCGGTACGGGGCTTCATGGAGGTGCAGACGCTGACGATTTGCGGCCGAGTCTCGGCCAGCATCTCGCGGTAATCCTCGAAGAGGGCGTCGATCCCCCACTTGGCCCGAGCCGCTTCGCGCTGCTCGACCCAGGTATCCGAGAGACCCACGATCTCGAGTTCCGGGACGGCGGCCATGCAGCCGATGTGGGCATGCGGGAGGTGCCAGCCGTCGTACTTGCTGCGCTCTTCGTCCCAGGTACTTGCGATACGGCCAAGCCCGATCACCGCGGCTCGTGTCATGGGCGGATGCCTCTCCCTGGACGCCGTGGGGCAGAGTATGGCGTATGCGCGCACGGTTCGCATCTTCGGTGGGGCGCCGAACGACCACGCGAGGATCCTGGAGGCCCGGGCTGATGCTAGCTGGGGTGGCGCCGCTGGGTTTTGACAGGCATCGAGAGGACCCGATCGCGATCCTCGGACTGCGCAGCGAGGACCACGGTCGTTTGGCCGAGCGGGTTGCCAGATCGGGCAGGGCGCAGCTGCACGTGCTGGAAGGCGGGTACGCGCTGAACCGGTTGGGCGAGTCCGCCGTGGCCTACGTGCAGCGGCTGGGCAGCGCCTAGGCCTGGGCCGCCGCCTCGCGCCGGCGAAGGATGGCGCGCGGGAGTGCGTAGCGGACGACCTCGGTGGAGATGATGCGGGCGCTGCGGTCCGCCAGCGGCAGGTCAACCGGCTGATTGCCGCGCCGTTCGGACTCCCGGATGGCGATGGCGATTTCCAGAGCCTCGCGCGCGTCCTCGCCACTGCAGCGTGGGGCGTCCCCAGACTCGATGCAGTGGATGAGGTCGTAGACCGCATTGACTCCGGCGCTATGGCGCCGTACCGGTGGCGGGAAGTGGCGGCGGACGAAGCTGCGGCGTTCCCGAAGCCGCTGGTAGCCCTCCAACGCCTCGTGCGCCGTCCATACCTGGATGCTGCGGGCGTCGTCGATGATGCGGATCATGCCGTGGGTGCCCACGATGTCATGGGAATTCTCGTTTGGGCCATTGTCGTAGGCGCGCACGTAGCCGCGAACATTGCCGGGAAACCTGAGAAGACCGGCGCCCGTGAAGTCGTTGTCGGGGTTGGTCTCGTCGAGTTCCGCCTCGCCGACGACCGAGACGGCGCGCTCGGGCACAAACATGGTGAGCGTTGTAATCAGGTGGCTGCCGTTGTGGGAGAGGCTGTACCCGGCTCGGGAATCCACGGACACCACATCACCGATCGCGCCTTCGTCGAGCAGGGACTTGACCTGCAGGTAGTCATCGTGCCAGCGGCGGGTGCAGTTGACGGCCAGCGCAATGTTGGCCCGCTTGCAGGCGTCGATGGCGGCATCCGCCTCGGCCAGGGAGAACGTGATGGGCTTTTCCGCCCATATGGCGCGGACGCCGTATCCGCCGTTGGCGATCTCCAGTAGGATTTTGCCGCGCGGCTTGGCCGTGGTGCACACGCTGACGATGTCCGGCCGGGTCTCTTCCAGCATCTCGCGGTAGTCCTCGAAGAGGGCGTCAATCCTCCACTTGGCCCGAGCCGCTTCGCGCTGCTCGGCCCAGGTATCCGAGAGACCGACGATCTCGATCTCCGGGACGGCCGCCATACAGCCGATGTGGGCGTGCGGCAGGTGCCAGCCGTCGTACTTGTTGCGCTCTTCGTCCCAGGTGCTGGCGATGCGTCCGAGACCGATTACCGCTGCTTTCATCCTGGCCATTACGACACCTCCCCTGCCTGTGCGGCGGCTTGAGCCTGGCCCCGCCGAAGAATCGCTCGGGGCACTTCGGACACGACGACTTCGTGCGAGACGATGCCCAGGCTGCGGTCTTCAAGCGGAAGGTCCACGCGGCCACCGCCCTTTCGATGCGATTCGCGGACAGCGATGGCGATTTCGAGCGCTTCGCGCGCGTCTTCGCCGGTACAGCGGGAGTCTTCGCCGGTCTCGATACAGTCCATCAGGTCGTACAGCACGTTCACGCCGGCCGCCCGCGGCTTGTGGCTGGGGCGAAAAAAGTGACAGGCCGGCGCCGGATTGCGCTGGCCGGGCAGGCCCTCCTCGATCCGCCACAGCTCGGGGCTGCGGCTGTCGTCCATGAGGCGGATCATGCCTTCGGTGCCGGTGATGTCGTAGGAGAGTTCCAGCGCTCCCGCGCGCATGCCGTGAAACATGCCGCGCACGCCGTTGTGACAGACGAAATAGCCGTCCCCGTGAAAGTGGTTGTCTTCGGCCACGGCCTCGTCGCTCTCGGCCTCGCCGGCAACCCAGGCGACCGGCGCATCGGTAAACATGGTGAGGCGGGTAATCAGGTGACTGCCGTTGTGGGAGAGGTTGCAGGTTCGATTGCCCTGCACGTGCAGCACGTCCCCAATGAATCCATCGTCGATCATTTCGCGGGCCTGGATGAAGCTGTCCTTCCAGCGGTGGGTGCAGTTGACGGCCAGGTGAATGCCGGCGCGGCGACAGGCGGCGATCACTTCGTCGGCCTGGGCCAGCGAGTAGGTCAAGGGCTTTTCCGCCCAGATGGCCTGGACGCCGTAGTCGCCGTTGGCGATCTCAAGCATGATGTCGGTTCGAGGCTTCATGGAGGTGCAGACGCTGACGATCTGCGGCCGAGTCTCGGCCAGCATTTCGCGATAGTCCGCGTAGAGGGCGTCGATCCCCCACTTGGCCCTGGCTGCCTCGCGCTGCTCGACCCAGGTATCCGCGAGACCGACGATTTCGACTTCCGGGACGGCCGCCATGCAGCCGATGTGGGCATGTGGGAGGTGCCAGCCGTCGTACTTGCGGCGCTCTTCGTCCCAGGTACTTGCGATACGGCCAAGCCCGATCACAGCGGCTCGCGTCATGGGCGCGTGCCTTTCCCTCGGCGCTGTGGGGCAGAGTATGACGTGTGCGCGCGCGGATTGCACCCCTGGCAAGGCGCCGAATGACCACACGAGACTCCTGGAGACTCGGGCTGATGCTGGTTGGCGCGGTGGCGCTACTCCTGGCGGCCGCCTGCGAGGTCACCGTCGACCCCGAGCCGACGGCCACGCCCAGCGCCGTTGCACCGTTCGTGCGTACCAACAAGGACTGGCTGGTGGCCCACGCGGATCCAGCCGCCGCGATCGGCCAGCCGGTTGAATTACGCGCACGGGTGTATAGCGTCGCCAACGGGGCCGACGACCTCGTGCTTTGCGCCTGGGTCGACTTCGACAACGACCAGCTCTCGACCGTGTTTCGAGTCCCCGGCGCCACGGAGGGCGTTGCGCGGGACGACTTCGTTTGGGTCGAGGGCATCGTCACGGGGATCGCTGAACCCGCGGACGCGTGCGGCGATGCCGTTCAGCCGGAAGTTGAGGTCACCTACCTGACGGTTACCGACCGGATCGGCGTCCGACCCGCCCTGCGAGTTGAGCAGGTGGGGCAAGCGCTCGAGCGTCGAGGCGTGCGGGTGGTGCTGGAGCGGATCGAATTCGCGGCCGAGGAGACGCGCATCTACTTCACGCTGGTGAACCGACTGGAGGAAACCCTGTTGGCCTTTGCCACCGGGCTGGTGATCGAGATCGACGGAACCGAGATCCCGGCGATCATCCCAATTGGGGAGGGTATCCCGGCCCCGCTCGGGCGGGTTGCGCCAGGCACAACCGAGCACGGCGGGTTTCAGTTCCCGCCGCTCGCGCCTGACGGTCCAGCGATTACGGTGCGCTGGCGGGGCGCCCGCGTGGGACCGGCTGGCTCCGAGATTGGCGACTGGACGTGGGTCGTCGACCCCACGGGCGCGGTGGCACCCGCGGGATAGTTCCGGCGGCAGTCCTCGGCTTGCCTGTGTTCCGACTACGGCTGTTGGTTGCGGCCTAACCGCTCACGTGGCGCGGGCGCTCGGGGCTGTGCGCGCGGTTGGATCTCGGCCACGGACACGCAGGACCGTGGAATGGCGATGCCGGGGCCGGGCCGCATGACGGTGACGATCGGCGACAGGTGGCCGCCGGCGTAGGTCTCAATGGGAACGAGGCTGTGGGCGTAGGCGCGGTTGGCTTCGTGACCCGTGCGGTCGTCGTAGTCGAGGCCCAGCGGCGCGCGTTGGCCCTGCTGTATGGCCTTGACTTCCATGGGATGCGCGTAGTCCGCTACCCAGACACCCTGAAACTCCGGCGGAAGGTCCAGTCGCAGGAGCAGGTCGCCGATATACCCGCGCCAGCGGCGCCCGCCATCGCCACCGAAGTACGGCGAGTCGTCCAGCCAGGCGGGCTTCGGGTCGAGGAATCCCTCAACCATGAACAGGTCGTCAAAGTCGGGCGTGAGCTCGGTGCTAAAGAACGCCGGTCGGCTGGCCATGAGCCCGCCGGCCGTTCCGAGTATGAATTCCAGGCGTTCCTCGCGGGCGTAGTGCCAGATCGTCAGCCCGCCGTCGGATCGCCAGGCCGGCCGCCCGGGATCGTCCCGGAACCCGCAGCCGCCCAGCAACCGACCACGTTCATTGAGGAAGCGATCGCCAAGCCTGCCCCGGCGACTGCCGGTTTCGCCGCCGCCACTCGGCGCGACCACGCCTAGCTCCAGTCGAACAGGATTTTCCCGGCGGTGGCGCCGTCAGCCAGTTCGAACGCCTGGACGGCGTCTTCGGGCCGGAAGCGGTGCGTGATGAGTGACTTGATGGGTACCTGGCGCCGGCGCACAAAGTCCAGCAGCCCTTCCCACTCGTGCTGCTTGTAGAGCCAGGATCCGCGGAGGGTGACCTCGCGGAAGATGATCTGCCGGCTGGGCGCGATCGTCGCGTCGTGGCCTACGCCGACTTCCACGTAGGTTCCCTGGGTGCGTAGCGCGTCGACGGCCGCGGCTCGCGCCGAAGGGTGACCGCTGGTATCAATCGAGGCCGCGACTCCTTCGCCGCCGGCCGCCTCGACGATGCGCGCCAGGAGGTCGGGATCGGAGCTATCCAGAGCCACCCGCGCGCCGCATTCCAGAGCCAGCGCGCGTCGTTCGGCGGCGGGATCGATCCCGACGACCGTGGCTCCGCGCGCTCGGCCCAGCATTACGCAGGCCAGTCCCACGGGACCCAGCCCAAATACCGCCAACGGCTTGTCGCCGGACACCTCGGTTTTGCGCAACGCGCCGTAGGCCGTGCCGACGTTGCACGAGAGCAGCGCGCCGATTTCAAAGTCGAAATCATCGGGCAGCGGCAGCGCATTGCGGGCGGGCGCCAGGCAATAGGCGGCGTTGGTGCCGTGCCGGTGGCGGCTGAAGTGCTGGGCGTCAGCGCAGAACATTCCCTCGCCGCGCCGACAGTGGACGCAGTGACCGCAGCCGACGATGCCGAAGACCACGACGCGGTCGCCGACGGCGGGGTATTCGACCCCCGGGCCGACGGCATCCACGATCCCGGTGTTCTCGTGACCGAGCGCCCACTGGCTCCAGCCGTACTCGTCCCTCAGGGCCGCGGAGGTCCGGTAGTGATGCAGGTCGCTGCCGCAGATCGCCGACATCATGGTGCGGACCCGCATGTCGCCCGGTCCAGGCTCTTCAACCGACGCGACGCCGACATCAACTCGCTCGTCGCCCGGGCAGCGGATACAGGTCATTTGCGGCACGGCGGCCATTGCGATGTCTCCGACCCGATGACGGCCCGCCTATGATGCGCGGTACGACGCCGCGCTCCAAACGAGACACATGCGACCGGCCGACATCGGCTCGTTTCGGCTCATCGCGCATCGCGGCGCCTCGGCGGCCGCACCCGAGAACACGCGCGCCGCGTTTCGGCTGGCGGCCGAGCACGGCGCCGAGGAGATTGAGACCGACACGCGGTGTACGCGCGATGGGCGGGTTGTGCTGTTTCATGACCGGACCCTGCAAACCAAGCTGGGCCGCATGGGCCGCGCGGAGGACCTGACGTTGGACGAACTGCAAGCGCTGGACATCGGCGCGTGGTTCGACCGAGCGGGAGCGGCGATTTTGAACGATCCCGCCGCCGGGTGGAATGAAGTGCCACCCGGGTCGGCGTCGCCGGAATTCGTGCTCGGATTCGACGATTACCTGGACGAGTTCGGCGAGCGTTTCCACCACAACGTGGAACTGAAGGGCGTGACGCCGGATCTGCCGCGAGCGGTGCTGACCGCCATCGACGCCGCCGGGGCTCGCGAGCGCTGCACGTTCATTTCGTTTCACCTTGACCAGCTTGAACGGCTGCGCGGGCTGGCGCCGAATGCCACGGCGGGCTGGCTGTTTCCGCGCGCCGGCGAGGCGCCGCCGACGCCCGAGGCGGTTGTACGGGAGTGCCGCCGGTTTGGCCTGCAACAGTGCAATCCTCGATATACGGCCCTCACCGAGCGGCTTGTGCAGGTGGCGCACGATGCCGGGCTGGAGGTTCGAGCCTTCGGAATCCGAACGACGACGGAATTGCGGAGAGCCGTGAGGCTGGGCGCCGACGGCGCCACGGTGGACTGGTTCCGGGCAGGCCAACGACTCCTTGAGGGCGATCAGCGCGCTGCCGGGGCGAGCGCGCGGACCGGGAAGGCCGCATGACCAGCGGCGCGCGCGCCTACCTGCCGGTTGCCCTGAACTTGCAGGGCCAGTCCGCCGTGGTGGTTGGCGCGGGCGAGGCGGCCTACTTCAAGGCCTGCCTGCTGACAGATTTCGGGATCGCCACGACCGTGATCGCTCCCCCTGACGGCGCGGAGCCATTTGACGAGCGGCTGCAAGAACTGGACGACAGCGGCGACATTCGGTTGCGGCGGCGGGCCTACGCCGCGTCAGACCTTGACGGACATCGCGTTGCCATCATCACGACCGGCGACCGGTCCGTGGACTACGCCATCGAGGCCGACGCGCGGAGCCGCGGGCTGCTGGTGAATGTGGTGGACGACCCGTCGCACTGCGACTTCTTCGCGTCGGCCTACGTGAAGCATGGGTCGATCTCGATCGCCGTGAACAGCGGCGGCGCCAGTCCCGGCTTCACCGGCGCGCTGAAGGATGACCTGGCGCAGCGCTACGGCCCGGAGATCGAAAGCCACCTGGGGCACTACCTGGCCTGGCGCCGGCTGGTGCGGGAGCGGGTGGACGGATTCCCCAATCGGGAGCGCCTGTGGCGGGGATTGCGCGCCGACGGCCTGTACGACGTGCTCCGCAGCGAGGGTCCGGAGTCCGCGCAGGCGCTGGTGGAAGCTCGAATCGAGGCCTGGGTTGCCGAACAGCAGCGATCGGAAGCTGAAAGCTAGATTTCGGCCTCGTCGCTGCGCATGGCCGGCATCATGACGGACTCCGAGGTGCCGTGTATCACCTTGTTGGCGGCCGGCACCACCGTCACGAGCACTCCGCACAGGCGGGTCTTGCCATTGACCACCATGTAGTAGGGGGATAGCCGCGGCCGGCCGGTCATGGGACGGACGGTGTCCGACTCGACGTCGTAGTAGCTCACCCCAACGCGGCGGCTCTGGTGGAACTGCTGAAGGATGTAGGGGGTGGTGTCAAAGCTTGCGAGCGCGTGATCCACGGCCTGGTCCCACACGGTCTGGTTCACGTCGTGTCCGATGGTGACGCCGCGGCTGCCCCAGGCCAGTTCCGAGAAGCCCGAGGGCTTGAGGACCAGCCGCCGCTCGCGCTGCGAGAGACCGCGCAGGTCCGTCCATTGCCGGATACGGCGCTTGCCGGCCATCAGCGGCGGGTCCAGCGCCGCGGTGGGCGGGATCGGCTGCGGATCGAGTAACCACGTGGGTGGGAGCATGCGGCGCAGCCGCGCATGCGTGTCCTTGCCCAGCGCGCCGCTCCAGAAGGAGTCCAACTCCGGGTGATGGAAGAGGTAGAACAGCAGCTTTTCTTCGAGGTAGCTCTTGAACGGGGCCGTGACGGTTGCCAGCCGGTGCTTCATGGCGTAGATGACAAGATCGATCTTGGGGATGTTGGGCAAGTCGTGCAGTTCGAGGAATCGGTAGACGAGGTCCACGGGTTCCCAGCCGTGGCAGTTACGCATCTGCAGCGAGTCGTCCTGGAGCCTCAGATCCCGCGGATGAATCTGGCGGGTGGGCACACCGGCCTGGCGCAGGGCGGAGGCGGCCCAATCCATCTCGGGCCGGTAGTCCTCCGACTCGTCCGCCACCACCAGGGCAACCGAGGGGTCGTCGACGCTGGCGGCCCCGCGTAGCGCCGCGGCCAAGCCCTGGACGATACCGTCAGGTCCGCCAACGAGGTTGAAGCCCAAGGCCTGATAGGCACGGCTGATGGCGCCCAGCACGCCAAAGCCACCGGGCACGGCGTCCAGTTCGGTGGCCATGAATCCGCCGTGGTCCAGCGCCATGAGGTCGGGCCGGATCATGATGGGGAGCGCCGACCGGTAGCGGCGCAGGCGGCCAAGCTCTCGCACGCGCTCCGGTTTGCCCTGCTCGAGGCACTTCAGCACCCAGCCCGGTGAACGGCCGCGGGCGGCGCTGGCATAGAGCCGGTTGGCCGCCACATAGAAGGCCAGCAGATCGTCGCCCAGCCGCTCCAAGTCGGACACGGCGGACGGCGAGAGGGGGAACGGGGTGGGGGCGATCCGCCACGGCGTGCGGGCCGCATCCGCCGGCTCGTCGCTGCTAAGAGGCGTGGTCTCGCCAATAAGCCGGGCGGCTGCGCGGTCGTCGGTTGCCGTGGGATCCGCCGTAGTGCTCAGGGGCGTCAAGCGGTTTGGGTACTTCAAAGCCCGGTCGTAGGAAAGTCTAACAGCGTGTGGGCGTGCGGCAGATCAAGCGCCACCCGCTGGGACGGAGCGCTCACGTTTGGAGCTTTTGTCACGATTATTACCGGACCGGCGGAGGCGCATGTGAAACAATGGATCCAAGTCGCGCCAAACGCAGTACGCGCGGGGACTTGCCCGCCACCACAACCTGAAAGCCCATGGCCTTGTTGCAGTGCATTCCGACACTTCGACGGATTGGCCCGCGAGTTGCGGGCCTGGCGGCGCTGGCGCTGGCGGGAACCGTGCTGGCTGCGTGTGAGGCGTTCATTCAGACGGTCGAACCGACGCCGACCCTCATAACGCGGACCGAGTCGGTGCGGCAGCGGCCGATGGTGTCCGTGACACGCGGGCAACTGATTGAGGCGATTCGAACCACCGCCCGCGTGGAGGCGGTGAACCGCGAGGAACTGGCGTTCAAGACCGATGGTCGGGTGAAGGCCATGTACGTGACCCAGGGCAACGTGGTGGAGAAAGACCAGGTCCTGGCTGAGCTGGAGACGGGCCGGCTGGAGTCGGATATCGAGAGTTCGCAGGAAGCGCTGCAAAACGCCGAATTGCGGCTGGACGCGGCACGTACGCGAGCGCGCGACGAACGCGCGGCGGCGCAACGGGCAGTCGCCAATGCCGAACTTGCGCTGGAAGACCAGCGCACATCGTTTGACAGGCTGCTACGTCGCGCCGCGGCCGAGCAGTTGGAGGCGCTGGGCATTGACCTGGCCTTACGTGAGGATCGCGGCGAGATTGACCTCGGCATCACCGAGGCCGAGGCGGCCGTGGTGCGCGCTCAGCGGGCCGTGACCAACGCCGAAGGTCGACTGGCGGAAGTGAAAGCGGAGGCGGCCGGCGTCATTTCGCAGGCGCAGGCCGCAGCGCAGGCCCAAGCCTCGCTGGATGGCCTGAAAGCTGATTTGACCGTGGCGAGGGAGAGCCTGCGCGCCCTGGAGTCCGGAACGTCGAGCACGGATGCGCCGCCCGCAGAGACGGCCCGCGCCCAGGTGCAGGCCGCCGTTGCCGCTGTGACCGCGGCCCAGTCCGCAGTCGTACGAGCGGATCAGGATCTGGTTAATGCTCAGGATGCTCTGGAAACCATCGCCTCGACCATGCGCGCCCAGACACGCGATGACAATAGCCAGACGAGGGCCGCTATCGTTGCCAAGCAGGCCGCCATCGTTGCCAAGCGCGCGGAAGTGTCGAGACTCGCCGAGACGCTACACGAAGTGACGTTTCGGCCGTTCCCGGACCATGTCATCGAGGCCGAGCAGAACCTCGAAAGGGCTCGGCTGACGCGCGATGAGATCACCAGGAGCGGCTCGAGTGCGTCCGAACAGGCCCGGCAACGCGCCCAGCTTGACTACCTGGCAGCGCAGCGGGCGTACAACGAGGCCATCATGCCGGCGTCGCCGGCGGAAATCGCAACAGCCCAGGGAAACTACGACAACGCGCTGGCGGCGTTGGACCTGCTTGAGACGGAGCTCGCCGAGCTGCTGGACGACGGCACCGAGGATGAAGAGGCCGAGCGGCTGGTGCAGAAGGCTCTAGCCGAACACCGAGTCAACGTGGCGACCGCAACAGCCAATGTCGAGCTGGCCAACCACAGGCTACGGGAGGCGGAGTTGAGCCTTGACTCTCTCGTGGGCAGCGGAACCATCCAGGAAGCCATCGCTCAGATAGCCGGCGCAATCCAGATTGACCAGAACAGTTCCCTGGCCGCTGCGCGAGCGCGTGTGCAGGCGGCGAACGCGAGGATTGACCAGTACCTGCGGGGCCAGACCGAGGCGGATGCCCTGGCGCGCCACGCCGAAGAGATCCGGACCACCAGTCTCACGGCGCTGCCAGACGCGGAGGCGGCGCTGGAGGCGGCCCTGGCAGATCTGCGAGTGGCCGAGGTGCGTTTCCAGGAAGCGACGGGGACGCCCACGCTCGCCCAGTTGCGCGTGGCGCTGAACAACGAAGAGGCGGCGCGGCTGGACTTTGAGGCGGCCATCGAGAACTTTGAGCGGTTCGAGCTGGGCGAGTCGGCCACCGACTTCGAGTTGCAGATTCTTGAGAATGAAGTCGAGCGCAGCCGCATCGCGGTGAATGCGCTGCTCACGCAGTCCGAAGACCATTTGATTCGGGCGCCGTTCGCCGGGGAGATCATATTCACCCGCGGCCGAGCCGGATCGCAGGCGCGGGCGTTTAACGAGGTTATTGGAATCGCGGATCCCTCGGCGCTCATCATCGAGGTTCGGATCCCGGATGAAGACCAGACGAAGATGTCGGTTGGACAGAAGGCCGAAGTTGCCCTGGACGCGTTTCCCGGCGTGAAGTTCGACGGATCGGTCAGCGCCATCCCGCGCACGATCGTGACGCAAACGGGCCAGACGGTCCGCATTCCGGACGCGTTGATCGACGTGAATTTCGAACGCGAAGGGATACGGATGGGCATGCTGGCGCGCGTCAACATCACCTTGCAGGTCAAGGATGACGTGCTCAAGATCCCGGTCACATCGTTACGCGATCTGAACGAGCGCACGTTCGTTGAGACGGTGGTCAACGAGCAACGGCGGAGCCTGCCCGTGGTGACGGGCATCCGGAGCGATAGCGAGATCGAGGTGCTCTCAGGGCTTGACGAGGGCCAGATGATCTTCGCCGCGCCCTAGGCGGACGCTCCGGGGCATGCCAAGCGTTCCCGCGAGGTTCCAGTGCCGCTAGCCATTATTCGCTTCGTGGCGAAGCGGTTGTTCAGCAATCGGGCGCTGATCAGTTCGACGGCCATTGGTCTGCTCGTCACGGTGACGCTGGCAACGTCCGTTCCGCTATACGCGGAGGGCATCAGCGGGCTGCTGCTGCAGCGCGAGCTGCGTAAGCCGATTCCGCAGGCACAGCCGTCGTCCAGCATCTTTATTCGGCACAAAGAGACGGACGCGACGAACCCCACGAGCACCGGCGACTACCTGGCCTACGACCAGTTCTTCCGCTCGCTGATTCCGGAGGCCGTGGGACTGCCGACGACCCAGCTGATCAGTTATCTGTCGACCGGCCGGCGGGCGATGCTGGACCTTTCGGATCCCCCGCAGGACGACCTTTCACGGCCGCCGCGGCGATTCGGGTTCGCGTTCATGTACTCGATCAACGACTTCTTCGACAACGTCCTGATCACCGAAGGCCGGAGGCCAACGGCCGAGACCAGCACGTACATCGGACCGGCGGGAGTGAGGATGCCGCTGTTCGAGGGCGCACTGACGAGCAATGCGCTGGACAAGCTGGGCATGCTCGTGGGCGACGTGGTCGGCATGCAGTTCTCGAATCCGATCACGGGCGAGCCCGACGTTTTGGCCATACGCGTGGTTGCGCGCGTGCTCCCGCACGACCCTGAGAGCAATTACTGGCCGTATCCGGTCCGAGCCGCGTACGACGAGGGTGGGATTTATATTGAGCGAGCGGCGTACCTGGGCCCGTTGCTGGACTATGCACCGGCGGCCTTCAGCGAGGCGACGTGGTACGCCGACTTCGACATCAACGCCATTCGGGCCACCAACTATCGTCGAATCACGGGCGGCCTGGTCGTTATCCGAATCAATGCGAATGCTGTTTGGGAAGGCACGCGTCTCGAGAATTCGCCGGAGCCGATCTTCTTCGACTTCGAGCAGAAGCTCTTTTTCCTGACCCTGCTGCTGTTGATCCTCAGCGCGCCGATCGTGGCGCTGACGCTGTACTACATCATTCTGACGTCGGGGATGGTGGTCGATCGGCAACGCAATGAAATTGCCATTTTAAAGAGTCGAGGTGTCGGCACGTTACAGATTGTGGGCATCTATGTGCTTGAGGGGGCGTTGATCGGCGGAATCGCCACGGCCGCAGGACCATTCCTCGGGGCGTTGCTGGCCCAGGTCATCGGAAAGACGTTCACCTTCCTGGTGTTCACGAATCGGGACCCGCTGCCGATCGACATCACGTCGCAACACTTCATGTGGTCTGGCGGGGCAGCCTTGCTGGCGATCGTGGCCACGCTGCTGCCGGCGATCGGGGCGGCGCGCCACAGCATCGTGACGTATAAGCAGGAGGTGTCGCGCACGACGAGTCGGCCGTGGTTTCAGCGCTACTTCGTTGACGTGATCGTGGTGGTGGGCGCGGCGTATGGCTATTTCACGCTTAGCCAGCGCGACCAACTGGTGACGGTTGGCGAGGGCGGCGACCTTTTTTCGGACCCGCTCCTGGTCATTATTCCGATTATGTTCATGTTTGCGATCACCCTGTTGTTTTTGCGCTTTTTCCCGTGGTTGGTCGCGAGCCTGGCGTTCCTGGGCAACCGGTATCTGGGGGTGTCGATGCACCTGGGGCTGCGCCAGATTGCGCGCGAGCCGCGGCAATTCACCCGCCTGATATTCCTGCTGGTCCTCACGTTGGCGATTGGGTCGTTCAGCGCCTCGATGGCCGCCACGCTGGATCGCAACTTTGACGACCGGGTCTACTACTCGGTGGGTTCGCAGGCGGACTTCCTGGAAATCGGGGACTACGACGAGGAGACGCAGGAGTGGTCGTTCCTGCCGGTCGAGCGCCACCTGGAGGTCCCGCAGATTCTGAGCGTGGCGCGGCTGTGGGAGAACGAGGACACGGGCTTCCGGCGTCCCGGCGAGGCGTTGCGCGTCGGGATGAAGACGTATGGCGTCGATCCACTGGACTTTGCGGAAACGGTGTGGTGGCGGGACGACTTTAGTCCGTGGCCGCTGAACACGTTGATGAATCAACTTGCGCTGGACGAGCAGGCGCTCATTGCATCCCGCGAGCTGTTTCAGGGCGAGCTCAATCTGAGTCTGGGCGACCCGCTACGCATCGACTTTGGTACGCCGCAGACGCTTGAGTTCTTCATCGCGGGCTGGACCGACCTGTTTCCGACCCACTATCCGGAGGACGGCGCGTTCGTGGTGGTGAACCTGGACTACGTTGAACGCAGCCTGGGGCAGACGCCGTGGACGGTGTTGGCGCACACGGATCCGGACGTTCACGCCCTGGAGTTGCGACAAACGCTCCTGCTCAAACGCTTCAAGCCGCTGGATGCGCGGGACGCCCGAGCCGAGATCGCAGCCGCGCGGGATGACGCGACCCGGGTCGGAATTTTCGGCATTCTGTCGATCGGATTCCTGATTGCCGCCGTGCTGACCATCATGGGCTTCCTGATGTACTCGTACATGTCCTTCCGGCGGCGCATGCAGCAATTGGGGATTCTGCGGGCCATGGGGCTATCGGTGCGGCAGCTGGTGGGGATTTACGCCTTTGAGAACGGATTCCTGATCATGCTGGGTGTCGTCCTCGGGACCGCGCTGGGCGTAATCACCGGCAACCTGTTCATCCCGTTCCTGCAGCTGAGCGTGGACCGCTTCGGTGACACGCCGCCGTTCGTGATCATCACGGCCTGGGGCGACGTTCTGAAGATCTACATCCTCTTCGGCGCGGTGGTCGCGGTGGCCTTTCCAGTCAGCGCCTGGCTGCTGTCCAAGATCCGGATCAACGAGGCCGTGAAATTCGGGGAGGAGCAGGGGTGAGCGCAGCGCAGGCCCCAGAGCGCACCAACGGGGCACGGCCCTACATCGTGTGCGACAACCTCGTGAAGATCTACAAGACCGAGGATTTGGAAGTCGTCGCATTGCAGGGGCTGGATCTGGAAGTTCAACGCGGCGAGATGATGGCCATCATCGGCAACAGCGGGTCCGGCAAGTCGAGCCTGCTCAACGTCCTGGGCGGCCTGGATCGGCCCACAGCGGGCCAATGCCGCGTGGGAGACCTGGACATTCTGCAAGCGTCAGAGTCGGACCTGGTGGACTACAAGCGCCACCACGTGGGTTTCGTGTGGCAGCAGAGTTCCCGCAACCTCGTGCCGTATCTGACGGCCTTCGAGAACGTGCGGCTTCCGATGCTCTTCGGGAACATGCGCAAGGCCTCGGACCGCTCGCGGTCGCTGCTGCGGGCGGTGGGGCTGGAAGATCGGATGCATCACCGGCTGAGCCAGCTCTCCGGGGGGCAGCAGCAGCGGGTGGCCATTGCGATTTCGCTGGCCAACGATCCCGACCTGCTGCTGGCCGACGAGCCGACGGGCGAAGTGGACACGCAGACGGCGGGGCAGATTTACGACATCCTGCGCTATCTCAACCGAGAGCGGGGGTTGACCATCATTATCGTGAGCCACGACCGGAACATTGCGCGGCAGGTAGAACGCGTGGTGGCCATTCGGGACGGCCGCACGAGCACCGAAACGGTCCGCCGCGTGAGCATTCACGAGGACGGCGAAGACCACACCCACGACGAGTTCGTCATCGTGGACGACACGGGTCGCCTGCAGGTGCCCCAGGAAATGCTGGATCAACTGAGCATTCGCGGGCGAGCTTTCGTTGATGTCGAGGGCGACGGCATCGTGATCCGCCCGGGGACATCGGGAATCTCGACCGTCGCGTCGTCGAGGGCGGCGGCCGCGGGTGAGACGGAATCGGACGAGCCGACGGAGGCATCGCCGCCAGACGAGCCAATCATTCCCGCGCGGGTGGAACTGGCCGCTCCGGTAATTCCGACCCGGGATCGTCCGATCCGGAGACAACCCAAGCCGACGCCCCCGAAGCGCGAGTCGCCCACGCGCGCTCGGCGCGAGGACGTTCCCGACGAACACCGGCCGTTCGCGCCGCCGGGCGGAGCGCCGCGCGATGACTGAGGTGATCGACGCGCGGCCGCCGGCCGCCGCACAGCAGCCGAACATCATCGTGGAAGCCCGCGACATTTCCCGCGTCTTCAGAGTGGGCACCGAGGAGATCCGCGCCGTCGACCACGTGACCTGCGTGGCACATGAGGGCCGACTGATTACCCTTCGCGGCCGGTCCGGGTCGGGAAAGACGACGTTGCTGAATCAGCTGGGCTCGCTGGACAAGCCCGACGAAGGGGAAGTCTATTTCCAGGGCCAGCAAGTCAACCGCCTCAGTGAGTCCGAGCTAACGAAGATTCGCCGTCACAATTTCGGCTTCGTTTTCCAATCGTTCGCGCTGCTGCCGGTGCTCTCGGCTTTCGAGAACGTTGAACTCACCATGCGCATCGCCGGTCGGTCGGCGCGGGAGCGTGCGTCGCGCACGATGGAAGTGCTGGAAATGGTGGGGCTGGCCGAACGCGCTGGGCATCGGCCGTTCGAGCTGAGCGGCGGTGAGCAGCAGCGCGTATCGATCGCGCGCTCCATCGCCAACCAGCCGGCGGTCCTGATTGCGGATGAGCCGACCGGGGAACTGGACAGCATTACCGGCCTGGAGATCATGTTGCTGTTCCGCCGGATCGTGGACACGGAGGGCCTGACGGTCATCATGGCCACCCATGACCCTGCGCTTAGCCAGTTTGCCGACGAGTCGTGGGTCATGGAGGACGGACGCCTGGAGCTGGCGGAGGGCGACCTGGACATCGATATTCCAGATTTGCGCCAGCGGATCGAGTTCGTCGAGGACTAGCCGGGCTGCGACCTAGCCCTTGGCGGTGGCCGAGGTGTCACCTTCGCCGTGACGCATGATCCAGAGGCCCCACGCGCCGGCAGCCAGCGATATGGCGGCCAGCAGGGCGCCTACGACGCCAAAACCGGCCGCGCCAACAATGAGCCCGATCAGCGGCGTCAGGCCCAGTCCCACGCCGTCCACCAGGAACTGCGTGATGCCCATGGCCTGGCCCAGGCGTTGCGGTGGGGCTCGCTCGGTCAGCATCATGATCACAATGGGCGAACTGATGCCGGTAAGCGTGTAGGCAACAACGAGTCCCGCAAAGACCGGGAGACCCGCCGGGGCATACATCACGAGCGTGCCGGCCGCTCCGATGATCGTTGCAATCAAGAGCGAAGATCCCAAACCAAACCTGTTGACGAAAGAACCGCTGACGTACGTGAGGGCCGCTCGACCTCCTAAGGCAAGTCCCATCAGGAGGCCAATGTCGCGCGGTCCGAGTTCTAGTGCCTCGCTGCCGTAGAAGGGGAGCACGAAGCCCCGGGTAGTGTTGTTCCATCCCCAGAGCAGGACGGCCAGAACCGAGACCTCAAGTACGACACGTCCTACGCCCAGCCTTGGGCGTCGTCGTCGTGAGGGGGTGGCCGATTCCCGGCTGGCTGGTTCCGGCGCTGATGATTCGAGCGTCCGCACCGATGCCACGCCCGCGGCAACTGCGATCGAGAGCACCGCAACCAGCACGAAGGCCGCGCGCCAGCCGAGCAGGGTAGCGGCCCCGCCGGCGGCAATAGGCGCCACGAACGCGCCAAACATGCCGCCCGACATCACGCGCGCAATGTTGCGCCGCCGGTCTTCGCCTCCGCCGCGTCGAGCCAGATGAACCTGACCACCCGGGCCAACCAGCCCGCTGCCGGCGGCGCTGGCCACGATCCCGGCGCCAAACACCCACTCGCTCGGGGCCGCGGCCGTAACCAGCGAGGCCAGGCCGGTGAGCAGCAAGCCCAGCGGCATCAGGCGGCGGGGCGACATGCGGTCGGCCAGCGGCGCCAGCACCAGCATGAAACCGCCGCGTCCCATGCCCTGCACGGCCACCAGCAGGGCCGTGGTCGCGGGGGTGAGGCCGAATTCGTCCTTCACCTCTCCCAGCACCGGTCCCATGGCCGCCATGGAAAACAGCATCAGGGCATAGGCAAACCAGAGGGCCAGCAAGTCGGGGTTTGCCCGTACGGCGCGAATCCGCGGATTCAGGAGCGAACCGATCAACGGCGTCAACGGGCGGCTGTCGCTCCGGGGCGCGGCAATGCCGAGAGTCTAATCGGGCGTGCCGGCTAAGGCGGATGCCGCTCCGGCCGGGTGTAGTCCTGAGCGAATGGGTGCCTGCGGGGGTACCGCGGTTGTCGACACAAACCTTCGCCTCGTCCGGGGGCGCTTCATGCCGTCAGCACATGCATCCAGCCCGGCTCTACGACTCGCTGTGGTGCAACTCCACTTTCCGGCCGCCAGCGGTTGCGTGCTCATCCAGCCCAAGTTGGAGGGTGTTCCAACTCAGCACGGCGCACTTGATGCGCACCGGGAATTTGCGGACGCCCTCAAGCGCCACGCCGTCGCCGAGGAGCGCTTCGTCAGGGGGTTCGCCCTCCAGCATCATGCCGCGGAAGCCCGAGATCACGGCGTGCGCATCAGCCATCGGCTTGCCCACGACCGCCGCCGTCATGATGGAGGCGGACGATTGGCTGATGGAGCAGCCGTGGCCGTCAAACGCCGCCCCAGTGATCACGCCGGCGTCGTCGATGCTCAGCCAGAGCTTGATCTCGTCGCCGCAGAGCGGGTTGACGCCTTCCATGACGACGTTGGCGTCGGCCAGCGCGCCCCGGTTTCGCGGCCGTCGGTAGTGATCCATGATGACCTCGCGGTAGAGGTCCTCGAGCGTCATGCAAAGAACGCTTTCGCGCGAGCAACGCCCTCAGCCAGGCAGTCCACCTCGGCGTGCGTGTTGTAGAGATACAAGCTCGCGCGCACCGTGGCCGGGACGCCTAGCTTGCGCATGAGCGGCTGCGCGCAGTGGTGGCCGGCGCGCACGGCGATGCCGTCGGCATCCAGCAGCGTTCCCACGTCGTGCGGGTGGACGTCACCAACGTAGAAGGAAATGACACCGCCGCGTTCGTGGGCGTCCGGGGGACCAAAGAGACGAATGCCGTCGATGTCGCTCAGCAAGTCCAGGGCATACACGGTGAGTTCGTGTTCGTGGTCCGTCAGACTCGGCATGCCGACCGTTTGCAGGTAGTTAACGGCGGCGCCCAGGCCGATGGCCCCGGCGATATTGGGCGTGCCGCCCTCGAGTCTGTCCGGCAGGCCAGTCCAGCTTGACTGGTGAAGCTCCACCACGCGGATCATGCTTCCGCCGCCGAACAGCGGCTCCATCGCGTCCAGCAGCGACTCGCGGCCGTACAGGACACCGATACCGGTGGGACCCAGCATTTTGTGGCCTGAGAACGCCATGAAGTCCGCGTCGAGCGCCTGGACGTCCACCGGCAAATGGGGAATCGACTGCGCGGCGTCCAGTAGCACAGGCACGTTGTGGGCGTGCGCGATGCGTACGATTTGCGCAGCCGGCGTGATGGTGCCCAGGACGTTCGACATGTGCGTGACCGCCACGAGGCGGGTCCGCGGGCCAAACATCCGCGCGTAAGCCTCAAGGTCGATGCGGCCTTCGTCATCCATCGGGATGTAGCGCAGTTGCGCCCCGCGCCGCCGGGCCAGCATCTGCCAGGGGACGAGGTTGCTGTGGTGCTCCATTTCGGTGAGCAGGATTTCGTCGCCCTCGCTCACGTTTTCGTCGCCCCAACCACGGGCCACCAGATTGATGGCTTCGGTGGTTCCGCGCGTGAAAATCACCTCGTGCGGATGCGCGGCGTTGATGAAGCTGGCCACATGGGACCGGGCAGCCTCGTATTCGGCTGTGGCCCGCTCGCTTAGCGCGTGCAGGCCGCGGTGGATGTTGGCGTTGTAGGTCTCGTAGTAGGTGTGGAGCGCATCGATGACGGCACGCGGCTTCTGTGACGTTGCGGCATTGTCGAGGTATACGAGCGGACGCTCGTGTACTTGTTCAGCCAGGATTGGGAAATCCGCCCGAATCTGGGCGGGATCCAGCCCGGCGGCGGTAGAGGTCGGGACAGTCATGTGCCCTAAGTATCGATAAGAATCAGGACGCGCCCAGCTTCGAATTTGGCCTCGTAGGTCGCGACCGGACGGATCGCAGGCAGCGTGCGCGGCCTACCCGTGGTCAAGTCGAATGTCGAGGTGTGCCTGGGACAACGGATGGAACGCCGCTCGGGGTCGAAATCGCCTTCCGTCAGCCAGGCTTGGTCGTGACTGCACAGATCGTCCATCGCGTACAAGTCGCCACCGACGTTGTACACGCCGATGCGGCGATCGCCGACCTGGACCTGCCGCGCCGTTCCAGGGGGAATATCGTCGGCGGCCGCCACGTCGACGAACGACGCCATCAGATTGCGGCGCCGGCGCGTAGCTTCGCCCGAACCGCGGTGCGAACGGCGGTTCGAACGGTTTCGCTTGGAATCCGATCCAGCACTGGTTCGAAGGTTCCGTCCACGATCAGCGAGCGGGCCTGGTCGCGGTTCAGGCCCCGTGAACCAAGGTAGTACAGGTGCATTGGGTCAATGGTGGACGTCGTTGAGCCATGCGTACAACGCACGTCGTCGGCCATGATTTCGAGCCTGGGAATCGAGTCCGCGCGCGGGCCGCGGTGCAACATCAGGTTCCGGTTCTGCTGGTAGGCGTTGGAACGCTGGGCGTGCGGTTGCACCATGATGGTTCCGGCGTAAACGGAACGCGACGTCCCTTCGAGCACATTCACGTAGAGCAGATCGCTTGCCGCGTCTGTCGTTCGATGGTCTTGCAACGTGTGGTGATCGGCGAACTGGCGCCCATCAAGATAGGCCAGGCCGTTCAGGCGAACGTTGGAACCGGGTCCCGTGAGGGTGGCCGAGATGGCGCCTTTGTGAAACCGGCCGCCAAGCGTGACGTTGGTGGTCGCGAGTTCGGCGTCACGCCCGACCTGGGCGTATTGGGAGAGAAAACCGCCGGTCTCGGCGTCCCAGGCCTGGACGTGCGTGTAGCTCAGCCTGGCGTTCGCACCGGCGAACAGCTCCGTGCAGCCATTGGCGAATCCGGGCGACTCGTCCTCGCTTGAGCGCCACCACTCCAGCACGTCGGACGACGACCCGTCGCCGGCGGCAACCAGGGTGCGCGGAAACACCGGTCCGCCGGCCGCGTCGATCACGATGACAATCGGTGCGCTCAGCTCAGCGCCGGCCGGCACGTGGACAAACGCTCCGCCGGTCCAGAGCGCCGCGTTCATGGCCTGCAGCTTGCCGGCGGCCGGCGTTGCCAGCTCCGTGGCTAAACGGCTGGAGACCGTCGCGGGCTCGCTGCCGGCCGCTGCCGCCAGGCCGGAAACCGTCACGCCGGCGGCTCGGGCTTCGGGGGAGGCGTACAGCACGTTGACCGACGTGCCGCGCTGTCGCAGCAGGACGCTGGCATCGGGGATCTCGTCGGGAAGGGCCAGCCTGGCGGGGTCGGCCCCGTTGACGGACGGGGCCACGCCGGTCCAGTCAACCCAACTGGTGTCCGTGCGTCGCCACTCCTCGTCGCTCCAGGCCGGCGCCGGCGTGTCCTCGTAGGCGCGCCAGGCCGCAGCGCGATGCGCGGCCAGCCAGGCGGGCTCGCCGCGCGACGCTGATAGATCGGCAATTGCTTGCGGGGTCGTAGGTGTCATTAGCGTGCGCGAGGCGGTTTCAGCAAGTGTGGCGGCCCGTGCTTACGCGTCTCGACAGATTGGTCGAAAACGCTAGCCGATCGAGCCTTCCATCTGGAGTTCGATGAGGCGGTTCATCTCAACCGCGTATTCCATCGGCAACTCCTTGACGATCGGCTCGATAAACCCGCTGACGACCATCGCCATGGCCTGCTCCTGCGTCAGCCCGCGGCTCATCAGATAGAACAGCTGCTGGTCGCTGACCTTGCTGACGGTGGCCTCGTGCTGGATGGCGACGTCGCTTTCCTCGATGTCCATGTATGGGTAGGTGTCGGAGCGCGAGCGGTCGTCGATAAGCAGAGCGTCGCATTCCACGTTCGAGCGGCAGCGTTCGGCCTCGGGCATGACCTGCACATAGCCGCGGTAGGCGGTGCGTCCGCCCTTGCGGCTGATCGACTTGGACGTGATCAGCGACGACGTGTCGGGTGCAGCGTGCACCATCTTGGCGCCGGCGTCCTGGTGCTGGTCTTCGCCGGCGAAGGCGATGGAGAGCACCTCGCCGTGCGCGCCCGGTTCCATCAGGTAGACGGCCGGGTACTTCATGGTGACCTTGCTGCCGAGGTTGCCGTCCACCCACTCCATGGTGGCGTCGCGGTAGGCGACGGCTCGCTTGGTGACTAGGTTGAATACGTCGGTCGACCAATTCTGGATGGTTGTGTAGCGGCAGCGGCCGCCTTCCTTGACGATGATTTCGACGACCGCCGAATGCAGCGAGTCGGTGGCGTAGACCGGGGCGGTGCAGCCTTCAACGTAGTGCACGTAGGCGCCGGGCTCGACGATGATCAGGGTTCGCTCGAACTGGCCCATGTTCTCGGCGTTGATGCGGAAGTAGGCCTGCAGTGGAATCTCGACGCGCACGCCCTCGGGCACGTAGACGAAGCTGCCGCCGCTCCAGACCGCACTGTTGAGCGCGGCGAACTTGTTGTCGCCGTTGGGGATGATGGTGCCGAAGTACTCGCGCACGATGTCTTCGTGCTCGCGCAGGCCGGAATCCATGTCCAGGAAGATCACGCCCTGCTCTTCCAGGTCGTCGCGGATGCTGTGGTAGACGACCTCGGAGTCGTACTGGGCGCCAACGCCGGCCAGGAACTTGCGCTCGGCCTCGGGGATGCCCAGCTTGTCGAAGGTGGACTTGATGTCCTCGGGCACGTCGTCCCAGGAGCGGGCCTGCCGGTCCTGCGGGCGAATGTAGTAGTGGATGTCGTCGAAGTCGATGCGCGAGAGGTCGGCGCCCCAGGTCGGCATTGACTTGCGCTCGAACTGGCGCAAGGCCTCCAACCGAAAGTCCAGCATCCAGGCCGGCTCGTCTTTCTGGCGCGAGATTTCGCGCACGACGCCTTCGCTCAGGCCCTTGGGCGAGGTGTAGACGGGCTGGATGTCGTCGTGAAAGCCGAACTTGTAGGTGTCGAGCCCGACCTGGTCGATGTCCTTGACCGCCATAGTTATGCTTCCTCGCTGGCCGCTGAGGCGGCGAACCGCTCGTAACCCTCGGCCTCCAGCCGTTCGGCCACTTCCTTGCCGCCTGACTCGACCACGCGCCCCTCAATGAGCACGTGTACGCGGTCAGGCTCGATGTAGTTCAGCAGCCGCTGGTAGTGCGTGATCACCAGTACTCCAAGGTCCGAGCCCCGCAACCGGTTGACGCCGTCCGCGACGATTCGCAGCGCGTCGATGTCGAGGCCCGAGTCCGTCTCGTCAAGTATCGCAAGGTCCGGCTCCAGCACCGCAAGTTGCAGGATCTCATTGCGCTTCTTTTCGCCGCCGGAGAACCCATCGTTGAGATAGCGCGAGGCGAATTTGGGGTCCATGCGCAGCATCTGCATCTTTTCCAGCAGCAGGCGGCGGAACTCCATGACCGAGACTTCGGACTCGCGGCGGGCGTTCAGCGCAAGGCGTAGAAAGCTGGCGACCCGGACGCCGGGGATTTCGGCGGGGTATTGAAAGGCCAGGAACATTCCCAGCCGTGCGCGCTCGTCGGTTTCGAGCTCAAGCACGTCCTGACCCTTGAAGTGGACCTGGCCGGCCGTCACCTCGTAGGCGGGGTGGCCCATGAGAGTGTTGGCCAGGGTGCTCTTGCCTGAGCCGTTGGGGCCCATAAGCGCGTGTACCTCGCCGGCGGGCACGTCCAGGGTCACGCCGCGCAAGATTTCGGCGTCTTCCACGGAGACATGCAGGTCGCGAATCGAGAGGGTGGTCTGGCCGTTGGTGGCGGACATTCGCGTGCTGAAGGTCTCCTGGTGCTGGTCGCCAAGACACAGTGACATGACGACTCGAAAAACGGTGCGCGTCAGGCTCCTGACCGGGCCCGACTGCTCACTCCAAACGTAGCATCGCGCGTTCGCGCGGCCAAGTTTATGCGGGTTTTTCAGCGAAAACCTGTGGCGAGCCGACGGTTCGCGCGGTATTTCGTAGGCTTGGGACAGTCAGCATTGGCGTCCCGCCGATAGGGCGGGCGTTTCTCCAGGGGTTGCAGCAGCCATGCCGCCAAAGGTTCGCCGTCCACGCGCCGAATGGCAGGAACAGCTCGCGCAGGGCGTGCGCGACGTGCGAGCCATTCCCGGGCTGACCGAGGAGCAGTACGAGCGGCTGGAGGCCGTCGCCAAGGAATACCCGTTCTTTACGACGCCGTACTACCTGAGTCTGATTGAGGAGATGGACGCCAGCGACCCGATGTACATCCAGCAGATGCCGGATGCGGTGGAGTTCGAGGATTCATCGTTTCTTGAGGACGATCCGCTGGACGAGGAAGACGATATGCCGGTGCGGCACCTCACGCACCGATACCCGGACCGGGTGCTATTTGTCGTCACGCACACCTGCGCGATGTACTGCCGCTTTTGCACGCGGAAGCGGAAGGTCGGGAAGAACCCGGTGCCGCCGCCGCATGAACTGGAGGCGGTGTTCGAATACATCCGGGAGCACCCGGAGATTCGGGATGTGCTGCTCAGCGGCGGCGACCCACTGACGCTGACCGACAACGCGCTGGAGTGGATCATCTCGAACCTGTACGAGATTCCGCATGTGGAGTTGATCCGCATGGGGACCAAGATTCCGTGCGTCAACCCGGCACGAATCACCAATGAACTGTGCGAGATGCTGGCCCGATACCAGCCGTTCTACCTGAATACGCACTTCAACCACCCGCGGGAACTGACGCCAGAGGCTCGCGAGGCGTGCGGGCGGCTGGTGGACCACGGGATTCCAGTTGGATGCCAGACGGTGCTGCTGCGAGGGGTGAACGACGATCCCGAGACGATGAAGCAACTGATGCACGAGCTGCTGAAGGCGCGGGTGAAGCCGTACTACATCTACCAGGCGGACCTGGTGAAAGGGACAGACCACTTCCGGACGTCGGTGCAGAAGGGCCTGGAGATCATGGAGGCCTTGCAGGGGCACACGACAGGGTTTGGGGTGCCGCAGTACATCATCGACGCGCCGGGCGGGGGCGGGAAGATTCCGGTGTCGCCGTCGCGGATCGTTGACTTGACCGACGAGAAGATCGTGGTGCGGAATTACGAGGGGAACGAGTACGAGTACCCGGCGGCGGGGTATGACGCGGAAACCGTTCAAGACTACTTTCCGGCGTTCAACGAGTAGGCAAACGGCGGCCGAAGAGCCGCACGGGTGGAAGCTAGGGGCTGGTTGAAGGCGGTTCCTCGGCGTCAAGCAGGGCGTTGAGTTCGCGCCACTCGGCAGGGGACATGCCGACGTCGCGTCGACTGACGCTTTCACCGCGGAGGCGTCGGCGGACGACTTGCAGGCCCTTGGCCGAGAGGTTGGCGCCGCCGACGCGATAGTCCATAAAGGCGGCGTAGGTTAGGGGCGCCCAGCGTCGCACGGTGTCGAGCATGACGGTGGCGTAGGCGCGGATCTCGTACTGGGCGTGGGCGTCGCTGCGCAACCAGAGGAAATGCAAGAGGTTGTGCAGGTTCACTTTCCAGTACCACTGGGTGTAGAAGTTGAGGGTCAGGTTCATGCGCGCGAGTTCACGGGCCAAGCCCTGGCGGGATTCGTCGCGCAGGTTGCCGTGGACGTCTTCGTTGAGCATTTCCTCGTAGTGAGCGTAGGCCTGCCGGGCGTCGGTTCGGAGCAGGTCGAAGACGCGGGACGCCTCATCGCCGGAAAGGACGTCGCCGCGGCCCTGGCGGTTACTGGTGGACTGGGCAGCCAGATGTGCGGGGTCCGGGACGTAGAACTCGTTGTCGAGGATGGAATAGCGGGCGGAGTACTCGTTGACGCTGGCGGTGCGGTGCCGGATCCACTGGCGGGCGACGAAGATGGGGAGCTTGACGTGGTACTTGATCTCGCACATCTCGAACGGCGTGGTGTGGGCGTGCCGCATGAGATAGCGAATGAGCCCGGCGTCCTGGCGAGCGCGCTTGGTGCCGGCGCCGTAGGAGACGCGAGCGGCCTGCACGACGGCACTGTCGCTGCCCATGTAGTCGACCACGCGCACGAAGCCGTGATCCAAAACGGGCAGGGCCTGATAGAGGACATCTTCAAGGTCGGGGACCGTCAGCCTGCGGGTTGGCGCCTGGACGGCCCGCAGGGCATCGATCTCCCGCTGCTCGTCCGTCGTAGGCGGCATCAGTTCGTCCAGACAGGCGCGGGGGCGGCGCGAGTATAGGGGTGACGGATGTTTCGCCCTATAGCGGCGGGGCGAGGCCGAAGGCGCGCATGTATTCGCTGCCTACCTTGCCGATTTGGACCTGCTGTCCGGACGGAGCTTCGGGTATCCACTCCAAACGGACGCGCTGGAAGTGCTGGACGGTGCGACCGTGCTCCACCACCTCCTGGGAAATGGGATAGCCGAAGCGCTCAAGGCCACCCTGGGTTTCCCAGTACTGAAGGAAGCCGAAATGCACGCTATGGCCGGTTTCGGGGAAGTAGCGGTGCTGGGGGACCGTGGGGAATGGGGTGTCGCCGGCGAACGGCCGGCGCGGGGCGGTGAGGGCGTCGTTGAGCAAGCCGAGCTGCGTTTCGTATGGCGTGCCGGCCAGTTCGGGGTGGTACTCGAAGCGGGCGCGTTCGAAGTACTGGACGGTGCGGCCGCGCTCGACAAACTCCTCGGTGAGGGGCAATCCGAAGGCGTTGAGCCCACCGCGCGCGTTGAAGTACTTGAGGAAGCCGTGGCGCACGTTGTGCCCGGTTTCTTCGAAGTACACGGATTGGCCGCCGGGCAGATTGAGTGGTTCGACGCGTTCAATCAGCGGGTAGTTGCGGACGACGGCGAAGCGGGTGCTGTAGAGGAGCCCGGCTTCGCGGGGGGTGCGCTGGTTGAAGCGGAGGGCAAAGTTCCAGGCGCTGATCGTCTGCCGACCACGCTGGCCGTTGAGTCCGACGATGATCACGCGACCGGTCGGCGACCGATTACTGAAGTCCAACGACTCGAGGGTGCCGATCGACTCCTGGTAGAGCCCTTGCAGCAGGCTGGCGGGGAATTCAGGCGTGGACCAGGTGCTCAGCGGCGAATCGGCATCCCAGGGTCGGCCGTTCGGGTCGATGTCGACGACCGAGCGCAAATAGGGAACCGGTTGACCGCCGAACACGTGCTCGTTGGACTCGGTGCGTCCGTTTGAAGCGCTGAAGAAGTAGGCAATGATGGGATGGCCGGCATGGGTCAGGACTCGGCGAGCGGTGGCCTGGACGGCGGCGCTGGTCTCGGGCTTTTCGTGGTTGACACCCAGGTAGACCTGGTCCTGGGTCGTGTCGAAGACGTCTAAGACCGGGTTGCCCGGATCGAGGCTGACGAGGGCGTAGGAGCGGGCGGCCATTGACTGGGCTTTGAGCGCCTCGGCGGGCCAGTGGTAAGGCATTTCGGCCGGGATCACACCCAGCAGGTAGTCCTCGATCGTGACGACGTTGACGGTATCCACGAGGCCCTGGCTGTCGTGATAGACGCGAACGGACCCTCGGTAGACGTCGTAGTACTGGCCGGGCGAGCCGACGACCTCGTCGGTGTACTTGTAATGCACCAGCAGGCGGGTGTGGGGCTCGAGCGGGACAACCTCAATCTGGCCGGGGAGATCGAAATCGAGGATGTGGCCGCCGGCGGCGTTGATGAGCCGGACGGTGATCCGGTGCTGGCCCGGGTGGTCAAGCAGCCGCAGGCGGGCGCCGGGTGACATGGCGCCAGTGACGCCGGCAATCGCCCACTGACCGCCGATCCCGACGATGTCGCCCGCGAGCCCATTGGACGAGGGTGTGGATCCGTCGATCGACGGCGGCTGGTAGTTACGGTCGATCAGAACGCGGATGTGCGTCTGGTCGGTCGGGGAGTCGGTGATATCGATGCCGGTGTAATAGGCACGAACGATCTGGTCGGCGGTCTGGCCGGCCATCGCCCGTCCACGTGCCCCCCACTGGGACATGCCGACGCCGTGGCCCCAGCCCTGGCCTTCGATCCGGATGGACTGGCCGGACTGGAGGGGCAGCATGTCGGCACGGGACAGGGACGGCGGTACGACGGCGAGGGCCAGCGCCAACCCGCACGCCAGCACGCGCAGCGGTCCGCGCCAACCACCGCAACGTAGGCGGCTGGCGCTCACGGGTTCGTTCGATCCATGCGGCTGTGTGGTCAGGTCATGCGCTGGTAGGCGCCGTAGTCAATCGGCGCCTCAATAACGAGCGGCGCGGAGGCCGCCAAGCCGTCACTCACCACTGTAGCGGCGCCGGCTGGCGAATCAACGCGCTCAGCCCGGAGGCCGAAGCTGCGTGCCAGCGCGACGAAGTCAGGCGGTGTGAAGTCGTTGGGCACGGGGTCGTGCTCAAGCTGTTCGGCCTTGAGGCGAATGAGGGCGAGCGAAGCGTCGACCAGGACGAGGTAGACGAGACCGGGCGGCTTCAGGCGGGCCAGGGTGCCGAGTTCGCCGGCGAACATGAGCGCGCCGCCATCGCCGGTGACAGCCAAGGCGGGACGGCCGGGGCAGGTGAGCTTGAGGCCGAGAGCGCTGGGGAGCGCCCAGCCCATGCCGGAAAGGCCGTTGGCCACGAAGTAGGTGTTGGGCGCGGGGGCATCCCAGTACTGGGCGAGGTAGAGCTTGTGCATGCCGACGTCCGATATCAAAGCCGTGTCGGCCGGGGCGGCAGCGCGGATGGCCTGAAAGAGCGGGTCGACGGCGATGCCGTCGGACGGGGCGTCGGCCGGGTGGTCGGAACCGACTGAACCGGCCTGAAGGTCCTGTCGAGCCGCCTGACGCGCTTTCGCGGCGCGCGCGGCACCGTCCGCGCGGTGGTCAGGGCAGCCAACCGCCGCCAGGCGCTCCAACATGACGGCCACGTCGCCGACGACTGCGGAGTGTGGCAGCGAGCCGTCCGGCAGGTCATAGGCGGTGAGGTTGAAGCCGGCCGGGCCGTCCCAGGGCCAGATGAGGTCGACGCCGTCCATGCCGACGCCTAGCACCAGGTCGGCGCCGCTGATGAGATCGAAAACGCCGCGCGAACCATACGAAGCGAGGGTGCCGGCATGGAGCTGGTGGTTGCCAGGGAACCAGCCGCGGGCCTTGACCTGGCCAATGACCGGGATGTCGGCCGTGTTTACCAGGCGGGCGAAGTGTTTCGCGATGGCTGGCGTGCGGGCTTCGAGGCCGAGCACGGCGACGGGGCGCGTGGCTTGGGCCAGGCGTGCCTCGACGTCGTTGAGCGCAGGTGCGATGCGACGTGGGGTCGCCACGCCGCTCCGGGATGGCGCAGGTGCTCCCGAGGCTTGAAGTGTGGCGGTGGAGCTGGGAACGGCGAGGTGGGCCGCGCCGGGCATGCCCTGGATGGCAGCCGACCACGCCGCCGGGACGACCGTGGCCACGTTGTCGGGGCTGACGCGGGCGGTGTATTTGACCGCGGGGGCCATTGCGCCGGGAATGTTGTAGACCTGATGCCGCTGGCCGGCGGCTTCGTCGGACGTGACGTCCGCCGTAATGCCGAGGACCGGCGAACGCTCGAGGGTGGCCTGGGCGAGACCGGCGAAGAGGTTGGCGGCGCCGGGGCCGAGGGTGCTCAGGCACACGCCGGGCCGACCGGTGAGCTGACCTTCGGTGTCGGCCATGTAGGCGGCGGCCGCTTCGTGGTGGGTCAGGATGAAATCGACACCGTGGCGCTGGAGGGCGTCGAGCACAGGCAGCATCTCGCCGCCCGTGACCCCGTAGGCGCGGCGGACGCCCTGCTGCGCCAGGAAGGCGGCGATGGCGTCGGCGACGGTTACGTCAGGCACGGGGAGTGCGTCGAGTAACGAGCATGTTCCGAGTGTAGGCGACAGAAGCCGAGGTGCCGGGTGACGACACGCGAGCAAACAGCCCAACCGCGCGCCAGGCAATCCGCGCAGCCGGCCGAGACTTGAGCCCGTCACAGGCTCTGTTGGGCACCTGATGCCTGTGCGGGTGCTGTTTCTATACTGGCAAGCCGTCCCCCAGGGGTGTTTGTGGGTTTGGTGCGTCTGATGCCAGCACCCGTAATCACAATCGATGGCCCCGTAGGGTCGGGAAAGAGCACGGTCGGGCAGTTGCTGGCCGAGCGGCGCGGCTATCTGTCCCTGGATAGTGGGCTGTTCTACCGGGCGGCGGCGCTGGCTGCGCTGCGGGCGGGGGCCGATCCGG
>JAPPKM010000079.1 GCA_028874315.1 Chloroflexota bacterium
CCCTTACGTGGCGTCGCCTCCGGATATCCGGCGGGTCGGTTGCGATTCCCTCGCGCGCCGACCAGCCGGCTGGCGAACTGGACCAGGAATTGCGCCTGCTGATGCGCGCGCTGGACCGGCAGCCGGAGGCGCCGCTGCTGGAAGTCGCTGCCTGGGACGCCGGTCTGGCCATCGCCGCAGCCGACGCCGGGTGGCCGGACGACGGCATGCTGGTTCCGCTGAACCTTGGAGCTGCCGAAAGTTGCCAGGCCGGAGCCGGTGCCTGGCCGGTGCTGCCGCCGGACGAGTTGCTGCCGGCGGAGGCCAGGTTCGCGGTCGTCCGCGCTCCGCACTGGCTGGGTCGCGCCGGTGCTGAATGGGTGGTCCGCGCTGCGGCACGGGCGCTACCGCCGGGCGGGCTGCTGGCCGTGCTGGGCGACCGCGCTCGCGGAATCGAGGCGCTCCGCCGTCGCCTGCCCCCGGTCGTCGGGCCAATCGTCGACCGCGCCGCCGGTGAGCACCGCCGGCTCTATGTGTTCGAGCGCCAGGTCGATGATCTTCCGCCCCAGCAGTTCGCATGGACCTCCACCCAGCAAATTGCCGGTAGGGAAGTCACCCTTGGCCAGCATCCAACCCTGTTCTCTCCCACTCGAGTCGATCCGGCCACGGCGCTGCTGGCCGAGAATCTGCCGGACAAGGACGGCCGCTGGCTCGATCTCGGCTGCGGATCAGGCCTCCTCACCGTCGCCGCCGCGCGACCGGACCGCGACCTGACCGCCCTGGACTGGAGCTACGCCGCCGTGGACACCACCCGCCGGACGCTGGCGGCAAACGAAATCGAGGCGGACGTGCTTCTGGCCGACGGCGTGCCGCTCGGCGAGTCGCCCTTCGAAGTGATCCTCTGCTACCCGCCGTTCCACCTGGGGCCGCGAGTCGACCACGGCCCGGCCGCCCGCCTCATCCGGGTCGCCCGCGACTGCCTGGCGCCGGACGGCGAACTACGCGTGGTTCTCACCAGCGCCCAGAGCCCCCGCGACCTGCTCCAGCCGAACTTTCGTGAGCTATCTCAGGTCGCCAGCGCCCATGGCGCCAGGGTCTTCAGCTGCCGTGCGCCAGCGTCCCCAAGGGGGCGGCATCGCTGACCGGAGTCAGGACCGGAAGTCGAAGACCACCTTCGCGCCGGCGCCGGACTTGGCCGTCATAACCGCCTCGACCGCATCGTTCAAGTCGAACGTGTGCGTGATGATCGGCTCGACGTTGAGTTCGGGGATCAGATCCAGGGCTCGCTCGAAGGAATGCACGCGCGTGTTGCTGCCCACGATCGTGCGTTCGCGCGCGAAAAAGTCGTAGAGCCGCAGTTCGAACTTCTCGGACGGATTGCCGACGCTGATCACCAGCACGGTGCCGGAGTCGCGCACGGTGTCCAGGCAGGCCTGGAAGGCTGGTCCGGCCCCGGCCGCCTCAATGGCCAGGTCCGCGCCAAAGCCCTGCGTCTGGCTGCGCGAGGCCTCCACGGGGTCATCCCGCCTGGGGTCAAGCACGATGTCCGCCCCAAGTTTGGCCGCCAACTCGCGGCGGGTCGCGCCGGGTTCGCTCACGATGGTCTGTCCAGCACCCTGGTGCTTGGCCACCTGTAGGGCCAGCAGTCCGATCGGCCCGGCGCCGGCGATGAACACGGTATCGCCGGGATTCACCGTCACGCGGTCGAAGCCGCGCACCACGCAAGCCAGCGGTTCCGCCAGGCTGGCGGTGCGCATGTCCGCCCCGGATTGCAGCGGCGTGAGGTGGTGGCGGCTGGCGATCACCACGTCCGACCACGCGCCCCAGGCCATCGGCATCCGGTTGGAGCAGAAGTTCAGCATCCCGCGATCGCATTCGGGGCAGTCCTCGCAGGAGTTGTTGGGCTCCACGGCCACGGCGTCGCCGGGCTTCAGGTCATGTACGGCCGGTCCCACCGCCTGCACCGTCGCGGTGAACTCGTGCCCGGGAATCCATGGATCGGATCGCTCGGGGAACCACGAATCGAACTGCCAGCCGTCCCAGTAATGCAGGTCGGTTCCGCAGATGCCGGACACCGCGACCTGCAGCACCAGCTCGTCGGCCTCGGGCTCGCGGACGTCTCGCGACTCGATCCGCAGGTCGCCGGGTCCGTAGAGAACCGCCGCTCGCGTCTGCTTGGACTGCATACCACCCCGGCTCCCCAAGCGGTCAATTGGCACGCTATCCGAGCAAGCGGTCGGATGCAACAGGCGCGCTGAGCCTTGCGGGGTGTTCGGCGCTACGACTCCGGATCATCCGCGGCGCGCATGCGCAGGCCGCGCCGCTTGCCGTGGAAGAGCAGCTTGTCTACCAGGATCTTCGGCCCCTTCACAACTAAAGTTGCGTTGGGCCAAAGGGCGCCCATCTCCCCGGCGAACTCGTTCATGAATGAGGGGCCGGCCAGCGCAACCGACGAGAGGTCGAGCACGACCTCTTGAGCATCGGGCTGGTAGTCGTGCCGAATGAACGCCGCAATCTCACGCGCCCGAGGGCGAGTGGCGAACGTGCGCCCAAACGCACCAAGCTCAACCGAAGCCTCAATCACTGTCGGATTCCCCTGCCGGGCGACGGACTGCTGCACAGTCACCGAATTACTGGCTCAATGGAAAGAGTAGCGAAACGAGAGTCCCCGGCCAAAACTTTCTAAGGGTACGCCCACCAGACCGCGATGGTGTCGCGACGACACACCCGTCTCCGGACACAATCATCAGTCGCCGTCCTGAACCAGCCTTAGACAACTCGTGCGTCGTCGAGAGTCCGATGCCCCTCTGGGGATCATCCAGCCCGCTCACGCCCTCTTTCAATGCCTTCAGAACAGCTTCTCTGTCCGACGATAGGCTCGGATACCGTCGGCGAAGCGTTGCCAGTATCCCAACGCCTGCATCCGCCACAGCGAAGTCGGCGATCCGTCTGCCTCTCGCAGACCATATCCACGCTAGGCAGAAAGCTCCGACATCTGACCCCGAATGCTCCACCGCGTTAATGGCCGGTTCCCAGAATCCCTCGACGACCTCGTCCAAAAGAACGCTTGACCGGACACCGCCGGTGCGTTGAAACCCGTTGTACACCTCCTCGGCGAGATCCTCTACCTCAGCAGTGTTGTCCACAGTGGTCATACTCAAGATTGCGTCATCCATCGCATAGCTGAAGCTTCCGGAACACTGCTTGCCTTCGAATCTAATGCCGCGCAGGGACATGAGATTCCAGCAGAAACCGGAAACCATCTCCAAATGCTTGCAGCACGCAGGGTCGGCTGGCGGCGTGATCTGAACCTGATGACCAGCGTGCGCTGCGGCGCAGACATGAGTCGCAAGGGCGGCGAGCGCACCAGGCCGAATTGACCTGAGACCGCTGAGATCGAAGCAGACCTCGGCGTCCGGACTCGCGGCCTGCGACTCGACAAACCTGGCGATGTCATTGACGTTCCGCTCCAGCACGATCCCGTTCATCATGGAAAACAGATGTATGCGCGACTAGTAGCGCTTCGTTTAGCACATTGGACGTGTCTATCAAAGGCTGCCTTACTGAGATTCATGGAATCGATCGGGCCTCTGCTCCCGAACACATGCTGGGCTTGAGCCTTCCTAGTGCCCACCGACAGGAAGAAGCGGCGCCCCTTCCGATACCATGAAGTCCACGAGCGTGCGCCGGCCGCGCGGCGCCAGGGCTGATGGGATCAGGCGCATGGCGAATGACCAGGCAAAGGCGATCGACTCGGCGATTCAGCAGATCGAACGCAAGTTCGGCACCGGTTCGGTCATGCGCATGGGAGCCATGCAGGCCGACGCCGTGCCGGCCGTTTCCACCGGCTCGCTGTCGTTGGATGTGGCCCTGGGCGTGGGCGGATTGCCCCGGGGTCGCGTGGTTGAGGTCTTCGGGCCGGAAGCCTCTGGCAAGACCACCCTGGCGCTCCACGTCGTGGCCGAGGTGCAGAAGGCGGGAGGCGCCGCCGTCTACGTGGACGTGGAGCACGCCATGGACCCCACCTACGCCGAAGCCCTGGGCGTGGACGTGGGCGAGTTGATCGTCTCGCAGCCCAACGCCGGCGAAGAGGCCCTGGAGATCACCGACGTTTTCGTCCGCAGCAATGCCGTGGACCTGGTCGTGGTCGATTCGGTGGCCGCGCTGGTCCCGCGAGCCGAGATCGACGGCGACATGGGCGACACGCAGGTCGGTCTGCAGGCGCGGCTGATGTCGCAGGCCATGCGCAAGCTGACCGCCAATATCAGCCGCTCGCGCACCATCGTCATCTTCATCAACCAGTTGCGCGAGAAGATTGGCGTGATGTTCGGCAACCCGGAAACCACGCCCGGCGGCCGCGCGCTGAAGTTCTACTCCTCGGTCCGCCTCGATATCCGGCGTATCGGACAGATCAAGAAGGGCACCGATGTGATCGGCGCGCGCACCCGCGTGCGGGTCGTCAAGAACAAGGTCGCGCCGCCGTTCCGGTTCTGCGAGTTCGACATGATGTTCGGCCAGGGCATTTCCTGGGAGGGCGACCTGCTGACCCTGGGCGTTGACCACGGCGTGCTCACCAAGAGCGGCGCGCACTACAGCTACGACAGCACCCGGCTGGGCATGGGACGCGAAAATGCCAAGGCCTTCTTGCGCGAGCACGCGGACATCGCCCAGGAGATCAACGCGGAACTGCGCGAGATGCTGCTCGCACGTCCCGCCGGGGCCGAGGCGAACGGCAGCGGGAACGCTCGGGCGGCCGTTGCGACGTAGCCGTATTCGCACGGCATGGCGTACCAACCCGAGCGTCCTGTAATTGCCGCCGTCAGCGGCCAGCACATGGACGAGGCGGTGGTCACCACCGCGGCCCTTCTGGCACGCGCCCATGACACCTCGGTCCTGCTGCTGCACGTGATCGAAGTCAGCCACCGACTGCCGGTGAACGTCTCCAGCGACGAGATGCTGGGTCAGGCCGAGTCGGTTCTTGAAGACGCCAGGAGCTTGCTGCCGTCCAACGGTGCGTCGGTGCGTACCGAAATCAAGCAGGCACGTTCCGCGTTCAGCGCGATCGTCGAGACCAGCCTTGCCGAGGAGGCCGACACGATTGTTGTGGGCGCGCACCGCTTCCTGGGCGAACACGACTGCGACCTGGGCCGCACCGCCACCCACGTGCTCCGCCACGCCCTCACGCCGGTCGTCGTGTGCTACGACCCGATACGCTGATCCGTGGCGCTGCTGCGCGGGAAGGGAATCGGTATGTCCGATGACGGACTGATGGTTTTTGGCTGCCGCGGACATCCCGTGCTGACCAACGGCATCTGCCGCGAACTGGGCTGCAATCCCGGCGAAATCGAGATTTTCGAGTACGGCAACGACAACACGTTTGTTCGAGTGATGGAAAACGTGCGCGAAGCCGACGTATTCGTCGTGCAGACGTCGCGTCGTCCGGTCAATCACTCGGTGATGGAGCTCTTCATCACCATCGACGCCATGCGCCGCGCCTCGGCCGCGCGCGTGACGGCGGTGCTGCCGTACTTCCCCTACATGCGGTCCGACAAGAAGGATCAGCCGCGCGTGCCGATTACCGCTCGGCTGGTGGCGGACCTGTTGGCCACGGCCGGGGCCGACCGCGTGCTGACGCTGGACCTGCACGCCGACCAGATCGGCGGCTTTTTCAGCATGCCCAGCGATCACCTGACAGGCATGCCGCTGCTCACGGACTACTTCGCAGGGCTCGAGATCGACGACCTGGTCGTGGTGGGCGACACCGGTCGCATCAAGGCGGCCAGCGAGTGCGCCCGGCGCTTGCGCACCCAGCTGGCGGTGCTGGATAAGTTTCGTGACCCCATTACGTCCGACGTCACGATTCGCGGCCTGGCAGGTGACGTACGCGGCCGCACCGTGCTTTACGTCGAAGACGAGGTCGTGACCGGCCAGTCCATCCGGGAAGGTCTGCGCGAAGTCTTGCGCCACAAGCCACGGGCCATTTACGCGGCCTGCGTCCATCCTGTGTTTGTGGACCAGGCGTACGAACTCATCGAAGACTCGCCCGTGGAAGAGATGGTCGTCACGGACAGCGTGCCGCTGAATCCGGACCTGCCGAGCGGCAAGATTCACGTGATATCGGTGGCGCCCATGCTGGCGGAAGCCATCCGCCGCATCCACACCGGCGAGTCTGTAAGTGCTCTCTTCACCGAGGCCGCGCTTCACTGATGTCGGACCTGCGCACCCGGCTCACCATCGAGAAGTCCGAGGCTCGCGGTCGTCGCGGCATGGTGGCCACCAAGCACGAGGCCGCCAGCGCCGTTGGCGTGGACGTGCTGGCTGCTGGCGGATCAGCCGTGGATGCAGCGGTGGCGGCTGCCCTCGCCGTGGGTGTGGTCGAACCCTGGAGCAGCGGCATCGGCGGCGGCGGGTACGCCGTGGTTAGCGGTCCCTATCTGGCCGAAGTCGTGGCCTTCCCCATGCGCTCCGGATCGGGCGCAACCCCGGACCGCTATCCGCGCGACGGACGCTCCAACGTCAGCGCCTTCCTCTGGGAGGGCGTAGTCGACGACGCCAACATCCACGGCTACCGGGCGATGGGCGTGCCTGGCGCCGTGGCCGGTCTGGGCCTGCTGCATGAGCGGCACGGCCGCCTGCCCTGGCGCGACCTGGTGCTCCCTGCCGTTGAACTGGCTCGTGAGGGCTTTGAACTCAGCTGGTTTGACTTGATGTACATGGAGGGCACCGCGGCCGCCGCCCGGCGTCACCCCGAACTCCAGCGGAACTTTTATCCCAACGGCGAGGCGCCCCAGTCCGATCACATGGAGAGAATCCGAATTACCCAGCCGGAGCTGGCCGCGACGCTGGAGGTGCTGGCGACGGACGGCGTGGAGGCCTTCTACCGGGGCGATATTGCGGCCGCCATTGCCGAAGCCTGCGCCGCCAACGACGGCGTCATCGAGCGCGCCGACCTGGCCGCGTACCGGGCCAGCGTCTCACCGCCCCTGACAACCACCTACCGCGGCGCCGAGGTGCTGACGCCCGGACCTGGCTGCGCCGGACCAACCACCGTCGAGACGCTCAACATCTACGAACGCGCGGCGTCGGCCGGAATGGCGCACGACGACGTGGAGCGCCTGCACGCCTACCTCTGGTCGTCCAGGCTGGCATTCGCCGACCGCTTCCACTTCATGACCGATCCCGAGCGAGCCGACGCCCCCTGGGACGCGCTGGCCTCCAAGGACTACGCCGCCACGCGCGCGGCCCAAATCGATACCGAAGCACCGCCGCCCATCCCCGACGCCGGCGACGCCTGGGCCTACCTGGATCCGGCCCGCGCGCTCGAGCGCCAGAAGTCGGAGACCTCCACCACGCACCTCTGCACCGCCGACGCCGACGGCATGCTGGTGTCGCTCACCAACACCCTTGGCGGCGCCTGGGGGTCGGAGGTCGTGCCGGGCGAGACCGGCATCGCCTGGAACAACGGGATGTTCTGGTTCGATCCGGTGCCGGGTCGCCCCAACTCGGTCGCGCCCAACCGCACCGGCCTCAACAACATGACACCCACAATCGTGCGCGCGCCGGACGGCCGCACGCTGGCCGTGGGCGCCTCCGGCGGGCGCCGCATCACCAACTGCCTCACGCAACTTATCGCGCACGTGTTTGACTTCGGCATGGGCGCCCAGGACGCGGTGGCCGCGCCGCGCCTGGATGCCAGCACCCCCTGGGTGACGGTTGATCCGCGTTTCGGCGACGAGACCATCGCCACCCTGCGGTCGCGCGGCTGGGACGTTCGCGTTCCGATCTATCCCGGCCGCACCGCCTTCGCCAGCCCCGCCATCATCCTGCGCGACGCCGACGGCGGCCTCGGCGCCGGCGTGGACGTCTTCCACAGCGCATCCGCACAGGGGCTCTGAGACCACGTCAAACCGGCACGGTCGGCGGCTGTGTTCGAATACTTCCCGATGAGCCGACTCGCTCGCCGTACTGTTAAGCCGATGACTCGGATCTCTGAATACGTATGAAGACGCCCATCCACCTGACGCGCCGCCGCCTGCTCGCCGCTGTGCTGGGAGGCGCGTTGCTTGGCGTGTTGGCGGCCTGTGGCGAGGATGCGCCGCCGGCTGCGCCGACGGTGGAGTCAACGGCTTCCCCGCCGTCCGCATCGACCGCAGCACCGGCTGAGGTGACGTCGTCGCCGGCGGCGCAAGCTGCCGCTCAGGCGACGGAACCACCGCCCGCCTCCGGGCCGCCGGCCGGAACCCGCCTCCCCGATATTGCGGCCCGCGTGCGGCAGGCTCAGGGTGATGTCGGCATCCTTCCGCCCGCGCCGGCCACGGCCTCCGACAGCCCCATTGAGGTGCCCGCCGACCTCCTCGCCGCGCGCGCCGATCGCCTAATCACGCTGAGCGACCGCGATCAGCTATCCGCCACCGCGTGGCGCAACATCGGCTGGAAGACGGATTTCGATTCTTCGCTGGTCCACTTTGACGAGATCTTCTCGGGCGGTGTGCCCCGCGACGGTATCCCGCCGATCGACGAGCCAAAGTTCACCGACTTTGCGGAAGCCGTGCAGTTTGTCGCCGGTCGCGAGCCGGTCGTCGCGCTGCGCGTCAACGGCGAGGCCCGCGCCTATCCCCTGCAGATCCTGACCTACCACGAGATCGTCAACGACGTGATCGGCGGCCGGCCGGTCGCCGTCACCTTCTGCCCGCTGTGCAATTCGTCGGTGGTCTTCGACCGCGAGATCTTCGGGTCGGTCCTGCGCTTCGGCGTCTCCGGCAACCTGCGCAACAGCGACCTGATCATGTGGGACGACGTCACCGAAACCTGGTGGCAACAGCTAACCGGCGAGGGCCTGGTGGGCCACCTGGCCGGGGTCACGCTGAACTTCGTCCCGTCGCAATTGATTGCCTTCGACGAGTTCAAGGCCGCCTTTCCGGATGGGCAAGTGCTCTCCCGCGACACTGGCTTCCCGCGGCCCTACGGCCGCAACCCCTACAGCGGCTACGACACCACCGAGGGGCGTCCCTTCCTGTTCCAGGGCCGCATGGACGATCGTCTGCGGGCCACGGAGCGCGTGGTGGCGGTGGACGTCGGCGGCGAGAGCGCCGCCTACCCGTTTACCGAGCTCAGCACCCAGCGCGTCGTCAACGACGAGGTTGGGGGTGAGAAGATCGTGGTGTTCTGGACGCCCGAAACGGCGTCCGCACTCGGAAGTTCCGCAATTGCTGACGCTGACGCCGTCGGATCGGGGGTCGCCTACGGACGGGTCGTTGACGGGCGCGAACTAACCTTCGCCGTCAAGGACGATGCGTTCACCGACCAGGAGACGGGATCGACGTGGGACGTCACAGGCCGTGCGCTGAGCGGGGAACTGGCCGGCGCGGAACTGCCGCCGCTGGTTCACGCCAACCACTTCTGGTTCGCCTGGGCCGCCTTCAGGCCCGCGACCCGCGTATACACCGCCGGCGCAAACTCCTGAACCGGCGGATTGACCGCCGGCGGCTACTGGCCCTGGCCTCGGCGGCCGGCCTCCTCGCCGCCTGCGGGGAGACGAAGCCGCACGAACCAGGCAGCACGCCGACCGATGGTTCGAGCACGGCGGGGCAGCCGCCATTCACGGCGGTCATTCCACCAGCCACCTCGGTCGCCGGCGCCGCCAGCCGGATGCGCCTGCCACCCGAGGTGGTCGCAGCTCGCGAGTCGATGCTGGTTTCGCCTACGCCAGCCGACCTGCGCCGGGCCGACGAGTTGCGCGGCCAGCGTTGGAACACCAACTTCCAGGTAGCCAGCGTCGCTCTCTCGGAGCTGCAGACCGGCGGCCTCGAACGCTATCGCGCGGAGCCGATTGACAGGCCGCGATACGTGACGGTCGATGAAGCCGATGCCTTCCTTGACCCACGCGACCCGATCATTGCGCTGTCCCTCGGTTCGGATGCGCGGGCGTATCCCTTGCGGTTCCTCGTCTGGCACGAGGTCGTCAACGACGTGGTCGGCGGTACGCCGCTGCTGGTCACCTACGACCCGCGGACCAACGCCGTGCTGGTGTTTGAGCGTCGCCTGCAGGGTGCGGCCATGCGCTTCAGGGCCCTCGACGCCCTGTACCAGGGCGGACGTATTTTGTGGGACACCTTGACCCAGAGCTGGTGGCGTCAGTTCACCGGCGAGGCCATCGTCGGTGACTACACTGGTTTGCAGCTTCAGCTGCGACCGTCCCTGCTGCTGAGTCACCAGGAGTTCCGGAGGGTCTTTCCGAACGGTGAAGTCCTCGGACCCAAGAGCCGTCCTGCGCGCGACGAGTCGTCGACGTACGGAGCCACCAACTATCCCGGCCACGAGCGGAACTCGGATCCACCGCCAGGCTTCGCAGGCGTGGCCGATCCCAGGCTACCGGCCACCGCACGTGTGCTGGCACTGGAACTTAATGGCGATGCCGCGGCCTTCGACTTCGGTCACCTGGCTGGCCAGCGTGTCGCCAACGCCGACGTTGGCGACGAGCCGGTGGCGGCCTTCTGGTCCCCGGGTGCCCTGTCCGTTCTTGATATGCCCCAAATCGCCGACTCGCGCGACGTGGGCATGGCTGCTGCCCACGGCCGCGAGCTCGACGGCCGCTTGCTCACCTTCGATTTTGCCGACGATGCCTTCCGTGACCGCGAAACCGGCAGTCTCTGGAGCCTGAGCGGACGAGCCATGTCAGGCTCGTTGGCCGGCGCACAGTTGCCGCCGCTCGTCCACGACACGCCCTTCTGGTGGGCCTGGGCGGCTCACAATCCAACGACGCGATTGGTGACGAACCCTACCTAGGCCTGCGCCCGCCGGTTGCTAGCCTCTAGTCCTCGTTAGTTCCCCGGCCCCTTCACCTCATGGGATTTCGCCACGGACCTCCGTCGGGGCGGGCGGGCTTCAGTCCCCGCGAGTACCTGCGCGCTCTCAGCACCACCTTCGCCTACACGCCCCGCGTCCTGGGCATGGTCTGGCAGACGAGCCCCGGGCTCACCGCGGGCGTGGCCGGCATCACGGGCGTTCGGGCCCTCATCCCGGCGGCCACGATCTGGCTCACGAAGCTGGTGATCGACGCGGTCGTCGAGGCCATAGCAGTTGGCGGCACCGGCGAATCGGTCAACCGCGTCGTAACGCTGGTGGTCTTGCAGCTCGCCCTCGCACTGGTGGCCACCGCGCTCGACCACGGCGGCAGCGCGCTGCGGGCCATGCTGGGCGATCGCTTCTCGAACCGGATCAACATCATGATCCTTGAGAAGGCCGAGTCCCTGGACCTGGCCTACTTCGAGGACTCGACCTTCTACGACATGCTGGAACGCGCCCGCCGCGAAGCCAACATGCGACCGACCGGCCTGGTCACCAACACCTTTTCGCTCGTTGGCAGCGTCATCCAGCTGGTCTCGGTCGCGGCGCTGCTGGCCTCGCTGGCGTGGTGGATTCTGATCGTGGTGGCGGTCACCTCGATCCCCTACCTCGGCGCGGACATGTGGTTCGCCCGGCTCAGTCACCGCATACAGTGGCGGCGCGCGCCGGATGCACGCCGGCTCTGGTATCTGGGCTACGTGATGACATCCGACGAGACGGTTAAGGAAGTCCGGCTCTTCGACCTGGGCGGTCACCTCCTCGACCAGTACCGTCGCACCTTCGCCCGCTTCTACCGCGAAAACCGCAAGCTCACCATCTCCCGCGAGAGCGTCACCTTCGTGCTCGGCATCCTCTCGGCCGGCACCGCCTCCGGGCTCTACATCTTCGTGGCGCTGGCCACCATCGCCGGCCGCCTGACCCTGGGCGACCTCACGCTCTATCACCAGGCCCTGGTCCAGACCCAGGAACGCCTGCGAATGATCTTCGCCAGCGTGAACTCGATGTACGAGGCCAATCTGTTCCTCACCAATCTCTTCGACTTCCTGGCCTTCGAGCCGGATATCCGCCCCGATCCCGGCCGCCACGCGGTTCCCCGGCCCATCCAGGACGGAATCGAGCTCCGCGACGTCAACTTCAGCTATCCGGGCGTTCGCGAACCGGTGTTGCGCGGCATCAACCTGAAGGTGAACAAAGGCGAGACCATCGCGCTGGTCGGCGCCAATGGCGCGGGCAAGACCACCATCGTCAAGCTGCTGACCCGGCTCTACGACCCGTCTGCCGGCCGGGTGCTCATCGATGGGCTCGACATGCGCGTCTACGACGTGGCCAGCGTGCGCAGCCAGATCGGCGCGATCTTCCAGGACTTCGTGCGCTACCACGCCACCGCCGGCGACAACATCGGCTACGGCAACCTGCCGCTGAAGGACACGCCCGGCTTGGTCGAGTCGGCCGCCCGCCGCAGCGGTGCCGCCGAGGCCATCGAGGGCCTGCCCCGCACCTACGACACCACCCTGGGCCGCTGGTGGGGCGACGGCACCGAGCTATCTGGCGGCGAGTGGCAGAAGATTGCCCTGGCCCGCGGCTACATGCGCGACGCCCAGCTGCTGATCCTGGACGAGCCCACCTCGTCCCTGGACGCCCGCTCCGAGTACGAGGTCTTCCAGCGCTTCAAGGAACTCGTCGCCGGACGCATGGCCGTGCTGATCTCGCACCGCTTTTCCACCGTGCGCATGGCCGACCGGATCTACGTCATTGAGGACGGCCGGGTCACCGAGCACGGCACCCACGAGGAGCTGATCGCCCTCAACGGCACCTACGCCACCTGGTTCGGCATGCAGGCGTCGGCCTACCAATAGCCAGCCTGGGCCGTGGCCCGTACGATCTCGGCAGAAATCTCTATGGGAGACGTGTAATGTCTGAAACAGCGACGCTGAAGGTTGGTGACGAGGCCCCGGACTTCGAGCTTCCATCGAAGCCCAGGGGCGAAGAGCCATTCAAGCTGAGCGACCACCGCGGCTCGACCGTGGTGATCAACTTCGTGCCGGCGGCGTTCTCGCCGACCTGCAGCAACCAGCTCCCCATCATCGAGGAGAAGCTGGCCGGTCTCGAGGGCACGGTGACGGTCGCGATCTCCACGGACAACGGCTGGTCGCAACAGGCCTGGGCCGAGCAGACCGGCGTGAGCTATCCGGTGCTAAGCGACTTCAACCCGCTCGGGGCCACGGCCAGCGCCTACGGGGTGCTGCTTGAGGGCATGAATATCGCCAACCGCGTGGTCATCGTGGTCGACGCCGATGGCAAAGTCGCCCACATCGAGACCGCCCCAGACGTTCCGGAACTACCCGACTACGACCCCGTGATGGCCTGCCTTTCGGGCTAGGGCCCAGAAGAGTCAGGTGCCGTAGATCAGCACGCCGCGGCTGCCTTCGCGGTTCCTCAGGACGGCGGAAGAGGGGATGGTCTGACCCGCGGCATGGCCGTGCTCATCTCGCAACGCGTCTCCACCGTGCGCAGGGGTGACCGCATCTTCGTGACTGACGCCGGGTCTCCGAGCGTGCCACTTACAAGGATCTGATCCCCTTCAGCAGCGCCTACGCCACCTAGTTGGGCATGCTGGCTTCTGCCGCGCATCCAGGACAATTGACTCTGGGTCCGGTGGGCCGCGATGAGCGGCGCCCCGGTGAATCTGTGACTACGGCCGCCGCCCCGTGTGTCGATCAATTATTCGCGTGTGTCGGCCTGATTTGCATCTTGTGAAATAATAGTCACGCGCAGTCATTGTTCGGCTGAAGAGCGTGCACACGTTGACAAATTCGGCCGGGGGACTCCAGCCGCGGTGAGGGCATCGAGTGCTGGCCTGCGGCCGTTCGCGGTCCTTGGCCAGATCACCGTTGCAGTTAGCGCCGCCGTGATGCTCGCTGCCGTTCCGCTTCTGGTGATTGCGGCCGTATCCAATGCGGACAACCCGAGAGCTACGATCTTCGCATTAGAGCCCACGCCGACGCCCGCACCCAGGGCTACGCCTTCGCCAACGGCTACACCCATGTCAACGTCCACACCCCGCGTCGTCCGCCCCGAGTATCCAGATTGGGTTAAAGTTTCCCCCCAGATGGCGGCGGATATTGCAACGTCTGATGCGATAGCTCAAGTCAAGTTAACATCGATCGAGTCGACGACGAAGAAGAACCTGTACGGGCTTTATAATGTCGAAATAATATATCGCTTTGATGTAGTGCAGTACCTCAAGGGAGGCGGCGCTGAGGTTCTCAATGTCCGTATAGTCGACTGGCCTCCCCCATTCCCGGCTTCCGAAAGGACGAAGAGCGATGCTCACAAGATTGAGCGGAATTGGCTGAGCCTTAGCAGGGCCGCCGTCGGACATAGGCGGGATGGAATTCTCCTGCTGTCCCGGGGACCCAACACAGGCGACTTAGGTTTCTTGAGACATGAAGAGCCTGCCTACGATTATCCGGCATTTGGGGAGTCCTGGCTGTATGAGGTCGAGGACTCGATGTATCGACACCAGTTTACCGACGGAGAACCTGTAGATATTTCCTTGGGCGATCTCAAGTCCCGCATTGAGGACATGCGCCGCCTTACGGAGGGAGCCTACGGGGAGTGCGTGAAGAGTGCGCTTCATTGGAGAAACCGCGTGCGGAGCCAACTCCTGGACACGTACCAAGAGTTTAGGCACCCCGGGGGGTATCGGGATCCGGGTCCATTTCCCAGATTCGAAGTGTCGTTAGCTTCGCACGACAGCCGTCATTATCCGCTGTTCAGATCGAGCAGACCCGTATTCGAATTTCGCCGCCCGCCCTACAAGCTACCCATGTTTAGTGACTATTGGCTGGACGGCGAGGATAAGGACCTGTACACGATCCACGTCAGGATTGACGCCGAGTACACATACGAAGGCATGGCGATCGCAAATGACCTTGCACCAGGAACATACAGCGTCCACCACGGTCAATACCATCAGTCGCTACCCTGTGATGAAGAGTCCCCAGGTGTCGAGGGTGCTTGGTGGAGTTGGAATGCGGCCGAGTGGGTCGTGAACGTCAAATAGGCTGGCCAGTTTACCTGAAGTAAACCTCGGCGGCCCGGCGCCGTCAAAGGCGCCTTCCGTTAGCGGCCTGAGCAGGCGGCCGTCTTCCGTGGCGGCCTTGAAAGTGCCACGTGAAGTGGACCTTCAGCCTTGGCGCTTCAGCTGGCCTGGTCCTATCTGGAACTCGGCTTCGGCAGGAACGGAATGAGCGAGTTGGCCAGCGCGGAGATGTTGCGGCTCTGTACCCACACGGTGCCCATGCCCCGGAACTTCATCACCAGGCCCTCGCCGCCGCCGATCAGCGAGCGGATGCCGCCGACCTTGCCGATGCTGTAGTCCACGCCTTCCGTGAACGCCACCATGTGGCCGGTGTCCACGACCAGTTCGGACCCGTGGGTGACTTCCAGTTCCTTGACCGCGCCGTAGGAGTCGAACCAGATCGTGCCGCCGCTGTCGGTGTGGGCGCGCAGCAGGAACAGGCCCTCGCCGCTAAACAGACCGCGGCCGCCCGAGAAGCTGGTGTCCAGCTCCACGCCGTCCGTTGAAGCCAGGAACGAACCCGACTGGACGATCAGGCTCTCGCCCCCGCGCAGCTCGTGACCCACGATGTCGCCGGGCACCGGCGGCGAGAGGCTCACCCAGCCATTGCCGGGGCCCTCGCACGTGAAGGTGTTCACGAAGAAGGACTCGCCGCCCATCATGCGCTTCAGGCCGCCGAATACCCCGCCGCTGCCCATGCCGGTGGTCATCTCCACGTCCTGCTGGGCCACCATGGCCCCCGGCTCCGCCTTCACCGACTCGCCGCCGGACAGCTCCAGCGTCAGCATCGTGTAGGCCGGGTTGTACTCGATCTCGGTCCGCATACATGAATCTCCAGGTTCACTCGTTACAGCCAGTGTAGGCGCGTGTTTCAGCCCGGCACCCGACTGACAGCCCCCCATCGGTGCGTAACAATCAATCCAGCTTTCGTTGCCTCACCGAGAGAGGTTTCCCTTGCAGTTCCCCAATCCAGTTCGACAGAAGATCCAGGCGGGAGAGCCCTCCTACGGTTCATTCCTCAACCTGGTTTCGCCCATCGCCGCCGAGGCGCTCGTCGTCGCCGGCTACGAGTGGCTGGCCGTGGACGTGGAGCACGCCCAGTGGGACATCGGCACCACTACCGAGGCCTTCCGCGCCATCGAGTCCCGCGGCGGTATTCCCATGGCCCGCGTGGAGTCGCACGACCCGGTCGTCCTGGCCCGCACGCTGGATGCCGGCGCCATGGGCGTGATCGTTCCCCACGTCAGCACCGTCGAACAGGCCGAGGCCATCGCCGACGCCTGCCGCTATCCGCCCATCGGCCACCGCTCCGCCGGCTCCGGCCGCGCAACCATCAACATGGCCGACCGCGACCGCATCAACGACGAACTGCTGGTCTGCCCGCAGATCGAGGACATGGAGGGCGTCAACAACATCGAGGCCATCATGGCCGTGGACGGCATTGACGTGGCCTTCATCGGGCCGAACGACCTGGCGATTTCGATGGGTCTGAGTACGTCCGAGGCCTTTGTGGACGCGGACCACGTGGCCGCCATCGACGCGATCCTGGCCGGCGCGCAAGCCAACAGAAAACCGGCCGGCACACCGATTTCGGACGTGGCCAAGGCCCGCGAACTGGTCGAGCAGGGCTTCACCCTGATCGACTTTGGCAATGACCTGCGCATGCTCAGCACCGCCGCCAGCGACGCCCTCGCCGGCATGAAGGCCTGACGCCGGCGGCCATGAACTACGTCACCAACGACAAGGTCGCGGTCATGGGCGCGGCCGGCGCCGTGGGGTCCAACATCGTCCAGTCCTTGCTGGCCACCGGCGCCGCCAATCGCATCGCCATGTACGACCCCTTCGGCCCGGGTCTGGAAGGCGCCGCGGCCGAGATTCATCACTGCGGCTTCCCCGACGCCGAGGTCACCTGGACCACCGACGCGGCGGAAGCCCTGACCGGCGCGGCCTACGTGCTCAGTTCCGGCGGCGCGCCGCGCCGCGAGGGTATGACGCGCGAAGACCTGTTGCGCGGCAACGCGGAGATCGCCGCCCAACTGGGCCGCGACATCGCCGCCAACGCGCCGGAAGCGAAGCTGGTCGTGATCGTCTTCAATCCGGCCGACGTCACCGGGCTGGTTACGCTCGTCCACTCCGGCCTGCCCGAATCCCGCGTCAGCACCCTGGCCGGCCTGGACAGCACCCGCCTGCAGACGCGTCTGGCCGAGCACTTCGGCCTGTCCCAGTCCCGCGTCACCGGCTGCCGCACCTACGGCGGCCACGGCCAGGAAATGGCGCTGTTCAAGGGTGAAACGCGCATCGATGGCGTGCTGCTGAACGACGTCATCGCGGGCGCCACGGTCAACGGCGTCGGGCTGGACGCCGACGGCTGGCAGGGCATTCGCCAGGACGTGCTGGACGGCGGCTCACGCATCATCAAGCTGCGCGGGCGCTCGTCGTTCCAGTCGCCCGGCCACCAGACGGCCATGATGGTGCACGCCGCCGCCGGCGGTTCCACCTTCGAGTGGCCCTGCGGCGCCTACCTCACCGGCGAGCCCTATTCCCACGTGATGATGGCCATGCCGGCCGACCTCGGGCCGGACGGCGTGAGCTGGTCAATGCCGCAGGGCGACGCCGCCGAACAGGCCGAACTCGACGCCGCCTACGCCCATCTCCAGGCGCTGCGCGACGAGACGATCGGCATGGGCATCATTCCGCCCATCGACGAGTGGTCCTCCGTCAACCCGAACCTGGCCTGAGTCCGCCTAGCTGAGGATCCGCAGCACCTCTTCGGGCATCAGCCGCCCGACGTTGGTGGCGCTGTACACCGCATGTTCCACGCGGCGGTCGGCATCCAGTACGAAGGCGCTGGCCTGGTGCGACTGCCGGTCCTCGTTCCGGTACGCCCCCAGCGCGTCCACCGAGTCCGGGTAGGCCAGGTCGCCCACCAGCGGCACGTCCACCTGCAAACGCTCGCGCGTTGCCGCGGCGTCGGCTGCCGAGTCGACCGACAGGCCCACCACCTGCACGCCCAGCGCGGCAAAGGCGTCCAGCACGTAGCTATAGGCGACCAACTGCCGCCGGCAATGCGATCACCAGTGGCCGCGGTAGAACAGCAACACCGCCGGACCCGCGTCCAGGTCGTCCGGGATGCGGGCCGGGCTGCCGTCGTCCCAGCGCCCCGTCAGTTCGGGAAATCGGTCGCCCACGTTCAGTCGCGTCATGCCGGTCATCCTCTCCAGCGCGGCGCCCGCAGCGTGGCGGCTCCTCAATCGCCGGTCAACTCGGGCCCGCCTGGGCGGTACCTCTTCCCGCCGCTGCTCCCATCTGCCAGAATCAGTCAGACCGAAAACCCTCTGCACGAGCGAATCCTATGGCGACCACCCCCGAGCCCACCCTCACCGCCTACCTGAAGCCCGTTTGCGGCTGGAGCGCCGGCGTGCGCGCCGTGATGGACAAGTACAGCCTCGACTACGAGGACAAAGACATCATCAACAACGCGGCCAACTACTACGAGATGGTTGCCAGGAGCGGCCAGCCGCTCTCACCCTGCGTGGTCGTGGACGGCCGCATGCTGGCCGACGTCAGCGGCGAGGAAGTCGAAGCCTGGCTGGCCGACAAGGGCTACATCCAGCAAAACAACCTCCCCACCCCCGTCCCCATCGACCGCGCCTGCCCCGACGAACTCCACGCGGCCGCCAGCGTCACCTTCGAGGAATAGGCGCTAGCGACCCGGCAGGAGCTGACGGGCTCGGCGCCACGCTCGGCTGCCGGGTGACTGTCGCGTCAGGCCGATCTCAGGACGTGGTTTGCCCGACTCTCAACGAGGGCCTCGTTTAGCCGCGGAGCTCCGCCCCTAACCGGTGCTGCAACGCCCGCACCACGCGGTTGTGCGCCCGATCCGCCTGCTTGTCGGTGAGAGTCCGATCCGGCGCGGCGTAGCTCAACGCGTAGGCGAGGCTGCGTTTGCCGGCCGGGATCTGTTCGCCGCGGTATTCGTCGAAGAGCCGGGCTGATTGCAATAGGGGGCGGCCGGCGCGCTGGATGGTTTCCTGCACCTCGGCCTGCGTCACCTCGGCGTCGACGATGATCGCCAAATCGCGCAGGGCGGACGGGTATTCCGACCAGGCGCTGAACGATGGCGCGCCGGAAGAGGCTGCCCGTACGGCCGGCATGTCCACCAATAGCGCCCAGGCCCGCTCGTCCAGGTCGAACGCCGCGGCGACTTCGGCGTCCACCTCGCCGTAGGCGGCCAGCAGGCGGCCCTCAACGGTGACTGCGGCCGCGGCTCCAGCGGCGAAGGTTGGATGCTGGAGGTCGTCGTGACTGGCCTGGTCGGTCGGTACGCCGGAGCGGGCCAGCAGTTCGTCCACCACGCCCCGCACGAACGGCAGTTCAACGGTGCCGGTTTCGTTCCAGCGGTCCGCGCTCACGCGTTCGCCAATCACTGCCGTCAGGAAGTTCGGTTCTTCTGGAAGGTCGCCGTCGCGGGCCAGGAAGGATGGCTGATAGTCGAAGAGCAGCAGGTCGCGGTCGGCGTGCCGCCGGTTGGCGCGCAGGGTTTCCAGCATGGTGCCCAGGCCGGTTAGGCGCAGCGCGTTCTCTTCCATGGAGAGCGGGTTGCGCAGCCGCAGCGGCTCGCGGTCCAGCGGGAGCAGCCGGTCGGTGAGGGTTCGTCCAGCGTCGTTCATGGCTGTCTCGCGCACTGCTGCCCAGGCGTCGGCGTCCCCCAGCGGCGCATCCGGCGAGGCGTCCAACAGGTCCGGCGGCACCAGCCGCGCCATACGCGCCTCGCTGGTCAGCGCATAGGTCACGCACTCGGCAAAGCCCAGGCCCGCCATCACGTCCCGCGCCTCGTCGTCGCGCTCGTCGATCTCGCCGGGCGCCACGTCCATCACCTGACCGGTCGGCAACGTGTCGGGGATGCGCTCGTATCCGACCAGTCGCGCCACTTCTTCCACCACGTCCGCCGGCGCGGACACGTCGCGACGCCAGAACGGCGGCGTCACGCACAACTCGTCCCCGTCCTCTTCCAACCCAAACTCCAGCGCGCTCAGCGCCTGCCGGACTTCGCTGCGGTCGTAGGCCACGCCCATCAGCCGCTCGATGCGATCGAATGCCAGCGACACCGGCGTCGGGTCCGAGGGAGCCGGATAGGCGTCGGCGGTCAGGAACTCGCCCCGGCCCGCGCCGATCTCCTCGATCACTTGCACGCAGCGCCGTAGCGCCAGCACCGTAAGCTCGGGCGGCAGGCCCTTCTCGAAGCGCCGCGACGCCTCGCTGCGCAGGTTCAGGCGATGCGCCGTGCGCCGGATGCTGATCGGATCGAATGTGGCCGACTCCAATAGAACCGTCGAGGTCTTGTCGGTGACCTCGGTGTCCAGGCCGCCCATAACCCCGGCTAGCGCCACCGGCCCTTTGGCGTCCACGATGCACAGCGTCTCCGGCGTCAGCTCACGGTCCTGCCCGTCCAGAGTCACCAGGCGCTCGCCCGGCCGCGGCGTGCGAACGCCGATGAAGCCGCCGCGCACCGTCTCCCAGTCGAACGCATGCAGCGGCTGTCCCAGTTCCAGCATCACGTAGTTCGTGGCGTCAACGATCGTGCTGATCGGACGCACCCCCGCCTGTTCCAGCCGGTCCCGCATCCAGGCCGGCGACTCGCCCACTTTCACGTCATGGACGAGCGCCGCCGAATACCGCGCGCAAAGTGCTGGATCGTCAATCGAGAGTTCAACCGGCCGGCTCGACCCGTCCTCGCTCGGACGCTCGTCCGGAATCGGTGAGCGAACCTCGGCTCCATACAAGGCCGCCGCCTCGCGGGCGATGCCCAGCACCGACAGCGCGTCCGGGCGGTTGGCCTTGAGTTCGAATTCCAGCACCTCGCCGCCCAGCGCCTCGGCCAGCGGCCGTCCCAGCGGCGCGTCGGGATCCAGCACCAGGATTCCCTCGTGGTCGTCGCTGATGCCGAGTTCCTTGGTCGAGCACAACATGCCGCGGGAGACCACGCCCCGGATCCGCGTCGGCTTCAATTCCTTTAACACGGGCTCGTCGGCGTAGGGATCCCACAGGCGCGCACCGGCGGGCGCGAAAGCGATCCGGTCTCCGACCTCGAAGTTCCAGGCCCCGCAGACCACCTGGATCTCCTCGCTGCCCGTGTTCACGGTCGGCAGGTTCAGGCGGTCGGCGTTGGGGTGCGAATCGATTCGTGCGACTTCGCCCACCACGATGCGGTCCCAGTGCTCACCGGCGCGATGAATGGCCCCGACCTCGAAGCCCGCATTGGTCAGGCGGGTGGCCACGTCGTCGACCGAAGCCTCGATCCCGGTCAGTTCGCACAGCCACTCGAAAGGTACGCGCATGGTTCAGCGCAGCTGCCGCAGGAACCGCAGGTCGTTGCGGTAGAAGGACCGGATGTCGGTCACGCCGTACTTGAGCATCGCGATCCGTTCCACTCCCATGCCGAAGGCAAAGCCCTGGTACACGTCGGGGTCGTAGCCCACGTCGGCCAGCACTTTCGGGTGGACCATCCCGGAACCCAGGATCTCGATCCAGCCGGTCCCGCCGCAGACTGAGCAGCCCTTGCCGCCGCAGGCGTGGCACGACATGTCGGCTTCGGCGCTGGGTTCCGTAAACGGGAAGTAGCTGGCCCGAATCCGCAACTCCCGGTCCGGACCGAACATCATTCGCACAAAATGGGTCAGGGTCCCGCGCAGGTCGGCCATGGTGATGTGCTCGTCAATGGCCAGACCCTCCACCTGCATGAACTCTGCCTCGTTTTTTGCGGATCGGTCCTCGTAGCGGTACACCTTGCCCGGCACGATCACCCGCACCGGCGGCTGGATCTGCTCCATAACCCGCGCTTGCACTGGTGACGTGTGGGTTCGCAGCAGCAGTTCGCCCGGCCGGGCCTTGTCGTGGATGTGGAACGTGTCCCACATATCTCGCGCCGGGTGGTCCGCCGGGATGTTCAGCAGTTCGAAGTTGTAGCGGTCCCATTCCACTTCGGGGCCGCTGACGGCCCGGAAGCCCAGCGGCGCCAGCACACGGCGGATCTCGCGCAGCGTGCGCGTGAGCGGATGCAGGCTGCCCAGGCGCACCGGATACCCCGGCATGGTCACGTCCACCTGCGCGCCGTCGGCGCTGCGCCGCAACTCGGCCTGGCGGGCCTCGAATGCCGCTTCAAGATCTCGTCGCGCGGCGTTGGCTGCTTGACCGGCGGCGCGCCGTTCCTCGCGCGCCAAGCTGCCGACCGAACGCAGCAGGCCGGTGACTTCGCTGCGGCGCCCCAGGTGCGTCACGCGCCACTGCTCCAGCGCCGCGTTGTCCGCGGCGGCGGCCAGTTCCGCGCGCGCGGCGTCCAGCAGGGCGTCTAGTTGCTTTTGCACCGTGGGGTCAGCTCTGGGGGACTGCCGCGCGCTGCCGCGCGGCCTCGAACAGGATAACGGCGCCCGCCGCCGCCGCGTTCAGCGATTCCACGCCACGTTTCATCGGTACCCCGACCGTGTCGCGACAGGCCGCTCGCCAGGCTGATGACACGCCCCGCGTCTCGGCGCCCACCACGAGCCCGCGGGGTCCGGTCCAATCGACCTCGTCGTAGGGGCACGCGGCATTGGCCGCCGCCTCGTAGAGATCGACGCCGTTCGCCGACGGCTGTAGAGCGTTCGGCGTGGCCGCGTCGTGAATCGGGACCCGAAAATGCGCACCGACTCCGGCGCGCATGGCCTTCGGTCCGAATGGATCCGCGCTGCCCGGCGTTCGCACGATCAGCGTCGCCCCGGCGGCCGCGCCGGATCTAATCAGCGTCCCCACGTTCCCCGGGTCCTGAACACCGTCGATCACCAGGATCAGCGGAGTGCCACTCGGCGTCGCGACCTGTGGACGACGACCGATGGCCACGATGGCTTGCCGCGATGCGCTGTCTGCGGCCGCGGACAGCACGTGCGGCGAGGCCGCCAGCACCCGGGCGCCAGCGTTCGCGGCGGCGTCGGCGGCCAACTGAATGTCCGCCTTGGGATAGTCGGCCACCAGCACGGTCTGGAGCAGTCCAGCTTCTGCGGCTTCCGTTACGAGGCGCGGGCCTTCCAGCAGGATCAGACCGTCGCGCTGTCGAACCGAGGCGCGATGCAGGCGACGCGCCAACGCCACCTGCGGATTGCGAACGCTGGTGATCATGGCGGGATGGCCCCCGCGTGGGCGCTGGCCGGCTTAGGCCGCGGCCCGGGCGGTATCGGCGAGCGCTTCGAAGGCCGCCGGTTCATTGGCGGCCAGGTCCGCCAGCGCCTTCCGGTCCAGCGTCACGTTCGCCTCCCGCAGACCGTGCATGAACGTGCCGTAGGTCAGCCCGTGCAGGCGGGCGCCGGCGTTGATGCGCATGATCCAGAGGCGCCGCATATCGCGCTTGCGCGCCCGGCGGTCGCGGTAGGCGTACTGCCGCGCGTGCATGAGTTCCTCGTGCGCGGCACGGAAGTGCCGGCTGCGCGAGCCGCGGTGGCCGCGCACCGCCTTCAGAACTTTGCGATGTCGGCGTCGCCTGGTTACGCCGCGCTTGACTCGAGCCATTGGTTGTCCTTAGTTCGCCGCCAGCAGACGTTCAGCTTGCCGTCGCTGACCCGTCGGCAGCGCGTGCTCGCGGTTCTTGGCGCGGCGCGCGCGACGGCTCTTACGCCGCCGGTACGGACCGGCCCACGACTTGGCGGACGTGATCTTGCCGCGCCGCGTGCGACGCAGGCGCTTTATGGCAGCTTTCCGGGTTTTGAGTTTCGGCATGGGGGACAAAAAGGACGCGACGCACGGAACGGCGTCGCGCTCACGCAGAGCTTAACACAGGTTAGCCGGAGACCGGCCGCCCGGGTCAATTCTATTGCCAGCCCCGGCGCGCGCTGCTTAGGCTGAACAACCCCTTGCCCGCTCGCCGCCCCGTCGAGGAGCCGGCGCGGAACTAGACACCACTCGGCCGCTGCATGCGAATCGCGGTTCTCACCGACGTACACGCCAACCTGACGGCCCTGCGCGCGGTACTGGACGACATCCATGCGCGGGGTCCATATCAACTCGTCGTCTCTGCTGGCGACCAGATCTGCGGCGGTCCGCGTCCACTGGAAACCTGGGACGCATTGGAGGCCGCCGGCGTGACGATGCTCAAAGGCGACACCGAACGCGATCTGGAAATCGGTTCATTCAAAGTCGTGCCCGGCCGGGGGCTGCGCCGCGATCTGATCCTGGCTGTGTTCGACTGGACGATGAAGCGTGTCCCGACGGACCTGCGAGAACACTCCGCGGCCCTGCCTGAGAAGTTGCGGCTGCAAGTGGACAACGGACCCGATCTGCTGCTCGCCCACGCCAACGGCGTCAACCTGCAGGACTTCATCTGGGCCGACACGCCGGCCGACGAGTTAACGCGCTTGATCGGCCCGAACCCTCCCTCGCTGCTCGTGGTCGGCCACATCCACGCGCCGCTTGAGCTCGAGTTCAACAACACCACAATCCTCCGGCCCGGCAGCGTGGGCCTGAAATACGAACCGCAATGGGCGGGCGTGGCCCACTGGGCCGAGGTGTGGTGGGACAAGGCACACGCCGCCTGGGCCTACCGAGTGCACCAGGTCAAGTGGGACCACCGCCTCGAGATCGAAGCCGGACGCGCCGTCAACTACCCCGGCGTCCGCATTCTTCCAGGCTACGCCGCCGGCTAACCCATCAGGGCTCGTTGGGAGTTCGGGTCTTGTCGCGCCCCTGACCGGCTGCCAAGCTTGCTAGCGAAACCCGAAAGCGAGATTCCCCGTGTCCACCACAACCCCAGACCAGGTCCGCGACCAGCTACGCAGCGTCATCGACCCGGAGATCGGCATCAACATCGTCGACCTTGGCCTCATTTATGAGGTTGACGTCATCCCCTACGTTGCCGGCGAAGGCGAACCCGCGGCCGCCGACGGCGACGAACGCGCCACCGTCACCATGACGCTCACCACCCCCGGCTGTCCGGCTGGGCCGTACATCCTGCAGCAGGTCAAGCAGGAAGCCGAGTCCCTGGACCACGTCCGCAAGGCCGAGATCGACCTCACATTCAACCCCATGTGGAACGAGGAGATGATGAGCGAGGACGTGCGCTGGATCCTCGGCCGCTAGCCGCAACGGCCTAAAGCCTTCCCGATGCGCGCACCGGTCCGTGTCGGGCGCCGGATGCTGCTTACTGGTGTGGCCCTGGCCGCAGCCGGCGCCGGCGTCGCCGCCTGCGGCTTCGCGGGGGTCAGCCGGCGCGATCCAACGACCGCCCCCTTCATGCACGGCCTCACGCTGGCCGGCCTCTCGGGAACCGACTTCGCCGAACAGCGCGCCGGGCGACTGGTGCGGTCCTCGGCGGACGCCGGCGCCGACTGGGTCTCGATCTCCCCGGGCTGGTACCAGCCGACCCTGGACTCAGACCAGATCCGTCCAGACCCGTCGCGCACCCCTCCGGACGACGACATTCGCCGTCTGATCGACGGCGCCAATACCGCAGGCCTTCGCGTCATGCTCAAACCCTTCGTGAACAGCGGCGACGGCAGTTGGCCCGGCGAAATCCGGCCGGCGGACCCTTCGGCCTGGTTCGCGAACTACGCGTCGATGACGCACCACTACGCGGATGTGGCGGAACGTGCCGGCGCTGACCTGTACTGCCTCGGGACCGACCTTGGGTTCTCCGAAGCCGAGCTCGTCACGGAGTGGCGCTCGCTGATCGCCGACGTCCGGCGACGATTCAACGGGCCGCTCACCTACGCGGCCAGCCACGCCCCGTCGGCGGGGCTGGGCGGGTACGCCGACGTGCCGTTCTGGGACGATCTGGACTTCGTCGGCATCAACGCCTACTTCCCGCTGGCGGATCGCCAAATCAGCCACGCCCAGCTAGCCGACGCCTGGAATGTCTGGCTGGACGAAATCGAGCAATGGCGCACGAGGAAAGGCCTGGACATTCCCGTTCTCTTCACCGAACTCGGCTACCGCAGCGCCGCCACCGCTGCCTCCCAGCCCCGCGCCGCCGATCCCGTCAAGCCGCACGAAGTCGACCCCGATCTCCAGGCCAACCTCTACACCGCCTTCTTCGGTTTGCCCTACCGTCGCGAGGCCCTGCAGGGCGTTTTCTGGTGGCGTTGGGATCCCGATTCGACGGACGCCAAAGACTCGGCATTCCCGCCCAACGGTAAGCCCGCCGAAGCTGTGCTGCGCCGCGCCTACACGGCCGCCGCCCGCCGCCCGTCCTACTCCGCGTCCATCCCGGCGGACTCCCCCTAGAATGCCGCCCCCATGCGCCTGAGCTTCACCAAGCTCGCCCTCTACGAGTTCTGCCCCTACGCCTACCGCTTCCGCTACGTCGAGCGCATCCCCATCCCGTTCAGTCCGCGCCTCACCGTTGGCGCCATCGTCCACTCGGTCCTGCACCGGGCGTTCGAACGTCTGCGCGACGGCGTCCGCCTCACGCGCGACGACCTGCACGACCTGCACGCCGCCTACTGGCGCGACGCCCCCCGCCTCAATCGCGAGCGCTTCCCCGAAATCTGGGAACGCGGCCACGAGCTTCTCGACGGCTTCTGGTCCGCGCGCGGTCACGCCCCGGGCCGCCCCGTCATGCTTGAACGCCGCTTCCGCCTGCGCCTGCGATCGGACGACGCCTACACCGTGGAAGGCGTCATCGACCGGGTTGACCGGCGAGCCGACGGTCTCGAGGTCATTGATTACAAGAGCGGCAGCCGCCCGTCCGAACTACCCGACCGCCTCCGCACCCAGCTCCACACCTACGCGCTCGCGCTCGAGCGCGGCTTCAACAGCGCCGTCTCGAGACTCACGGTCTACTACCTGACCGACAACCAGGGCATCTCCCAGACGCCCGATCCTGCCACCGCTGACGACGTGCTCAACCGCTACCAGGCACTGGCCACACGCATCGGTGCCGCCGACTTCACACCTACACCGGGCAAACACTGCCGGTACTGCGACTACAACGACCGCTGTGCCTACCGCTGGACCGACGACGCCGAAGAGGGACGCGAAACGAAGGCCTTTAGCTAACCGCCAGCCTTCTCACCGAAGCTTGAGTCCCGCCTAGGCCAGACGCCCGTTGCTCGAGAACTGGCAGACACCCGCTTCGCAGTGGTGGTCGCGGATGTGCGCCTCGAACTCGTCGCGGAACGCCCGCACGGCTCCGCGCACCGGCTGATGCGCAAACTGCCCCAGTCCGCAGAACGAGGCCATCATGCTTGCGCCCAGGTCTTCCAGCAGGTCCAGGTCGTCCAGCGAGCCTTGCCCGTGCATGATGCGTTCACACACCTGCACCAGGTTGGGCGCGCCTTCGCGGCAGGGGATGCAGAACCCGCAACTCTCTTCCTCGAAGAACAGCGCGTCGCGGTAGGCCGCGTCCACCATGCAGACCGTGTCGTCGTATACGACCACGCCGCCAGTGCCCATGATCGTGCCCAGCGCCGCCATCGATCGCGGCTCCAGCGCCGCGTCCAGGTGCTCCGGACCAAGCGCCGCCGATGAGGCGCCGCCCGGCTTGAAGCCCTTCAGCGGCCGTCCGTCCAGCACGCCGCCGCCGTAGTCGTAGATCAACTCGCGCGCGGTCGTGCCCAGCGGCAGCTCATGCACGCCTGGCTTGGCCACCCGGCCAGATAGGCAATACATCTTGGTGCCGGTGGCCTCGCCGTGGCCCAGGTTCTGGAACCACTCGGCCCCGTTCTCGACGATCGCCGGTGCCGCCGATAGCGTCTCCACGTTGTTGATCGCCGTCGGCAGCCCCCAAACGCCCACATTGGTCGGGAACGGCGGCTTATAACGCGGGTTCCCGCGCTTGCCTTCCAGCGAGTTAAACAGCGCGGTCTCCTCGCCAACGATGTACGCCCCGGCCCCGCGGCGGAACGTGACCTCGAAGTCGAAGCCTTCGTTGCCCATGATGCTTTGGCCCAGGTAGCCCGCCTCGTAGGCCTCGCGGATCGCCGCCTGCGTGCGCTCGTGCGCCAGCCCGTACTCGCCGCGGATGTACACGTATCCCAGCGTGGCGTTGCAGGCGTAGGCCGCGATCAGCATCCCCTCCAGCATCAGGTGCGGGTCCAGCTCCAGCGAGTAGCGGTTCACGTATGTGCCCGGCTCGCTCTCGTCGCCGTTGATCACCACGTAGCGCGGCGTCTTGGGGTCCGACCGCACGAACTGCCACTTCAGCCCGGTGGGAAAAAACGCCCCGCCGCGTCCGCTCAGCCCGGACTCCTTGACCAACTCCGAAACGTCCTCCGGCGTCATCTCGCGCAGGACCTTCTCCAGCGCCTGGTACCCGCCCGCCTTCCGGTAGCTCTCCAGCGTCCACGACTGTGGATTGCCGAAATTCTTGGTGACGACGAGTTCCATCAGGCTTCTCGCGCGCGCAGGTCGGCCAGCAGGCTGCGGGCCTTTGCCGCGTCCAGCGGACCGTGTTGCTCCAGGTTCACCATCACCGCCGGTTGCAGATCGCACAGCCCCAGGCAGGAGACCGATTCGGTTTCAAACAGCCCGTCCTCGGTCACCTCGCTTACCCGCGTGCCCAATTCGTCGTTCAGAGCCTTTAACACCGCCGGAGCGCCCGAGATGTGACAGCTCAGGTCCCGGCACACCCGCAGCACGTACTTGGCCGAGGGTTTCCGGTGGAACATCGTGTAGAACGTCAGCACGCCAAAGACTTCGCTCTCGGGCATGCTGAGTTCTTCGGCAATCATCGTCACCGCCTCTGGCGGCACGTATGAAAAAACCTCTTGCGCCGCGTACAGCGCTTCCAGCGTGGCGCCCGGCTCATCCTTCAGGTCGGCCAGGCGCGCTCGCAGGTCATCCAGCTTGGCGTGGTCTCCGGGCGCAAGCGTCGAGCGACGCGGCGCGCCAGCATGAATCGCCATTGGCCCTCCCGTGGCTAAGGGGCGAGCGTCGGCGGACGCCAAAAAACCCCTGAGCGGCGCACGCCGGTAACAAGAAGCGGAGTCTACCACCGGCCCTTTTCCGCCAAAGCCCCGTCCGCCAGGACCCCGGACGCGCTACGCTCGCGCACCCACGTGCCCGGAGACCCGTCCATGGCGCTGACGCGGGAGCAGGCCCGCGAGCTCCGCAGCCTCATGCAAAGTTGGACCCGAGCCTCGAACGATGTGGCGGAACATTGGCGGGGCGTGTCCGTCAGCAGCGAGGGCCTGGACATGAAGGCGCTGCGCGCGGCCGTGGACCGGCGGACCGAAGCGGAGGAATTGCTGATGTCGTTCTGGTCTCGAAGTACGGCGGCTTGACATGGCGACCCGAATAGACTGCGACCTTCCCTTTTCGGTCGGCGTGGTCAACAGCGAAGTCTCATCGGATGTCAATGTCGGCGTGGACGTCGCCGCCGACCTCGGCATGTCGCAGATCGAAATCGAAGACTTCTGGGGCCGCGCGGCCCATGAGTGCGACGACGCCCTGGTCAAACGTACCCGTGCCGCCGTCGACAGCGCCGGCCTCTACGTTTCCGCCGTCGGCACGCAGGCCTTCAAGATCCTCATCCTGCCGCCCGGCGACGTAGGTGATCTGGCGTCGATCGACGGCTGGGACCAGCACCGCATTGAGCTCGAAGGCGGCATCCGCGTCGCCCAGGCCCTTGGGTCGCCGTTTGTCCGAATCTTCTCCTGCCGCCGTGACGACATGGTCGGCATGGGCAATCCAAGCCCCCGCCTGCCCGATGGTGGACCCGTGCCGGCCGACCGCCTGGCTGGAATCGCGGCCGTGCTGCGCGACGCCGGTGACCGCGCCGACGCCGCAGGCGTCACCCTCCTGGTCGAAAACGTCCGTAGTTGCTGGGGCAACACCGCCGTCAACACCGTGCGCATCCTCGAAGCCACCGACCATCCCCGCGTCAAGTTGAACTGGGACCCTTCCAACGACTTCGTTTCCGGCGGCAACCCATTTCCGCCCGGCTACGCGATCGCCCGACCCTGGATCGAGCACGTCCACATCAAGGACGCGAGCGTGGTCAATCATTCGACCGGCCTGATTGCCTGGGAGTGCGTCGGCCGGGGCGAAGTGGACTTCGTCGGTCAGCTTCGTGCCCTCATCGACGACGGCTTCGCGGGCGCCGTGAACCTCGAAACCCACTGGCACCCCGAGCACCGCAGCAAGGAAGCCAACTCCCGCGAGTCCTTCGCCGGCATGCTGGCGGCGCTCGAACTCGCCCAACGCAACGGTGCGTGACACACCTGTCCTGACCCGCGACGACTCGCCGGTCACCGACGCTGAGATCGCCGCCGGCCACGCCGCCGTCGGCTACGTCAACGGCCTCATCCGGGGCCCGGCCGGCCCCACTTCGCCGCGCACCCTGGAACAGTCCATCCAGGCCGGTGAACGCCGGCTCGGCCGCTTCCGCCGCTTCCTGGCTACCCTCGGCAACCCGCAGGACGGCCTCCGCTGCGTTCATGTCGGCGGAACCTCCGGCAAGGGCTCCGTCGCCGCCAAAGTGGCGGCCGGCCTGTCCGCCACCGGCCTGCGCACCGGCCTGCACTGCACCCCGTACCTGCAGACCGCCCTTGAGAAATTCGACTGCGACGGCCGTCTCGCCCGGCCCTCAGAGCTGACCGACCTGGTCGATTGGATCCGCCCCCACGTCGACCGCTTCACCGCTACCGATTCCGACGGTCCGCCCACCTACGGCATGGTCTGGGTTGCGCTCACGCTTGAGTACTTCGTTCGTGCCCGGGTCGACATTGCCGTCATGGAGGTCGGCGCCGGCGGCCGTTTCGACCTGACCAACGTCGTCAATCCCGACCTGGCCCTGGTAACCAGCGTGGGCCACGACCACCTCAAGAGCCTCGGCGGCACGCTCGCAACCGTCGCCTGGCACAAGGCCGGCATCTTCAAGTCTGGTGCGGCCGCGATCTGCGGCCCGCTCCCGCCCGAGGCCCGGCCACCGGTGCGCGATGCCGCCGACGCAATCGGCCAACCGCTGATCGAAGTTCCGCTGGACGGCTCGGACTTCCGTTCCCGCAACACCCGCATGTCCGAAGCGGCGCTTGAGGTCCTCGGTACGACTCTCAGTTCCGAGGTCCGCCAGGCCACGGCCCACGGACGCCTCGCCGCTCGCTTCGAACGCATGTCCGGCCGCCCCGCCGTCTACCTGGACGGCGCCCACAACCGAGACAAGGCCCGCGCCCTCGGCCAGGTCATCGACAGCGCGAGCCTGCCCCGCCCCCGCGTCGGCCTCATCGGCATGGTCGGCTACCGTGCCGCCTCTGAGGTGCTGCCGCAGCTGCTGCCCCACCTCGATGTCTGGGTCGCCACCGAGCCGCAGGTGTATCGCAAGCCCGCCCTACCCGTCGGCCTGCTGGCAGAGGCGGGTGAAGTGCTTGGGCAGGCGCCGATCGCCAGGGCCTCCGATCCTCACGATGCCCTCCAGGCCGCCCTCGCGTTGGCCGGCAACCACGGCTCCGTCGTCGCCGGCGGCTCCGTGTACCTGGCTGGCAACCTGCGCGCCGCCTGGTATCCCACCCTGTCCGTTGTGCGTGAACGCACCATGTGGCCGCGAATCACCGCCCACGGGCCGCACGGACGCGCCGCGCTGGCCGATACTTACGCACAGACCTGAGGCGAGGCCCCAATCCATGGACGAGCACGACGAGGAGGGCCTGACCTACACGTTGGAGGAAGCCACCCAGCTTCTGCCCGAGGTCCGTCGCATCGTCGGCCGCCTGCAGGGCGTCTGGATGGAGGCCGGGTCCGAGCGCCAGGCGTTCGAGGACGCCCAGACCTCCAGCCGCCGCACTCCCGTCGAGGTCAGCCTCGCCCACCAGGCCCTCGTCGCCGCCCTCTGGGACGTGCAGCCGCTTGTCGCCTGGCTCAGGTCGCGCAACATCGTCCTGCGCGATCCGTCCACCGGCCTCATCGACTTCCCGTCAGAGGTCGACGGCGAGGACGCCTTCCTCTGCTGGCGCCTCGGCGAAGACGCCATCGACTACTGGCACAAGCGCGACGAAGGCTTCGACAACCGCAAACCCCTCCCGCCCGACGCCTGAACGGCGACGGGCGGAAGTTGGACAGACCCCCGCGACGGGCCTACCAATGACTGTGACGGCTATTGAACGTGATCGTCATGGTTGATCGGCATTCCATCCACCGGAGCGCGTTGGGACTGGTTTCACTCCTGGTGGCCCTGGCCGTCGCGGTGGCCTGCGGCTCGTCGACTTCGGTGCCAGCCGGCGCCGCCGCTCCGGATAGACCGCATCGCATCTTTGTCGTGCACTCGTATAGCGACGCCTTTGCCTGGACCAGGCAACTCCACGAGGGAATCAGCGAAGGCCTTGCCCGGAACGGTCTGCTCGGGGGTCGCGATTACCAGGTGCAGACCTTCTACATGGACACGCGGATCAACTTCACAAGCCCGCAGCAGATTGAAGAGCGGGCCGCGCAGGCTCTTGAGGCGCTGCGAGCCTTTGAGCCTGACCTCCTGTTTGTCACGGACGATGTCGCGCTCGAGCACGTGGCCGTCAGATACGCCACGGAGAGCCCCCATGTTCCGCTTCCAACAGTCTTCGCCCGCATCAATGTCGACCCGACGATCTACGCCCCGATCGACAGTCTCGACATGCCTGGTGGAACCATCACCGGGGCCCTGGAGCGAATCCCGCACACCGAGGCCATCGCGACTGCGCGGCGGCTCTTTCCCGACGTGACCAGGGTTGTAATCCTTGCGGACGCCGGTGCGGGCTCCGAATCCGTGCGCGCCGCGTTCCAGCGCGACGACCAGGCGGCCGACGCCAGGCCATTCGAGGTCCTTGACTTCCTGCTACTGGAGACGTTCGAGCAGTGGAAGCGCGCCGTCGTCAACTATCAGGACAAGGCCGACCTGATCGCCGTGGTGAATTTCCACCAGCTCCGCGATGCAAGCGGAGAGATCGTTCCGCCAGCCGAAGTGATCGACTGGATGGTGGCGGAGAACAACCTCCCCGAGCTTGGCCTCGTGGCCGACTGGGCACGGGAAGGCATTCTGGTCGCCGTGGGGAACTCAGGGCTCAAGACCGGGGCCTACGTCGGCGCGCTGGGCGCGGACATTCTGAATGGAGCCGACCCCGCCACCGTGCCCATCGTCGATCCGAAACAGACCGATACGAGCTTCAACCTGGCGCGAGCTCGCAGCCTCGGAATTGAGTTCCCAGCCGACGAACTGGCCGCGGCAGATAACGTGTTCGAGACCATCGGCGGCCAATAGCCGCCGAACGACCCACGGCCGACTACGCAGCCCCTGCCCCGGAGCCGAATCTCCCGGGGCCGGGGGCCGCGTCAGTGGCTGCGGTGGGTCTGGACTAGCCTCCGGCCACCGACGGCACGATCGACACCTCGTCGCCGGGGCCGACTTCGGTGTCGAAGCCTTCCCGGTATCGGATGTCCTCGCCGTCAACGTAAATGTTGACGAAGCGCCGCAGGTCGCCGTCCTCGTCCAGGATCCTCTCGGAGAACCCGGGGTGCGCGGCGTTCAGCTTCTCCACCAGGTCGCCGACGTTCGCGGCGTCGATGTCCACGCTGTTTTTGCCGTCCGTCAGGCTGCGGAGCGGGGTTGGAATTCGGACATTGGGCATAAGGGCGTCTCCTGCGCGATCTAGGCTGGCGTCAGCACGCCGCGGTCGGCCAGCGTCTGCTCGAACGATGTGATGCTCGGTCGGATCTCAAAGCGGGCGTCCACTCGGCCGTCGATAGCCTCCTGCGTTTTCAGCCCGTTGCCGGTCACCAGCGCCACCGTCAGGTCGTCCCGAGCGATCACGCCGCGTTCGGCAAGCTTGGCCAATACCGCAATTGTCACGCCGCCGGCCGTCTCGGCAAAAATGCCTTCCGTCGAGGCCAGCAGGCGCATGGCGTCCACGATCTCATCGTCGGTGACGGCCTCGATCACGCCGTCCACCCCCTGCGCCAGCTTCAGCGAGTAGAAGCCGTCGGCCGGATTCCCGATGGCCAGCGACTTGGCCACGGTGTCGGGCTGGCGGACCGGGCGGTACGTCGTCTGGCCGCGCGCGAAGGCCTCCGCCACCGGCGCGCAACCGTCTGCCTGGGCGCCGTGGATGCGGGTGGACTGGCTGTCCAGCAGCCCCACTTCCACCAGTTCCTTCATCGCCTTGCCCATCTTGGTGTACAGCGAGCCGGACGCGATGGGCGCCACGATGTGGTCCGGCGCCACCCAGCCCAGTTGCTCCACCGACTCGAAGGCCAGCGTCTTGGAGCCCTCGGCGTAGTAGGGACGGATGTTGATGTTGCAGAAGGCCCAGCTGTAGAGGTCGGCGATCTCGCTGCACAGCCGGTTCAGCTCGTCGTAGGTGCCGTCCACCGCCACGATGCCCGCGCCGTAGACCGCCGCCCCGCGGATCTTGCCCACCTCCAGGTCGGCCGGCATAAAGACGTAGGTGGGCATTCCATGACGCGCCCCGGCGGCCGAAACGGCCCCGGCCAGGTTGCCGGTGGAGGCGCAGGCGAATGTCTCGAAGCCGAATTCGCGGGCCTTCGTGATCGCCACGGCCACCACCCGGTCCTTAAAGGAATAGGTGGGGTTTACCGTGTCGTTCTTGACGTAGAGGTTGGACAGCCCGAGCCGCTCGCCCAGGTTGTCGGCGCGCTGCAGCGGCGTAAACCCAACCGGCCAGGTCTCGTCCCAGCCCCCTTCAACGGGCAGCAACTCGTGGTAGCGCCATAGCGTGGGCGGCCGGGCGGCGATCGCATCGCGCGAGATGGTCTCGCGGATGGCAGCGTAATCGAACTGCGCTTCCAGCGGCCCGAAATCGAACTCGCAGATGTGCGTGGCCCGCAGTGGATAGGCGCGGCTGCACTCGCGACAGCGAAGCGTCTGAGTCGTGGACATGCGGATGATCCTTGGCAGAGGCGCCGACGGATGTGTCAGCGGATGGCGAAGTCCCGAATCGCCGGGTGACCCGGCTCGCCCGCGTCACGCGCGGGCCCGGCCATCGCCATCGGCCGCCCAACAGCTGGGGAGAGTTTGCCTCTCACTCCGTCGCAAACCCCTTGGCGCTCCGCGCCCCGCCCGGGGCGCTGCCTCGCGCCGGTGACCCTCTCATCTTGCAGCTTCCGCTACCGGAATTGGCACCCTCTCGAGCCCTCGCTCGAAGGTTGCCCGGCTTCGTTGGGCCGACTCCCTCCACCAATCTTGATGAGAGGTATGTCACGTCAAACTTGGTGTCCGCCCAGCGTAGCACCCAGACCAGCGGCGGTGGGAGCGGGGCTGTGAGCCGGGGGAAGCCTGATCTGCCGCCGCGAGGACCATGCCGCTGCCGGGAACGCAGCCGGCGGCGGGACAGGACGACCGGAAAGTCACGTGTCCGCGTCCGCCAGCCGTGCTAAGATGGGCGACTGCCTGAAAAGGCATCCGCGCATTTCGGCGGCGATTGTTTTACCAGCCGCCCCGGTGGCGCTCCGACGAATTCAGTCGTGAGCGGGCGCGACGGCACCTTAACAGGGGAAGAGTGAGTGCGAGTACTCGCGTCATT
>JAPPKM010000046.1:0-353 GCA_028874315.1 Chloroflexota bacterium
CCGCCATCGCCTGTGTGGCGACCTTCTCAGCGGCGACGGGGGCTGCCTGGGTCACTTCCTGTTGAGCTGCTTGCGTGACGCTCGGCTCGACGGCCTCGGACTCGCCACACGCCGCCAGCGCGGCCGCGCCCGCGGCGCCGATTCCAAGTGCCGAAGTCGCCGTCAGAAATCGCCGTCTTGTCAGATTGCGGACCATTGCGCTCGCCTCCCTGTGTGCGCCAGCCAGCAATCGCGGCAGCGCTTTGCGTCGAAAGTATAAAAGCTCGAATTAGGCCATGCCCAATTGCGCTGCCATAGCATTCGGGGGCGGGGGGGAACAACCCCCCCCCAAGCCAGTGGGGCGGTAAGGGGCC
>JAPPKM010000046.1:363-34837 GCA_028874315.1 Chloroflexota bacterium
AAACAACCGGGGCCTCTTTTTTCCTCAAAAAAAAAAAACCCTTAATTCCCCCACCCACAATTCGCCCCCCATATTATTGGGGGGGGGGCCCCACCCCCCCCCCCCGAATGCCTGTGCGCCGTTCTGGCGCCAATAAGCGAACCGACTAGGCCGTTCGCCCCCAGCGCTCGATGCGCTTGTTCAGCAAGTCCACGTCCTGCCGCAGGATGCGGTCGCCTTCGTTCACGGCGCTCTCGATGGCCTCTTCAACCGACGCCTCGCCGGTCATGGCCAAGTGGGCGCGGCCGCGCCAGGCCAACCACTCGCGCTGGTTCGGGTGATAACCCTGCCAGGTGCGGAACTCGCCACGAACAAACGAGACCAGGAGGTCCTGCCGCTCCGGCGGCGCCGCCAGGTTCTCCGGCGACTCCAGTGCGTCCCAACGACAGGGAAGGAACCCGCGGTCGGTCGCTGCGCGCGCCTGCATCTTGGGCCCGGCCATCCAGACCAGGAAGTCCACGACCGGCTCAACCACGCCTTGTCGTCGCGCCGAGTCGATGACGTAGTGCCCCTGGTTGGTGCGATGCACGGCCACGGTGCCGGTCACGTCACCCTTCGGCTGCGGCGCCAGCGCCCAGCGGAAGCGGTCGCCGATGCTGATCACGGCGTTGCCCTTGGCGTCGCCACGTCGCAATTCGGCCCCAATCTTTCCGGCCGAGAAGGCGTCGCCGAACTCACCCGCCAACTCGCGCTGCGCGTCCGTCGCCGGCGAGACGCCGTGCCTGTGGATGAGGTCTACCGCGAACTGGAAGCCCCTGTCCCCACCGTTGTCGAAGTGCTCGGTGTGGGTGCCGTCCGACGAAATGAACTGCTTGGCGCCGAAACCCCAGCTAATCGGCGTCCAGTAGTGGATGTCGCCACCGCCACCGATCCGGGTTCCGTAGATTTCATTGTCCGGGTCAGTCGCCTGCTTGGCGGCGTCCAGCCACTCGTTGCTGTACGTCCAGTCCGCCGACGGCTCGGGCACGCCGTACTGGTCGTAGAGGTCGATGTTGTAGTAGTGGCCACTGACGTTGCCCTGGTACGGCAGGCCGAAAGCGTGACCCTGGAACGAGTCCACGAACGGCCAGGTCGTGTCGTAGTTGATCGTGTAGGAGTCCGGCTCGTAGATGAGGTCGGCCCCATCGAAGTCCGGATGGCGGTCCAACACGTCGTTGATCTGGACGAACGAGTCTTGATGGGATCCAAAGAATCCCCAACTCAACAACGCCGTGGCCGGGGCGCTGCCCGCCGCAATGCGGATGCCGAATGAGTCGTCAAAGCCCCCGCCCTGCGGTGTGAACTTGATCTTGATGTCGGGCCGTTCCGCCTGGAAGTTGGCCAGCGCCCAGGTGGTGGACTTACCACGGACACCCGAGACGTGGTCGCTGACGAACTCGAACTCCACCGTCTTCGGCTGAGGCGCCGCCATCGCCTGCGTGACGACCTTCTGGACGACGACCTCGACTTCCTTGGTCACCTCTTTGATGACGGTCTCTTCAACCACCTGCGTCACGATCTTCTCGACAACCTGCGTTTCACCACAGGCAGCCAGCGTGGCCGCGCCAGCGACGCCAACTCCAAGCGCCGAACTCGCCTTGAGAAATCGCCGTCGTGTCAGATCTCGAGCCATCTGCCTCATCCTTCCCTCGGTACGCCAACCCGCCAAGGCGGGATCAACGCCGCAGTCTATACCAATGCGGCATCTCCGCCCACCCTCGCCCCGACCAGCGGCGGCGAGAACTGAGAACGGCCACCCTCGGTGAGCCGAAGCTCCCTGAGAGTTTGCCGGGCAGCGCCGGCCGGCGAGAAATCATCCGGCATCAGGACGCCGCCGGTAGCTGTTTTCGGGCTTGCTCATCAAGATAGGGCTCGACGGCGGCGCGCACGTTCGGCGCAATCTCGCCAACATCGGAAATGCCAACGATGCACGTCGAAACCTCGGGATGACCCAGCACGTACTTGATTGCGGTGTCGGTTAGGGGCTCGTCGCGCATGTCGGCCAGAGCCTCCAGCCGCTCAGCCACGGCCGCATCGGCCGCGACCCGTTCCGGATCATGAAAGTGCCGCCAGTCACCGGCATACAACGCGCGGCGCTGCTCCGGAGTCAGAATCAGGTTTCCGCTAGCAAACGGACTTCGCGCCAGGACTCCGGCGCCCGCGGCTGCGGCGGCGGGGAATAGCTCGCGCGCGGCTTGCGGGCTGGCCGCGTTGAAGGGCGTCTCGACTACCTGCGCACCCCAGCGCCTCACGGCTTCGGCCGCAACCGCCGGACTCGAAGATACGCCCCAGGCGCGGACTTCGCCACGGTCCTGAAGGCGTCGAAGCTCGGCAAACGGTTCCTCCTGCATCACAGCTTCCATCGGCGGGTCGTGGAGCAGGTAGACGTCGATGTAGTCGGTCTGAAGGCGCTGTCGCGAGAGCTCGCAGGCCCGCCGGATCGAGGTTGCTCGGTAGTCCTGCGGCTGCTCGTCAAGCAGCATCTGAGCGCCATCGACGCCGGGCAGGTACCCCGTCTTTGTGATGAAGGTGACCTCGTCGCGTCGATCGCGCAGGGCATGACCCAGGATGACCTCGCTGCGGCCGTTGCCGTAGGCCTCAGCTGTGTCGAATGCCGTGATTCCGGCGTCGGCCACAGCCCGCACCAGGTCCACCGCCTCAGGCGCGGGCATCGGTCCCCAGGCTAGACCTCCGATTTCCCAGCACCCCATCGTCAATGCGCTGACGTGCATGCCTGTCGTACCGAGCGGACGGTTAGTCATGACGAGCTCCCTTCACATTCATGCGACGAAGCGCTCCACCCAGCGTATGAGGTCATTGGCGACGGACTGCCAACCAGACTCGAGGTTCAGCATATGTCCGCGACCGTGGTAGAAGGTCGGTATCACGCGATAGCGAGCGGCCAGTCGGCGGGTAACCCAAGGGACGATCACAGGATCCTCGTCTCCTGCACCGACAAAGACCGGGCATCGGATCTCGGACGCCCTGACGATCGGAGGCCAGAATGCGATTTGCCTGGCAAGGCGGCGGGGTTCGGGAATCCGGCGGGCGGTTAATTCAGCCCGCTGTTCCGGAGTGACACGCTCGAGAAAGGCGTCATCAGCGAACGGGTACATCGGACCGGAGTCGAAAGGGCGCCCAAAGAAGCCGCGAATGCCTGGTATGAGTAAGGAGAGCCGCGGGATGACGGGAATCCCAAACGGCGGAGCGCTCGACAGCAGGACCAGGCCAGACGGATCGGTCGATGCGGCAGCAATCTGGGCGAGGAGGCCGCCCATGCTTTGCCCTACGAGCACCGGGCCGTCCAGCTCGCGCACCACCGTCGCCACGTCCTCGGCGTAGTCGCGAAGGCCCAGACCTTCGAGCTGCCGAGGATCGGATTCCGGCTGGTGATGCCTTAGCCATACGGCATAGGTCTCGTAGCCTTGCGACGCCAGAAAGGCACCGAATTCATTCCAGACGTGCGCGCCAACCCATATTCCGTGAACGGCCAAGAGCGTCTGTGGCGCCTTGAGATCAGTCGTCGGCCAGTGAAGCGCCTGGAGCGGACCAATCTTGACGGTGCGCATCTGATATATGGTACGCAGCGCTCCAGTGCTGTAGCCCGTCGCCCCGGCGCATGCCTCGCCGCGGTTGCTGGGCAATGAAGGCAAGAGCGAATTGACCAAATCGCCGCCAATCCTTCGCGTACACGACGTCACCAAGGACTTTGGCGGCGTGAGGGCGGTGGATCGCTGCAGTCTGACTGTCATGCGCGGAACGATCACGGGACTGATCGGACCGAATGGAGCAGGGAAAACTACGCTCTTCAATCTCGTGGCAGGTGCGCTTGCACCGACCGGCGGAGAAATCTTCTTTGACGGGCGGCAAATTTCCGGCCTGCGACCGCATCAGACGTTCGCGCGTGGCCTGATGCGGACCTTTCAGATTCCCAGGGAACTGCGCCGCATGACGGTCTTGGAGAATCTGATGCTCGTGCCTGCGCGGCAGTCCGGCGAGCGTCTCTGGGCAACCTGGCTCACACCTTGGAAGGTCGCGCGTGAGGAGCATCGGATTCAGGCCCAAGCGCTCGAGGTTCTGGAACTCGTCAACCTGGCGCATCTGGTAAATGAGCTGGCCGGAAATCTCTCGGGAGGACAGAAGAAGCTGTTGGAACTGGCGCGGACCCTGATGGCCAAGCCCAAGATGGTGCTTCTTGACGAGCCGGGCGCTGGAATCAACCGAACGCTGCTCAGGGATCTTTCCGCCAACATCGTGCGGGCAAGCGTCGAGCGAGACGTGACCTTCTTCATAATCGAACACGACATGCGCTTCGTCATGACGATGTGCGACCCGGTAATCGTGATGGCCAATGGATCCGTGATTGCGGAGGGTCCACCACCAGAAGTCCAGCGCGATCCGGAGGTCTTGGAGGCTTACCTGGGCGGTCGACCCGATGGCCCTGCTTGAGGTATCGAAAGTCGTAGCCGGATACGGCGAAACCGAAATCCTTCACGAAGTTTCGATCGCAGTGAACACCGGTGAAGTGGTGACGATCATCGGCCCTAACGGCTGCGGCAAATCAACGCTCATGAAGGCTATCGTCGGTCTGGTGAGGGTTCGATCCGGCTCCGTGCTCTTTCGCGGCATGGATATCTCGGGCCACGATCCCGAGCAGACTGTGCGTGGCGGGCTGTGCTATGTGCCGCAGTCGGACAACGTCTTTCCGTCCATGACGATCCGCGAGAACCTGGAAATGGGCGCCTTCGTGCGGCGTGACGACTATCGCGACCGGATTCACGAGATGTTTCAGCTCTTTCCAGACCTCAAGCCCAGCGCGGGACGAAGAGCTGGCAGTCTCTCGGGTGGTCAGCGCCAGATGCTGGCGATTGCCCGCGCGCTCATGCTGGATCCGGTGCTTCTGCTATTGGATGAACCGTCGGCCGGTCTTGCGCCCGCCCTGGTTCAGTCCGTCTTCGAACGCATCAGGGACATCAACGCAACAGGTGTATCGATTCTGCTGGTGGAGCAGAATGCCCGGGAGTCATTGCGAATGTCCGACCGGGGTTACGTGCTATCCGGCGGATCCAATCAACTCGAGGACAGTGGCCCGGCGCTACTGGGCAACCCCGAGGTGGGACGCCTGTATCTCGGCGGATAGGACAAAACTCTTGCGCAGCGTGTTCTCCCAATCACAGCAATCGGCGGGTAACCTGCGCAGCCCCCTGCGTCGACTCGGCCCGGCGCTGTCGGCCGGCCGAGTATCCGTCCTAGTCGTTGCCGGAATGGTGGTTGCCGGCTTCCTGCCATTCATGAAGCTGGGGCTTGTCGTGAATGGGCTCATATTTGGATCGGTGATCGCACTCGGAGCCATTGGGCTGACCCTGGTCTACGGGATCTTGAAGCTCGGCAACTTCGCGCACGGCGATTACATGGCTTTTGGAGCCTACGTCGCCTTCTTCGTCGTCGACGGTGTATTACCACGAGTCGGCATTGAAGGTGCCGGTCTTGGACCCTTTACATTCGGTATTCCAGTCCTGATCGCGATGCCACTTGCGGCCCTGGTGGTCGCGCTGGGTGCCATCGCTCTCGATGGCCTGATCTACCGCCGTCTGCGGGACCGAGGCGCTGGCACGGCAATTCTCATGATGGCCTCGCTCGGCGTAGCAATTGCCATTCGTGGATTGATCCAACTGATCTGGACCGGCGACACACAGCACTACCCGAGGGATTCTCGACAGGTCTATCACCTGCCAATGGACGTTCGCATTCCTCCGGACGGCATCTTTGTCGCTGTCGTCGCAGTTGTCCTGGTATTCGGACTCTACGTGCTGCTCACCCACACGAAGATGGGCAAGGCCATGCGGGCTACGTCGGACAATCCTTCCCTGGCGCTGGTGTCCGGAATCAACACCCGGCACGTTGTCTGGTGGACATGGGGAATAGGTGGGGCGATGGCCGCGGTCGCTGGAGTCCTCCTGGCTGTCGTGCAGGCACAACTGCTGCCGATCATGGGATGGAAGTTCCTGATACCCCTGTTCGCCGCCGTGATTCTGGGCGGAATCGGCAACCCGTACGGCGCACTGGTCGGCGCCCTGATCGTAGGCGTCAGCATGGAAGTGTCCACGCAGTGGATCAATCCCAGCTACAAGCCGGCCGTCGCCTTTGCCATTATGATTGGCGTGCTGCTGGCGAGGCCTCGCGGCATCTTTGGCGACACACAGTAGTGGATAGCTAGCGTGGACCTCAGCGGGATTCTCGACTACCTGGTCGGCTTCGCCATCATGGCAATGATCTATGCGATTTTTGCGTTGGGACTAAACGTTCACTGGGGATTCACCGGCCTATTCAATATCGGGATCGCCGGCTTCTTTGCGCTTGGGGCCTACACGGCCGCTCTCCTGACCTCGCCGCCGCCAGACCCAGAGCAGTTCGAGGACTTCATCTTCGGCGGCAACCTTGCCCAGCATGGCCTCCTGAACTTCGGCATCGATCTCTGGTTCGTCGTTGGAATCGCGGCGGCCGCCGCCGTGTGTGGAATCGTCGCGTTGATCATAGGCACGATCACGTTGCGGCTGAACGACGATTACCTATCGATCGCGACGCTCGGCATTGCCGAAAGTGTCCGATTCTTTTTTCTGAACGAGAAGTGGGCCGCGAATGGTTCGAAAGGGCTCTACCGAATCCCCAAATTCATGGGCGATCTCGTGGCCCCCGAGAACTACGATTATCTGTATTTGGTCGTTGTGCTAATTGTCTTGGCGCTTCTCTTCGCGGCCGTGCAACGTGCGGTCAGATCGCCCTGGGGCCGAGTCTTGCGAGCCATCCGCGAAGATGAGACAGCAACGGCCGCGGCCGGAAAGAATATTTTCCACTTCAAGCTTCAGGCATTCGTCTTCGGTTCCATGGTCATGGGGATTGGTGGAGCGCTCTTCGCACACCATGTTCGTTTTCTATCGCCACTAACCTTTGATCCTCTTCTTGCGACGTTTGTGATCTGGGCGATGCTGATGGTTGGAGGCTCCGGCAACAATGTCGGAGCGGTGCTTGGAGCCTTTGTGGTGTGGGGCGTCTGGGCAGGAACCCAGTTTCTGCCCGGCGTCTTCGCCGATCCGAGCTTTCGGCTGTGCATGATCGGCGTTCTGATCGTTGCCATCATGTTGCTCCGGCCAGGCGGCCTGGTGGGCGAATGGCGGCGAATGGTCGTGCGTACCACAGCTCCGCCGGCGACCAGAGATCCGACTGGATTCGACTAGCCGGGTCAGACCCACACCAGGCGGAACGCCGCCAGGTTGCGGCCCGAGAGCCAAACTTCAGTCGCGCCGATCGCCTGGAACAGGTTGTTCGTCACAGACAAAGGGGCGGCTCGATGAGCCGCCCCTTTGTTGCCTTCAAGGCAAGGTGCGCTAGGGAAGTTCGAACCTTCCCGTGGACTTCACCGCGTCGCCTTCAACCGTCCATATCTCGATGGGTCCGGACACGTCGCCGTGCTCGTCAAAGTCCACGGGACCGGAGGCGCCCTCGTAGTTGATGTCCATGCCGCTTGCGATTAGGGCCAAGGCCTTCTGAATGCCGGCAGCGCCAGGGCCAACCACTTCACCTGGTGGATTGGCCACATCGCGCAGCGCGTCGCGGATGGCTACGGAGTCGGTCGTCGTACCGGCCCTGGCCGCGGCAAGCGCGATCAGGACCACGGCGTCGTAGGTTTCAGCCAGGTACGGCTCCTGAGGCGCTTCCACGCCGAACGTCAGGGTGTAGGCGTTGTAGAAGGCCTGGCGATCGGGGCTGTCAGGAGCTCCGGGTGCGGTGCCGAGGGTACCGTCGAGTTTGCCACCGCCGATGGCATTGACCATGTCATCGGACTTCACGCCGTCCACGAAGAGGAAGGTGCTGGCGTAGTCACCTTCGAGGGCCTCGCGGAGGTAGATCTCGGCCTGTCCGGGATAGCTCATGGTGACCAGAACGTCTGGGTTGCCTTCCGTGGCCTTTTCGAGTTCGGAAGTGAACGTGGGCTGACTGTCCTCGTGGGGAACCGAAGCCGTGACTGTCCCACCGAGTTCCGTGAACGTCTGGGTGAATCGCTCGGCCAAACCCTGGCCGTAGGCGTTGTTGATGTACATGATCCCGGCGCTCTTGTAGCCCTGTTCCCATGCCAATCGGCCCAACACAACGCCTTGCGCCGCGTCGGACACGGTCGTGCGGAACAGGAAGTCATCGTCTTCCAACGCCGTGATGCTCGGCGCCGTGGACGAATGCGAGATCTGCAGTGTCTGATTCGGAGCCGTGACCGACGTCGCCACCGGAATCGTGACTCCGCTGGCGAGCGCGCCGACGATGGCCGCCACGTTTTCAACATCCACCAGCGCGCGGGCCGAATCGACACCCTGTACAGGGTTCACGCCGGTGTCGCGGTTGATGATTACTACCGAACCACCCTGGATTCCACCAGCGCGGTTGACGTGGCTGGCAGCGAGATCAGCCGCGTTGCCGTGCGAAACGCCGAAGTATGACAGCGAACCAGTGAGGGCGTTGAGGTGCCCGATGATCAGCGGTGGCAGCGTCTGCGCTTCCTGCATGACCTCGACGGTGACCTGCCGGACAACCTCGACTGGTTTTTCGACCTCGACAACACGAACGACTTCCTGGACCACCGGCCTTTCGACCTCGACGGTGACCAGTTTCTCGACTTCGACCGTGACCTGTCGCTCAACCTCGACGGTCCTGACAACCTCGCTGGGAGCGCTTTCGCTCTCGCCGCATGCCGCCAAGACGAAGGCAAACACGGCGGTCAGCGCGATCGCGATTTTGAAACCTCTAAACATCAATCTGCCCTTTCCATGGCCAATTCGTCCGTGTAAGTGGCTAAGAGCGCCGGACATTCGCATCCGGCCAAGCCAAATCTACTACGCAGGTGAGGTCTAGCCGCGTCGCAATCATGCGCGCGCCGAGACTGCCGTGGCGGCGTCCGCAGCCGCGGCCAGGACGTCCGTCGCCTCGTCAATATCCGCGTCGCTGACCTGATGGTGCGTGACCAGGCGGAACATGTCGCCACGGGCGCCGCCGACACCTACACCGCGCTTGGCGGCCTCCTCAACGAAGACCTCCAGATTGAGGACGTCCGGATTCCACGTCACGAAGATCAGGTTGGTGTACACAGGTGAAATCAGACGCAGACCGGGCAAGTCGTCGATCACGTCGCCTAGCTGTTTCGCGCGACGGTGATCGTCGGCTAGACGACCGGGTCCTTCACGCAGGGCAATCAGACCTGCCGCCGCCATGACCCCGGCCTGCCGCATACCGCCGCCGACAAGCTGGCGGGTACGTCGAGCGCGCTCGACGAGGTCACCCGACCCAACGACCATTGAGCCGAAGGGCGCCCCGAGCCCTTTGGACAAACAGAACTGCACGGTATCGGCGCCGTCGGCCAGAGCCGAGACCGGAACATCGAGTGCCGCGGCGGCATTGAAGATACGCGCCCCGTCAATGTGCAGCCGCAGACCGTGCTGCATAGCCAGCGACGAGAGTTCTTGCATGACCGCGGGACCCCAGGCCACACCGCCTCGCCGGTTGTGCGTGTTCTCGGTCCAAATGACCGCCGGATTGAGCGAGTGCGTGGTCAGGGGACCGAGATGAGGCTCGACGTCTTCAGGTGTAAGCCAGCCGGGCGTCTGGATCGGAATGACGCTGCACCCGGCCAATGCGGCAAAGCCACCGGCTTCGGCCAGGGTTACATGCGATTCGGGATCAACCAGCAGTGTGTCGCCGCGGCGCGAGAGCGTAAGCAGGCTGACCAGGTTGCCCATGGTGCCGCTGGTCACGAACAAGGCGGCTTCCTTGCCGAGGATCTCGGCGGCGAGACCTTCCAGCTCGCGGACGGTCGGGTCCTCGCCGCCCAGGTCGTCGCCCACCACGGCTCGGGCCATGGCCTCGCGCATCTCCTCGGTGGGTGTGGTCTGCGTGTCGCTGCGAAGTTCGATGCGAAACGGCGGCACGATGGCCTCCGGCCGAGACTGGCGAATAACGGCCATTCTAGTGGCACAGCCCCAGGCCATGGTGAAGTGGCGATGATCGGCCCGATTGACCACCAGACAGGTGCATGCCACCATCAGCTTGAGGCCGTGCTAGGTGGGGAACTAGCGGTGCCCTCACGCCGCAATCCGCTACAGCGGGCTGAATCCCCGCCTGAGGGCCGACCGTAACGTGTCTGCCGCCGACGCTCGGTAGTGAACGCCGGGCCTCGTGCGACGAAGGCCTTCCAACCCCGTCAGGTCCGAGAGGAAGCAGCGGTACGAAGCCCCCTTCGGGCGCCGCGAGTCCACCTGGCCGGAGCCGCGGCCCGACGGTAAGGCGTTGTTGGACGGTTCGACGGCGGGTGCGCGGCCTCTATCTCTATCATGACGCACACGTCAGGCTGGGAGGCTCCCGTGGCCGCGTCGCGTCCGCCGTCGTTTCAGGCCCTGTACAACCGCTACCGCCCGCAGCGGTTCGATGCGTTGATTGGCCAGGAGCACGTGGTTCGGACCCTCCAGAACGCCCTGGTCCACAACCGGCTCAGTCACGCCTACTTGTTCTCGGGCGAGCGGGGCACCGGCAAGACCACTGCCGCTCGGTTGTTGGCCAAGGCGGTCAACTGTCTGGAAGGCATCCAGGCAGAAACGTGCGGGCGCTGTGATCACTGCCAAGCCATAGCCAACGGCTCTTTTCTGGATCTGATCGAAATGGACGCGGCATCCCACCGCGGAATCGATGACATCCGAGAGATTCGCGAACTTACGCAGTTCGCGCCGGGAGCGGGACGTTATCGGGTCTACATCATCGACGAGGTCCACCAGCTGTCAGCGCCGGCAAAAGACGCGCTGTTGAAGACGCTGGAGGAACCCCCACCACAGACACTTTTCGTGCTGGCGACGACGGAGCCGCACCGGGTGCCGGCCACTATCCGGTCGCGCACGCAGCATCTGACTTTTCGTCGCATCGGCATACTTGAACTCATTGCGCAACTTCGCGCAATTGCCGAGGCCGAGCGCGCAGCAATCGAAGAAGCCGCGCTGCATACGCTGGCTCGGAATGCCGGCGGCAGTTCGCGCGACGCCGTGAGCCTCCTGGACCAGGCCCTGGCCTACAGCGATAACAACGCCACGGCCGACGCTGTCAATTCCATGCTGGGCCTGACCGGGCGCGACGCGGTGATTGAATTGCTTGGCCACCTGGTGGACGGCGACGCCGCGGCCGGGCTGCAAGCGATCGCACGCGCCATCGAGGCCGGCACGAGTCCCAACACCCTACGCCAACAGATGATCGACATTCTGCGCGACATCCTGATTCTGAAGTCTCTGCCCGAAACGACCGCCGTGGGTCACCTGACGGAGGACGAGGCTTTCGAATTGACGCGGCGAACCGAACACTCGACCTTGCGCGACATCGTGCGCACCCTGGAGGTGTTTGCAGAACCTGACCCGCCATCGCGGACCGGCGTGGACGCCACGCTAGAACTCGAGCTGGCATTTGCGCGCGCGGTTCTCGCAATTTCCGAATCTCTCGACGTCACGACCGCAGCTTCACCTGCAAATGAGACACGCGGCGCGGTGCGCCAAGAGCCAGCGCGGCCAGCCGCGGACGCGTCGCGTGCCTCCAGGGAGCCGCAGCCAGAGCCGTCACCGGCATCCCCCGCGCAGCACACGAAGGTAGCGGACGGAGAACTTTCCGCAGCCACAATTGCCGCCCACAAGGACGACTGGGTGTCTCTGATTCGCCAGGAGTCTCGTGAGATTGCCCCCTACGTCGGCGAAGCGGAGGTTCTGGACTTTGCCGACGGAACCGTGACGCTTGGCTATCGCAGCCGGTTTCTGTTCGACCGCGTGCAGCAGCCGGACGCCCAGCGCCGAGTCGCGCGGGCGCTATCGCAAGTGTTCGGCCGTCCGATTCAGATTCGTAACGATCAACGGAGCGCGTCGGCGCCAAATCGACGCCCTTCATCCGAGTCTTCGGTCGACGATGATCCAGTCGTACGAGTCGCGATGCGCGAGTATGGGGCCACGCCCCTTTCAGGCAAGCCCGCAACAGGAGGTTGATTCGTGTCGATGAAGATGTTCCGGCAATTTCAAAAGCAAATGGAGAAAGTCCAGGACGAACTCAAGGCCATGACCGTCGAGGCCAAGTCCGGCGGCGGTGCCATCACCGTGGTGGCCACCGGGGACCAGCGCGTTGTCTCGATCGACATTGACCCGTCGGTCGTCGATCCCGAGGACACCGAGTTCCTGGCCGAGATGGTGCTGGTTGCGGTGAACGATGCGATGGAGCAGTCGCAGGAGTTGGCCAAGAGCAAGCTTGGCGGGCTAACCGGCGGTCTGAAAATCCCAGGCCTCGGCTAAGGCGTGGCGGACCCGCTCCCGCGCGCGGTCACGCGGCTCATTGAGGAATTGGCGCGTCTCCCGACTATCGGGCCCAAAACGGCGCAGCGTCTGGCCTTCTTTCTCTTGCGGGGGTCGTCTGGACAGGCACGGACGCTGGGGACAGCCGTCGCGTCGCTGCATGAGGGCATTCAGACGTGCGAGCGTTGCCGGAACTTCGCGGACGTCAATCCGTGTGCCATCTGCCAAGACCCGACTCGCAACACAGCGCTGATCTGTGTGGTGGAGGACCCGCTGGACCTGGTAGCCATTGAAAACTCCGGAGGGTTCAACGGGCTGTATCACGTTCTGCACGGCACGATATCGCCGCTTGACGGGATTGGGCCGGACGATCTGACGATCGACCTCTTGGTCCGGCGCGCCGGGCGCGACGGAATCGGAGAGATTGTGGTGGCCACCAACGCAACGATCGAGGGCGACGCCACAGCCATGGAGATTCGGCTGCGGCTCAGCGACCTTGGAGTCCGGGTCACCCGACTCGCGCGCGGACTCGCCACCGGTGGAGACATCGAGTACGTTGACGCCGCAACCATCGCGCAGGCGTTGGAGGGTCGTCGTGAGATCTGATCTTCAGGTCCAGCCAGACGCCGCGCCCGGCGGCCAATCAACGCGCTTGCGCTGGCTGGGTCACGCGACATTCCTGATCTCAAGCCCCGGCGGCGTGCAGTTGCTACTGGATCCGTTCAACGCCGATCTCGGGTATCCGGTGCCCGAACTGCCATCGATCGACCTGATCGGAGTCAGCCACGAGCACGCCGACCACAACAACGTGGCACTCGCTCCGGGAGCGCCAAAGGTGGTGCGAGGCATTTCAGAGACCGGCTGGCATCCGGGCACCGTTTCGGTGGGGGACGTGACCCTCACCATGATCGGCGGCGCCTATCACGACGAGGTGCAGGGTCAACAGCGCGGGCGTACGGCGTTTATGTCTATTGAGATCGGCGGGCTTCGCCTGCTGCACCTCGGCGACCTTGGACACCGGCTCGACACCAATCTGCTGGCTCAATGTCGCGGACATCAGGTGTTGCTAATCCCGGTCGGAGGTTTCTTCACGATCGATGGCGAGACGGCAGCCGCCACGATGGATGAGATTGGTCCAGCCCTGACCATACCGATGCACTATCGGACCGCGCGCCTCCCGGGACACCCGACGGCACCGCTCGCTGAGACCGGCTTCCTTGTTGGCCGCGAAGTGCGCCGCGTTGAGGACACGGAAATCGCATTGCGACCCGATGCCCTGCCGGCGCGGCCTGAGGTGGTCGTGCCGGCCGTCCCGGGCGGCTAGCTGCCGGGTCGACGCGGCGGCGGGCAGGTCACCTCAGCGTCCTTGGTCATATCGTCGAAGTGGGCTTCGCGGACGTTGCCGACCTCAACCGACGTAAGCCTGGCGGATACCCGCACTGGTTCCTGGACGAGACAACGCAGCGCCGACTCCCAGCGAAGCGTGACGCCGGCTCGCAGCCGCTCCGGCACCCAGGTGAGAGTCTTTATTTCGGGCGCTCTTCCACCAACCTCGCGCCCACCGGCGTTGGTAATTTTCGCACGAGTCGTGGGGCTGTAGTCCCGATCCGAACCGGCGTTCTCGGGCAGGGTCAGGCTGGTCTCCACCAGCACGTCCGTCAGTCCGATGTTCGTTACCAGCAGAATCACGTCCGTGCGGCTGGGACCGATTTCTTCGGTCTGAATCTCAAAACGGAGTTCCGGCGCTGGGGTCGGGGTAGCAAGCGGCTCGGCCGTCGCCTCGCAGGCCGCTGCCACCAAGCCGACCGCCAGAGTGAGCAAGCCAGCCGTGGCTGGCCGCAGCCACCGGTTTCCCAATATCGCTCGTGCATTCATGACATAGAGCTTAGTGCAGAATGCGCCGCGATCGGGACATATCGTTAGACGCCCGCAATAAGCGAGGTCACGTCAGATCGAACGCCCTCTGAGGATCACGCTCCTCTTCCTGCGGCTGGGACTGACCGCCTTCGGTGGTCCGGCGGCGCATATCGCGATGATGCGACACGAGTTCGTGACCAGGCGCAAGTGGCTGACCGATCGGCGGTTTCTCGATCTGCTGGGCGTGACGAACCTGATTCCCGGCCCGAACTCAACCGAGATGGCCATTCACCTGGGCCGAGAACGTGCAGGCCGGTGGGGTCTCGTGGGCGCCGGAGTTGCTTTCATTGCGCCGGCTGCGGTGATGGTCTCTGCGCTGGCGTGGATTTATGTCGAGTTCGGCTCAACGCCGGCGGTTACTTGGGTGCTGTACGGGGTCAAGCCGGTCGTAATCGCCATCGTCGCGCACGCAATCTGGGGTCTGGGACACGTGGTCGTGCGGCGCTGGCAAACAGCGCTGGTGGCTACGGCGGTGATTGCGCTTGGACTGCTCGGCGTCAATGAATTGCTGCTCCTGTTCGGCGGCGGCGCGGTCGGCGCCATGCTGCAGCGGCCGCAGTGGTTGACCGGACGCTTATCGGGCGTATTTCTCGCACCGCTGGCCAGCGTCAATCTTGCCGCCGCGGCCCCGGCCACATTCAGTCTCGTGGGGATGGGCTTGCTATTTCTGAAGATCGGCGCAGTGCTCTACGGCAGCGGCTATGTCCTCCTGGCGTTCCTCCGCGCCGATTTCGTGGAGCGGCTGGGCTGGCTGACCGAGACACAACTCCTGGACGCCGTGGCCATTGGGCAGGTCACCCCCGGGCCCGTATTCACCACGGCGACGTTTATCGGATTCCTTTTGGCCGGTATTCCCGGCGCCGTCGTGGCCACAGTGGCAATCTTTCTGCCCTCATTCGTCTTCGTGGCCGCCATTCACGCGCAGGTCAAGCGGCTGCGAGAGTCAAAAGTCACCGCGCCGATTTTGGACGCGGTCAACGCCTCCGCCGTCGGTCTCATGACCGTCGTGACCGTGTTCCTCGGCCAGTCGGCCCTGGTCGACGTTCCGACAATCCTGGCGGCGCTAGCGGCACTGGCCGTTCTTATCTTCACCAGAATCAACTCACTCTGGCTCATTCTGGCCGGAGCGGCCATGGGCGCGATCATGCAGGGACTTGGTCTCGCGACGTAGCCCGGATCCTGGTTCGAGACCCAACCGTCGAATGCAAGACGCCGTCATTCGCCTGTCGTAGCCCTTTGATTCAGCAGCTCGACGGCGGTGCGTCTAGGCGAGGATCGCGCTAACCGCGCATACTGACGCAAGATGTAGGGGGCGCCCGGGAGCCGTCCGAGCGCCGAAGCGGGCGGTGGAGGCTCCGTGGCACGCACACCGTCCGAACCCGGACCTTCGGTCAGCCTGCAGCGGCCGTCAATCGTCATTCTGCTGGGCATTTTGCTGGTGGCCGCCATGGTCACGACGTCACCCATCGCGTACTGGCTGCTCTACGCGCTTGGCGGACTGGTAATCCTGTCGTATTTGTGGACGCGAAACGCGGCCCGCTCGCTGCAATTGCGCCGGCGCCTCCGAGGGCATCAGATCACCGTCGGCGACCAGGTGCAAGAGGATTTTGAGCTTGTTAACACCAGCCGCCTGCCAATCCTGCTGGTGGAAGTGGACGATCACTCGGAATTGCCCGGCTACCAAGCGTCGGTTGCAGAAAGCCTGGGACCGCGGCAGCGCAAGCGTTGGATTTCACGCGGCCTCGCCGGACGTCGCGGGCTCTACGGCCTCGGACCGACGGATCTGCGAGTCGGCGACCCATTTGGGATCTTCGCCTCGGAGCGGCGAATCGACGTTCGGAACACGATCGTGGTCTATCCACCTATATCGATCATGGCCGATGTGGAGATCCCCGCCGGGTCGATGGTGGGTACGTCACGTTCGTCAATACGAACGCACCAGGTCACCTCCGACGCCGGAGGAATCCGGGAGTTTCAGCCTGGCGACCCGCTAAAGCGAATTCACTGGCTCTCCAGCGCACGTCGCTCGCAGCTGCTGGTCAAGGAGTTTGACTTGGAGCCCACGGCCAACCTATGGATCGCCCTGGATCTGGATCGGAACGTTCAAGCCGGCCACGGCGATGAGTCCACCGAGGAGTACGGAGTAAAGATCGTATCGTCGCTGGCCCATCAGTTCGTGCGCGACAACAAGGCGGTGGGGTTCGTTGCACTCAGCCGTCAGGGGCGTCACCTGATCGAGCCCCAAAAGGGGCTCAAGCAGTTGTGGCGCATTTTGGAGACGCTGGCGGTGGTGCAGGCGAGCGGCACGGCACCATTTCACGAGTTTTTGTCCGCCAGCGCGGCAGGACTGGGACGCGGCACGAGCCTGGTAGCCATCACGCCCTCCGCCGATCCGAGATGGGTCACCAGCCTCACCCAGCTTGGCCACCGCGCAATTTATCCGCTGGCCGTCGCGATCGACGCCTCCACGTTCGGGCCGGGGGATTCAAACGCTGGTCTCAGCCAGGTAGCCGGTGCCGCGGGCATTGGCTTCGTGAGCGTTGATCAAGGGATGCGTTTCGAGATGATTCGCGCCGATGGGCGCAACCTCGCTGAGTTTGAACGCAGTCAGCGGCGACCCGTCACGCTGGCGCCGGCATGACCGCAGCCGTTGCCAGCCGCCCACGTCCGCTGGCGCGTGCTTTGCAGCTCCCGCGCACCGCATGGCTGCCGCTAACCCTGGTTGGGACGGCCACGCTGGCGCCAATTGTCAGCATTCACGCCGTTGGTTGGGCCCCCGGTACCGAGGTCCTGCTGTCGGTAGCCCTGGTGGCCATCCTTGTCGGATTCGCGCTGTCGCGCAGCCGTCTGGCCTCGCGCTGGATTCTTCTCATCGGACTGGTCAGCGACTTGGCCGTGGCCTACGTGGTGGCTTCCGAGGCCTTTCCGGGTCCTCTCGACGCCGTGCGCAACTTTGTGCTCCTGTTTGGGGAGACCGTGGAGTGGGTCCAGCTTCGTCAGGCTGGGAATCTGGTACGCGAACAGCCACTGGCAACAGCCGTGGCCGAGAGCGCCGGACTGTTTCAGGATCTGTTTTTCCGGCTCGAATCGTGGTTCCAGGCCGCGTTCGCATTCCAGGTCAGTCGCGACAACGTGGTCTTTCTCTTTTGGATGACGATGGCTGCCTGGGGCATGGGTTTCACGGCAGCGTGGGCGGCCTTCCGGCTACGCAATGCGTATTTGGCGGTCGCGCCCGGCACGCTGGCGATTGCGGTCAACATCACGTACATCGGCCCCGACTGGCCACCGTTCGCGATTTTCCTGATTGCCGCTCTCGCGCTGACCGTGCACACGCGGTTGGCGTCGCTGGAAGCCCGATGGGAGGACACGCGAACGGACTATTCGGAAGAGCTTGGACCGACCGTCCTCATAGCGAGTGCTCTGCTGATTACCGGTGTGGTATTTCTGGCGTTGGTCCTGCCAAGGGCTGGCGGGAACCCGCTGGCCGAGGCTTTTTGGACGTACATGGGCGACGGGTGGGGCAATGTGGAAGCCGGCATTCAGCGCGTGTTCGGAGGAGTCACGAATCCTTCCGGCTCAACCCTGGCCGGACGCGAAACGATGGCGCTGACGGGACCGGAACCGTTTGCGCGCAAGGAGACGCTCATCATCGAGAGCACCGTCCCGTCGTACTGGAGAGGACAGACGTTTGATACCTACACGGGTCAGGGCTGGCGCAGCACGATGCGGCTGCTCGAAGGGCGCAGGGCCAACGAACCACTAACGGATAGCCTGAATCTCAAGTCGCGACTCGCGTCCCGCTCGAATATTGAGATCCTGGATTCGAACTCCGCGGTGCTGTTTGCGCCGGGCGACGCCCTGCGGCTCAATCGCCCGTATCAGATACAGGTCGTTGAACGTGATGTGGCAATCGACGACTACGCGTCGATCCGCGCCACACGTCGCGTGGGACAACGGCTCGTCTACTCGGTGGACTCGACGTTGGCCGCAGCTACCACCCAGCAGTTGCGCACCGCCCCGACCACCTATCCCGCGTGGACCGAGCGCTACATCGAGCTTCCTCAACTCCCACCACGTGTTCTGGAGTTCGCCGCGCGCCTGGCCGAAACCGGTGACTCGGCCATCGATAGGGCGCGTGCCGCGGAGTTTTTCATGCGTCGCTTTCCGTTCGCGCAGGACACGGAGCCACTGCCCGCGGATCGCGACGCGACCGACTACTTTTTGTTTGATCTTCGCCGTGGTCACTCGACACTCATCGCGTCCACCATGGCCGTGTTAGTCAGAGCCATGGGGATTCCGGCGCGCGTGGCCGCAGGCTACGCCCAGGGCGTCTTTGATCCTGTCACCCAGCGACACATTGTTAACCCCACCGACGCGCACACATGGGTGGAGGTGTATTTCCCGACATACGGCTGGGTGCTCTTCGAACCTTCAGGTTTCCGAGCACCGGAGGTGCGCGGCGGGGCCGCGGACGGCGCGGAAGGGGATAGTGCAATTAACCCGGACGCCGCGGACCTTTCGATGGTTGACGAGTTTCTCGATGAACTGGATGAGTTGGATTCTGCGAACTTCCAGCCGCTGGAGCCGGCTGACGACCTGAATCCCGTTCGGAACTTTCTGTCAAACCTGGGTGGTGCGATTCTCGCCCTGATCGTTATTGGAGCAACGCTGGTAGTGCTGGCCGCACTCTTCTTGCTCGGCTCGATCGTCCGCGACCTGTTGCAAAGTCCGCGCGCAGCGGTCAGTCGGCGCTATGAGCGAATGGTCAAGTGGGCCAATCGTGCTGGGTACAATGCGCCCCACGGGTTTACGCCTGCGGAGTTCGGCCGCCAACTGGCTGCCGAGCTGTTCCCGACACCGGCCTCGGTCCCCCCAACGCATCTCCCGACTCCGCCCGAGGTTGTTACGGAAACATATGTTCGAGCTACCTACGGACGGCGGCAAATCTCACGGTCGGAGCGACGAATGGTTGACAAGGCCTGGCGACGCATACGCGTCCGTCTTGCCGTTCGCATGATTGGTCGGCCCTTGCGTCGGCTGGCACCGACCCGAGCCTGACCAATGGACCTCGCAGGCGTGCGCGATATTGCGGTAGTGGTGCTAGCGGCAGTGGCGTTGGTTGCGACACTGATTCTCCTCATAACGGGAATGCTGGTTTGGCGGCTGCTCGCCGCGATCCGGACCGATGTCACACCCATCATTCATTCGGCTCGGGAGACGGTGGATACCGTCAGAGACACCACCGAACTGGTGAGCGACGTGGTGAAGGACGGCACGAGTTCAACTTCGGGAGCCCTCAAGAAGTTCCGTCGCGTTTTGCAGATGGCGCTGCGCTGGTGGAGATGAGTGGAATCGCACATGGCCTGGATCATCGTAGGCGCAGCCGCCGGGTTTTTTGTGGGCGGAGCGATAGGAACCATTGTCGCGCCGCAGCGGGCGCAGAAGATCATGGACACGCTGCCGGAACGGTTGAGCGCCATCCGCAGCGCGGCCGAGCAGGCCGCCCGCGAGGCTGAAGCGACGGTGCGCCGCCGCTCCCAGCGTTCGCGCGGGCGCCGTCGCCGACGCAGCCGGGGACGTCGCGGTCGGGGCTAATGGAAATCGCGCGCGACATCGCGATCATCGTCCTGGTCGTTCAAGGGCTGATCATTGGGCTGGCAGCCTTCGTGGCCGGAGTTCTTGGGGCCATCGCCATCGTGGAAGCCACCGTGAACGTACGGCGCGGACTGCGGCGGACCGCCGCGAAGATGGAGCGGACAAACAAGCGTGTGGACTCGATTGTCGAGACGCGAGTTCTGCCACCAATCATCCAGTACCACCGTGGGCGGGCAGCGGCGCGATCCACGCTGGAGCAGGCACGGCGCGCGCTGGACGATCTGAAACGGACAGCCGGGGTCGGCGGAGGCTAGACGGCAAGCAGCCGAGGGCGTTGCTTACACGCTGTTGAGTTCATCCCGCAATGCTCTGAGCTGTCGGTAGCAGCAGACGAGGTCTTCAAACGAGTAGCGTGTATTCAAACCGCTGGGACTCGGAACAAGAAACACCACCGAGGATTCCAGCGCGCGGGCCTGCCGGCCCGGCCATGGGCGCGGCGGTCCAGAGAGGCCCTCGCCATATCTCAGGTAGTTGCGATAGCCGCCGATACCCTGAAAGCAGACGAGGCGGGGCTGGAAGCGCCTGATCTTCTCCTTGAGGACCGGCGCCCAGCGGCGGTAGTCGGCGGTGCGAAGGTCCCTGGCCGTCGGGGTCGGGCGCTTCACGACGTCCGTGAGTCCGATACCGAATTCCAAAACGCGGGCGTCGGTCCTTGGCCCCAAGGGCTCGCCGAACAGGCCGGCCTGGTTGGCGGCCTTCCAGAACCGGTTGCCTGGACGGGCGTAGTAGTGGCCAGCCCGAACGGAGTACGCGCCGGGATTGATTCCGACGAGCACGATATCGAGTCCGGGCTCTAGGTAGTCAGGCAGCGTGGTCGCAGATCTCCCGCATTCGCCGGCCGAGCTTTGGCTGGTCGTTTGCGGCACCAAGGCGAAACTCCGCACACTTTTCGCAGATCGACATTGAACCAAACGGCTTGCAAATCACCGAGGCGTCTCGGGATCGAGTGACAGTCGCCGAAGCATCGGCAGGCGAAGCGTCCGGCGTGCAGTTGCCGCCGGTTATTTCCGCCGACGACATATCACAGCGCGTTGGTGAGCTTGGCGCGGAAATCTCGGAGGCTTACGCGGGTCGCGAGCCGGTTTTGGTACTGGTGCTGCACGGGGCGTTTATCTTTGCCGCCGACCTTGCCCGTGCCCTGACGACGGGGCACCGGGTGGAGTCGCTGGCGCTAGCCTCCTATGACGGTCGCGAGTCAAGCGGCGAGGTGCAGGTCTCGAAGGACCTGGGTTATGACATCACCGGACGAGACGTGCTGATCGTGGAGGACATCGTGGATACCGGCCGGACGGCGGCGGCCGCGCTGGCGTTGCTGGAATCCCGCGGGCCGCGTTCGATCGAGGTGGTGACGCTGCTGGACAAGCCCTCGCGCCGCGTGATGGACGTCTCGCCGCGCTGGGTCGGGTTCGAGATCGAGAACATATTCGTGGTTGGCTACGGGCTCGACCTGGACGGGCGATTTCGGGGGTTGCCGTATATTGCGGACGCAGACGCCATGGATTTGAAGGGCGACGCATAGCCTGATGCCTCTGGTCACCGTCGACGATCGCAGTGTCTCGCTGGACGTGCGAGGTAGTGGCAGCACCACGGTCCTGTTCATACACGGCGTAGGGCCGGGTGGCGCCGCGTGGGACCTCGTCACCCAGGGGTTAGCCGACACGTGCCGCGCGTTTGTGCTCGACTTTCCCGGTTTCGGCCAGAGCGAGCGCGGGGATGCGACAGGTTCCATCGACGACGCGGCAACGCTGGTGCACCGCGTGTTGCACGCGCAGGGAAACGCCGAGGCAGTGCCGATCGTGGGGCACGCATACGGAGGACTGGTCGCGCTGAACTTCGCGGCTCGATTCCCGAGCCACGTCAGCCACCTGGCCCTGGTTTCGACGGCGGGATTCGACCGGGACCCGCGTGCAAGCGTGGAGCGCCTGAACGGAATCGAGAACGGTGGCTGGGAAGCCGACGGGGCCGACGCGTGGCTGCGCGCGGGGCTGATGGAGGACCTGGCGGAGGCGCACTTTGCGGCCATGCGCGACGCGGCGGCCGCCGTGGACGCCGACCTGATCGCCGGGTGCCTGTCCAGCAGCGCTCGCCGGGTGTTGCTGGAGGAGGCGGCCGAGATCGCGGCACCGACGCTACTGGTGCGCGGCTCGGACGATCCGTTTGTGAGCGACAGCGACGTTCAGATCCTGGCGGCTCGGCTGGCCGGGGCCGAGGTCTTTACGCTGCCCGATGTGGGCCATTGGCCGAGCCTTGAGGCGCCTGACGAATTGCGCGCGGAGTTGGTTCGATTCCTGGGACTCTGACCGCGGACAGCTAGTGCTAGCCTTCGCGCTGACGCGCGCACCACACGACGGACACTGGGCATGAAATTCGTTCGTTACGCCACCGAATCCGGGACAGCCCTTGGCTCTCTGAAGGAGTCGGGCGCCGTTTACGCCGTCAGCGGCGACATGTTCGGCGAGTACGAGGTCGGGGCGCAGGTCGGCACCGTTGACGACCTGGAGCTGCTAGCGCCGGTGGATCCCGGCAACGTGATCGCCGTCGGGGCCAACTACCTGGCGCACATCCTGGAAGGCCACGACGAGGACGCCATTCCGAAGTTCCCGATGCTGTTCATGAAGCCCAACTCGGCCATCACCGGACCCGGAGCGCCAATCGTGCTGCCGGACCCGGCGAAGTTCACCCAGTCGATGAATGACCCGGACTTGCAGAAGGATCCGTTCGGCGAGGTGCACTACGAGGCCGAACTGGTGGCGGTGATCGGGAAGACCTGCCGAAACGTCTCGGAGGACGAGGCGCTGGACTACGTGCTGGGCTATAGCTGCGGCAACGACGTCAGCGCGCGCGGCCTGCAGGTCAAGGAGATGGCCACCGGTGTCCTGCTGATGAGCAAGGGGATGGACACGTTTGCGCCGCTCGGCCCGTGCATCGCCACCGATCTCGACCCATCCAACCTCGAGATCATGGCCCGGCTCAACGGCGAAGTGAAGCAGCACAGCAACACCAACGACCTGCTGTTCAACGTGGCGGCCCTTGTTGCCTACACCTCGCAGGGTGTGACCCTCAATCCCGGCGACTGCATCTACACGGGTACGTGCGCCGGGCCGTCAGCACTCTCGCCAGGCGATGTGATTGAGATTGAGGTCGAAGGCGTGGGCGTGCTGAGCAACCCGGTGGTGGCCGCCTAGCGGGCCATCGGTGCTAGCGGCATGATCCGCAGATTCGACCTGCCATACGGCGAAGAGACGCTTGCCGTCGGCACGGCCAGCGTTGACGTGACTGGGGTCTACACGCCCCGACCGACGCCGCCGGCGCGCAACCCCCGGGGGCTGATTCGAGAGGCGCTGGACAACCCGATCGGGTCCGAAACGCTACGCGAAGCGGCGCGGGGGAAGGCGAGCGCTCTCGTGCTGATCGACGATATTACGCGGGAGACGCCAGCGGACTTGCTACTGCCGCCGATCCTGGACGACCTGAAGTCGGCGGGGATCGCGGCGGACGACATCCTGGTAATGATCGCTCTGGGCACGCACCGGCCAATGACGGACGCCGAGGTCCGGCGCAAGGTCGGTGACGAGGTGCTGGGGCGGGTGCGGGTGACGCAACACGATCACCGTACGGCGCCCCTGCGCGACCTGGGCGTGACGCCGAGCGGGACGCCGATCGAGGTCAACGAGCACCTGTTCGAGGCCGACATCGTGATTGGGACCGGCGCGGTGGTGCCGCACCACATTGCGGGGTTCTCGGCGGGCGCCAAGATCGTGCAGCCGGGAGTATCGGGGGCCGCCACCACGGCCGCCACGCACATGTTCAGCGCCAAGGCACGGACGCCGTTGCTGGGTCAAGTCGACACGCCGGTACGCGCCGAGATGGAGCTGATTGCCGAGCGTTGCGGTATGCAGCACGTATTGAACGTGACGCTCAATGCCGACGGGCGGATCGTGACGGCTCGCTTTGGCGCCACGCGGCCTACGTATCGACGGGCCGTCGAAGACGCCCGGCGCATTTACGGCGTTCGCGCACCCGCCGGGCTGGACGCGGTGGTGGCGGGATCGCATCCGTGCGACATCGAGTTCTGGCAGGCCCACAAGAGCCTGTATCCCGCGATGCTGATGGTGCGGCCGGGCGGGACCATCATCGTGGTGACGCCGTGCCCGGAAGGCGTGGCCGTGACGCATCCCGACATGCTGGACTACACGGCGCAGCCGGCGGACGAGTTGTTGCGACGCTACGAGCGCAACGAGATCGACGACCGCGTGGCCGCATCGCTGGCCGTGGCCTGGGCCAGGGTCCGGGAATACGCGCGCGTGGTGCTGGTATCGGACGGCATCGCGCCACACGAGGCAGAGGCGCTTGGGTTCGATACGGCGCCGGATGTGGAGACCGCGCTTTCGGCCCTGGCACGGACAAGCGGCACCGCACCGCAGGTTGGGGTCTTGACGCACGCACCGGACACGCTGCCGCTGGTGGCCTGAGGTATGGACCGTTGGGCCGTCATCGCCGACGACCTGACGGGGGCGCTGGATACCGCGCTGCAATTTCGGAAGGCCGGCCTGCAGACCATGGTTTCGACTCGTGCCCGCGTCTGGCCATCGCACGGATCGGTGGTTGCCTTGAGCACCGAATCCAGACACGTTTCGGCCGCCAATGCCGCCGCGAGTGTGAAGGCCGCGTTTCACGCGCTGCCATGCGGAACGTCGGCGCGGATTTACAAGAAGACCGACTCGCTGCTGCGCGGGAACATTGGGGCCGAGTTGCGAGCGCTGTTCGAGGCCACCGGCTCGGGCCCGCTGGTGTTTGCGCCTGCCTATCCGACCGGCGGCCGGACGACGGTGGATGGGATTCATCGGCTGGAGGGTGTGCCTGTCGCCGACGCCACGCCGGGGCGAGACCCGGTAACTCCGATTCGGGAATCGCACATTCCGACCCTCTTGAGGAACAGCGCTGGGCTGAAGACGGAGCATGTGCCGCTCGACGTCGTCCGGGGAGATCCAGACGGCTTGGTCGACGTGCTTACGAGGGCACAGGGGACCGGCGTTGATGTCGTGGTGCCGGACGTGGAGACGGACGGCGACCTGCGGGCCATCGCGTGGGCCCTGCGCTCGTCCGCTGCCGGGCGCATCAGCGCGGGATCGGCCGGGCTTGCCGAGTATTTGGCGCAACCCGATCAGAGCCCACTCCGACCTGTGGGCCTGGAGCGATCGGCATTCGTGGCAGCCGTGGTAGGCACACCCAGCGCCCATACCAAGGTGCAGGTCGAGCGCGCGCTCAGCAGGGGCTTTGCACGGCGCATGCGAATTCGAAGTGGAGCGGACATCGAAGCCGCCGTTCGAGAGACGCGCCTGTATAGGTCGAATGACCGGTTGACGGTTTTCGATACGACGATTGAGGGAACGGCGCCGCGACCCAAGGAACGCCGACGCCACCTAGGGTACGTGGTCGAGCTTTGCAGAGCCATCGCGGACGCCGCGGATCAGCCGGGCTTGATTCTCACGGGTGGGGATACCGCACGCGCCGCGTTGGATGCGCTGGAGGTGGACGCCATCGAGGTCCTGGGGGAGATCGAGTGGGGCGTGCCCGGCGGGCATGCGCTGCGCGGTACACGCCGGGTGGCGTCTGTCGTGACCAAGGGCGGGACCATGGGAGGTCCGGACGCGCTGACGACCGCCTTCAGGCGCCTATGCTCCACGGTGAGCCAGGCAGCATGACGTTACGGCTTTCAAACGAGCGCCCAATGCCGCACCACAGGTATCCGAGATCGTGACCTCCGCCGATCAGCGGCCGCTGATTGCCGTCACTATGGGCGATCCGGCGGGTGTCGGACCCGAGATCACGGCGAAGGCCCTGGCGAATCCGAACATCCAGGCTGCCTGTCGCGCCGTTGTCGTCGGTGATTTTCGGACGATGGAACGGGCTGCCTGCGCAGTGGGCCTCGACGTCGCCGCCGTGGACCTGGACGCATTGGACCGGGGGATTGATGAGATCCAGGTCTACGACCCCTGGCGACGCGATCTGAACGAGGTGCCCGTGGGGATGGTCGACGCCAGGGCCGGCGCGGCCGCGGCGGAGGCGGTCATCGTGGCCACAAAGCTTGCGCTCGACGGCCGGGTGGCGGCGATTGTCACGGCGCCGCTCAACAAGGCGGCCATCAATGCCGCCGGATACAACTACGCGGGACATACCGAGCTACTGGCCGACCTGACCGACTCACCTGGCGCGCGCATGTTGCTGGTGGCGCCGGGGCTGCGGGTGATTCACAACAGCACGCACGTTTCCCTGCGCGATGCCATTGAGCGAGTGACGCGGGAAAACGTGCGTCACGTAATTGTTCTGCTGGATGAGACGCTGCGGATGATGGCCATCCCGGAGCCACGGATCGCCGTTTGCGGGCTCAATCCGCACGCGGGGGAAGGCGGTCTGTTCGGACACGAGGATGAAACGTTTATTCGGCCGGCCATCGAAGACGCGCGCAACGACGGCCTGGACGTGACGGGGCCCGAGCCGGGCGACACTGTCTTCAACCGGGCGCGAAACGGGGCGTTCGACGGGGTGGTGGCGATGTATCACGACCAGGGGCACGTGGCCGTGAAGGTGGCCGGGTTCTTTGACGGAATCAACGTGTCCGTGGGTCTGCCCATCATTCGTACCAGCGTGGATCACGGCACGGCCTTCGACATTGCCGGGCAAGGCGTGGCGCGGGCGGATAGTATGGAGATGGCCATCGAGATCGCCGCCACGATGGCCGTCAACGACGGACGCCCGGCGGCCCCGGAGACTGCCTGACCGAATGAACGCGCCCTTGCAACTCGCCCAGTTGGTGCTTTCCATCATTGTGATTGCCGCGGTTCTGATCCAGTTGCGGAACACGGGGATGGGCTCGGCGTTGGGCGGCAGCGACAGCTCGTTCTTTCACGCCCGGCGCGGCGTCGACCGGCTGACCTTCAACTTCACGATAGGCGCGTCAGCGCTGTTCTTCCTCGTCTCCATCCTGGCCGCCGTTCTCCAGTAGCTCGTCCCACACGAGGGACGCCTCGCAGATCAGGGCATACGAACAGCGGCGGCAGACCTGAGGGTCCTCGGCTCGATTCGGCGCTTGCCAGAAGGGATCAAATCGGGCCGTCTCAATACCAACTACAATTTCAGTTGCTCGGGCCGCAAACTGTTCCAGATCCTGGCGGCCATACGTCGCGTGCAGCTGCTGGACGAATGGCGGATCTTCGCGAACCAGCACATCAACGCGGACTTGAGGAATGAAGAACGGCGCCGGCAGGTTGCCGGGACGAATCCGTGTTCCGGCCCTGAAGACTCCGTACCCGATCGCGTAGCACTGTAGTTGGAGATCCCGATCGGGATAGGACTCGGGGTAAGCCCGCCACGAGGTCTTGTGGTCGATCACCACGCCGTTCCGGTCGATGAGGTCGACGGTGCCCACGAGCTGGACCTGGACACCTGGTATGTCGAATCTGAATCGATGCTCAATCAGATGCGGAACGACGCGGGGAGCAACGTCGGTCAGGTAGAGCTCCAAAACCGATTGGCCTGACGCGTAAGCCTCCTCGAACTCGTCCGCCAAAGGTCCCGATGCAACCGCTGGTGGAAGCCGGGCGTCCCAAACGTCGTCGTAGATCTCGGCGGCCTCATCCAAATCCAGGTCATAGCCGCTGCGTCGTTTCACCAGAAAGTTGCGCTCCAGGGCGGCGTGGACCGCCTGGCCGACCAACGACGCCGGCGAGTCGGTAGTCGGCACCCGATCCAGGTACCGCATCCGATACTGGAGTGGACAGGTGTCGTACGCGCGCAGTTGTGTGGGAGAGATCGACCGAAGTTGCCGTTGCATGCCTTCCCGAATGAAACCCGATGCCAGCGCAAGCGTAGACGCAGGCGGCGCAGCCTGCCCGGCCATCCGCGGGCATCGCACAACGACCTGTGCGCAACGTGATGGCTGAACGCAAAGTGTCAGACACGCTTGATGCCTCCGTTGTGATCGTGACCTGGAACGGGCTACGCCACTTGCGACGTTGCCTGCCGGCGCTGGCGGGTCAGACCGGGGTTGAGTTCGAGACCATTGTCGTGGACAACGGCAGCACCGACGGTACCGCGGAGTGGATTGCCGAGGCGTATCCCCGAACCGTTCTGAAACGACTGGAGTCCAATCACGGGTTCTCCGAGGCCAATAACATCGGCTTCGGCCTGGCTCGGGCGCAGCTCATCGCCACCCTCAACAACGACGCGGTTCCCGATTCCGATTGGCTGTACTCACTGGTTCGGGCCGCGAATGAGCATCCCGAGATTGGATCGTTCGCCAGTCGGATCGTGCTGGATCGAGATCCCAACATCATCGACTCCGCCGGCGTGGTGACGGATGTGCTGGGCATCGCGTGGGACCGACACAACTCGGAATCGGTTGGTGTTGACGCCGCCGGGGAGATCTTTGGCGCCTGCGCGGGAGCCGCGCTGTATCGCAAGGCGTTGCTGGACGAAACCGGCGGATTCGATCCGTCGTTTTTTGCCTACCTGGAGGACGTGGACCTGGCCTGGCGTGCTCGCTGGCTGGGGTGGACCGCCCGCTATGTCCCGGATGCGCGAGTGGTGCACGCGCACTCAGCCACGGGCACCGAAGAGTCGGCGTTCAAGACGTTTCACCTAGGGCGCAATAAGGTCTGGACGATTGCCAAGAATCACCCTACGCGCGCCCTCCTGCTCTACGGACCGCTCCTAGTGGCCTATGACCTGGCGTCGTTGCCAATCACCATGGCCCGACAGCGGAACCTGGCGGCCTTGCGCGGGCGGCTGGCCGGCCTGCGCTCGCTCGGTCCGATGCTGAGGCAGCGGAAGCAGGTAGCGGCCCGCCGCCGAGTCGCCTGGGACGACCTGCGGCCCTTTGTCGCCGGTCCGTCGCGGCCGTGGGACGTGTGGCGCCGTCAGCGGCGGCTGCGGCAAGCCGTGGCGGCCGGTGGCTCGCCAACCACGCCAAACGCTCGCTGATAGACTCGCCTCACCGGGGCGTGGCGCAGGCTGGTAGCGCACCTGACTGGGGGTCAGGAGGTCGCCGGTTCAAATCCGGCCGCCCCGACCAGCATTCAGATCCGTAGCGTGGCGCTCCGAGCGCGTGCCATCCGAGATAGCTCGATTTTCGCCTAGGCGGCTTTGCTCCAGCTTGCGATGAAGTCGTCCAGATCGAAATCGTCGGGCGTGTGCTCTTGCGCGTAGCGAGTCGGTTTGCTCGCGAGGCTGGGCACGAAGTGCTCGGTCTCAATCTGGAGCCTGGCGTCCAAGGGCGCAAAGCGCTCTCCAAGGAGCTTCGTTTCAGCGGCGGTGAATCGCCGGGCCAGCGCCTCGAGGTTGCCGATGCTGAAGGTCTGCTCGCCGACGGCCGAGGCGCGCTCGCGGTCCGGTAGGTCGGCCAGTTCCGGGCGCTTCAGCAAGCCCATCCTGCGCGCCAGTTTCTCCAGAAGGATTACGCAGACCATCCGCCCGGTGTCGCCTGGATGCAGCAGGGCAAGAGCCTGCCGGAAGGCTTCCGGATCCTGGTCGAGCATCGCGCGATAAAACGCTTCGATCCGATCGTCCTCGCGTTCAGCCAGTTCGAGAAACCGATGGAAGCCCGCTTGTCCCTCCGCCGATAGATGCTTGACGAAACTCGGCTCCCAAAGGAAGCGGGAGCCGTAGGGGTACAACTGGCCACCGAACGAGGTGTACCTGAGGTGGATGATGCGCCGCAGCCTGGTGCTGTAGTTGCTGGGCCAATGCAGGATGGTGTTGATGTACATCACGCCGTCGCCGGCCTTGAGGCTGACCTGGGTACAGTTCGACAGGCGTGCGCGGGGATCCTTCAAGAGCTCCTGGTTCTCCCGCGCCGTGTTCAGGCGCCGATGACTGCCGGGAACAACCCACAGCACGTCATCGTCGTACAGCGGGATGTTCCACTGCACGGAGCCCGGACCGTTGGCCAGCATGTCCTCCTGTAAACCCGCCAGGGGAGCATTGTTGGTTGGCCCGTGACTCACATCGCGATGCCACAAGTCCGGCCCGTAGGCGGTCTCCGGGTTGCACAGGAGAATCATCTGCTTCAGCCCCACGTCGCGCGTGCCAAGTGCTTGCCGGCTTACTCCGAGCGTGTTCTCGTGGAGACAGAACTCCACCGTGTTGGCCGTCGCTGCATCGATGACGGTCTGAAACGCAAGGCGCGGCTGCTTGGCCACGTAGGCGAAGGAGCCCGGGTCGTCGCGATCGCGCGCCCAGATGGCCTGCTGCCGGTCGACCAGCGTTTCGAAGCTGGCGCGCAACTCGTCCAGCCGATCGGGTGGAACGATGTTCTTCAGAATCACGTAGCCGTCGTCGAGGAATTGCTCGAGATCGATCTGTATGGGTGGTGCTCCAGCGGCGCGGCCGCGTCAGTCTAGACAGGACGTGCAATCTCAACTAGCCAGGGTGATGACCTACCGCTCGACTACTGGTGCGGCCACTACATTCGCCGATGGCCGACTGATCAGGCCCCACTCCGCTAAGGACTGTAGGTTCGGCCTTTCCAGCCGCCGCCGACCCCACGGTAGTGCCGGCGTGCCGAGTCCAAGGTCATGGTCACGTAGATGACGGCTGACAGCGGCAACGTGACCGCCCGCAGCAACGAGCCGCCGTACCAGCGTGTCATCGGCAGGTAGCTGCAGGTCATCAGCGCCCATCCAACGACTCCGGTCGCCAGGGCCGCCGCCGCTGATCCGGTGTCAATTCCAATCACGAGGCTCGCGCCACCCGTTACCACCGCAGCCGGCGGCGCGGCGAAGGCCAGCAGTAGCGCGACGACTGTGCCCAGGAGTCGTAAGGGCGAGAAGGCGAGTTGGGTGTAGGCCGTGCGCGCGACGACGTGCCAGACGCCGGAAAGTCCGGCGTAACCACGCTCGCTGCGCACATCGTGGCCCAACCCCAGCCAGGTGCGTCCTCCCGCCTGCTTGATACGAGCGGCCAGGGCGCAGTCGTCGATGATCTGGCCACGGATCGAATCCAGGCCACCGATCCGTTCGAGCATCCGCCGGCGTACCAACACGCAGCCACCGGCGGCCGCCGCCGTTCCGCGATTGGGGTCGTTTGACCAACGGAAGGGGTTGAGCAGTCCAAAGAAGTACACGAAGGCCGGGACCAGCAGTCGCTCGAATGGCGTAACTGCCCGCAGGTGCGCCATCACCGACGCAAGGTCCAGGTCGCGATGCTCGGCCATGCCTACCAGCCGGCGGAGGAGGTCGGGTGGATGAGCGATGTCAGCGTCCGTGAGGAGGATGTAGTCGCATTCTTGAGCCAGATTGGAAGTGGCGCCGGTGTGCATGGCCCAGACTTTGCCCGCCCAGCCGTGCGGAAGCGGAGGCGCCGTGACTACGTTGACATCGCCAGCGTCTGCGCGTGCGCCGAGGCCACGTGCGACGTCCGCCGTGCCGTCGGTGCTGGAGTCATCCACTACGACTATCCGCAAGCAGCCCGGATAGTCCTGACGAAGCAGCGCCGGCAGCGTTGACGGGAGTAGCCGGGCCTCGTTGCGTGCCGGCACGATGACGGTCACCGATGGCCATCGCGTTTGCGACGCGCCGGGTGATGACGCCGGCAGTTGCACCTCGGTGCGCCAGAACCATCCGCGACCAACGAGCAACCAGACCCACGCGACGGCAGCGGCAACCGCCAATCCCGTGAGGACCTTCAGCCAGATATCGATGTGTGCTCGTCAGTCGACCCGGCGGGGTCAGTCCACGCGGGTGATCCAGAAGCGCAGGGCGCGGTCGTCCCCAACCGTGGCCAGCAGCGCGCCGTCGGGGCTGTACGCGACCGCTCGAATCCAGTCGATGTGGGCATCAATAGCGCGTCCCAGCTTCAGGCTGCCGGTGGGGTCGCGCAGGAGGGCGCGCTGATATACGCCGATGGCTAGTTCGTCGCCGACCGGCCGGTAGGCCAGCGACGTGATGAGCCCCGCCTCCGGCTCGATCTCTCGCAGCAGGCTGTTGGATCCACTCGCGAGAATCTTGATCGCCGCGCCGTCCGCCAGCGCCATCTCGGCGACCCGCGGGGCGAAGCGGATGGCCCGGATCCAGTCATCGAGCCCTGTCAGTCGCAACCGCTCAGCACCGGTTGCCGCATCCAGGAGCAAGACTTCGCGATACGTGCCGACTGCCGCAAGGCCCGATCCATCCGTTGCCAGCGCCGTGATGGGGCCGGACGCCATCACGGCCCAGTTCTCGGCACCGTTGCTCGGATCCAGCCTGCGGACGACGCCTCGGGCGTCGCCTGCCAGTAAGTGACCGTCCGCCGCAAAGGTCAAGGCTGTCACGCTATCCGGCACGGCTGGCGCTTCGCTCAGCAGCGCTCCGTGCGCGGCATCCCACAGTCGCACCCGGCCGTCGTCTCCGCCGGAGGCCACGATCTGTCCGTCAGGCGAATAGGCCGCAACTCGCGCCGGTCGGTCATGTGCTGCGACGGATGCCCGGATCGCACCATCGGTTCCGACGATCACGAGCCAGCCGTTATCCAAGGCGGCCGCCACCGACGTACCGAGAGGACTGTAGTCCACGGCATTGCCCGACGCGGGCAGGGCGGTTTCGGCGGCTAGTTCCGAGAGCGCCGTCAGCCACACGCCAACGTCTCCGTCCCAACTCCCCGAAAGCAGGATTTCGCCATCCGGGCTGAAGCTGAGCCCCTGAACGTCAGTCGTGTGGCCGGTGAGGCTGTATAGCCTGGTTGCCGTGGCAACGTCCCACACCCCCACCGTTCCGTCGCTTGAGGACGTGGCCACTCGACGCCCGTTCGGGCTGAACGCCACCTGCCACACCGAGTCGCTATGTCCGGCAAGCGTGGCCAGCGCTGATCCGTTCGTTGCGTCCCACAGCACAGCTGTGTTGTCGTCGGCGCCAGTAGCTAGGCGCGTGCCGTCGGGACTGATGGCGAGGGACAGCACAGCCCGTGAGTGCTGCTCGATGAACTCGAGCAGGCGTTCTCCTGTTGCCATGTCCCAGATATCCGCCCTGGCCCAACCGGAGGTAATCAGACCTCCGCCGTCTGGTGTAAAGGCGACGCCATTTGACCAGGCGTCAATGTCGTCGAACTTGGCGAGATGCTCACCGGTCGCCACATCCCACACATGGGCCGCGGCGTAGGTCGTCGCAGCCACAAGGGTTCCGTCTGGACTAAAGGCCACGCTTGTGAACCAACGCTCGTCAGCCTGGAGCACATGGACTTGCTCGCCCGAGCGCGTATCCCAGAGCCGCACGGTGTCATCCTCGGAAGCGCTGGCGAGGAGCGAGCCATCAGGCGAATAGGCGACTTCGTAGATGCCGTCAAAGTGGCCCAGGAGTTCATGGATCGGCGTCAAGGTCGCCCGATCCCAGATCACGACGCGGCGGTCGTAGCCGCCGGTAGCGAACGTGGCGCCCGATGGGTCGAAGGCCACGCTGGTCACCAACGGACTGTGGGCTTCCACCAGCGGTCGAGGAATGCGGGGCGGCGCCAATGGCACCGTGCTTGGCGCCGGAATCATCCCAGCTTGCTTGAAGTGATCACCGGCCGGTGCCAGGCGAACCTGTCCGTCACTGAGGCGAAGGACGGCTCGCTGGGCCCTGAGGACGCCGCCGTCCGGTGCCGACGCATATCCAAGTGGCAATCCGAATCTGGTCAAGGCATTCGGAGAGGCTCTCCAGAAGTCCGTGACTTCCGAAGCAGCGGACAGCACTTCCAGGCGAGCCAGTGGGCCGGTGTCTGCGGGCAACAACGTGCTGGGTGGTATGCCTTTGAAGTCGAGCAGCCACGGATCGTGTCCTGCCGACGACAGCACGTCGTAGATGTTGGCTGGGCGAACTTCGCCATCGGGACCCACCTGAAGCACGGCCCGTTGAAAGGCCTGGTAGACGAACGGCGCTGCATGCCAGGGCTGCGAAATCGGATAGCCCAGAAGCTCGTGACCCCCAAGGCCCTGAAAGGACGTCCAGATTGGAGCGCCGGGCGCGTCCACGACCGAATAACCAAGGCCTCCCCCGCCGCCAGTCTGCGTGTAGAAGAAGCCGTGCTGGAGCGGAAAGCTGGCTGGGCTCGCCGCAGCGCCGGTCGCTGAAAGGGCGACGAGCACAGCTACCCCGAAGCTCGCGACGGCAACTCGCCACTTGCGGACCGCGACCGAGACACGAGCCGCCGGCCGCACGCTCAAGAATCGACGGACGATCACAGGGACGCGGTCCGAGTTCGGCGGTTCACCGGCAGTACCCAGACCTAGCCGGATCGGATTGCCGCGCGCAACGCGGCTTCCAGGTGTGGCTGGCGAAAGTCGTAGCCAATGTCGAGCAGTTTCCGCGGGACCATCCGCTGACTGGAAAGCAGCGCCTCGCGCGCGAAGTCGCCGAGCGCCGCTCGCAGGATTGGCGCCGGTACCGGCAGCATCACGGGCCGGCGCAGAGCCCGCCCCATGGTCTTGACGAATTCGCGGTTGGTCACCGTCTCAGACGCCGCCACGACTATCGGACCGCTGAGCGTCTCCCGCTGGAGCGCCAGACGGTAGACGCCCACGACGT
>JAPPKM010000123.1 GCA_028874315.1 Chloroflexota bacterium
GCCGTGACTTGAACTGTTATGTCGCGGTGTGCGTCCAGGGGAACGAATCGGCAGGGAAAGAACACGTAAATCTGCGAACTGTAGCTGAGTCGATAGTCGCCGGTCGGCAGCGGGCGGACCGCGCGCAACAAGTGCGTGTAGCCCGTGCTGGACTGGCCATCGTCGTCAACGATAATTGGTTCGAAGAGCGCTGCATCAGGGCCGCCAATCCAATAACGGTAGTACTGTGGATCGCTGTCGTTGCTCACGTTCCGATAGACATCAGTTCCAGCTGCCTCGCCGGAGCTAAGTGGGGCAGTGAGTTGGCTCGGGGTCCACGGCTCAGCACGAGAAAAACGCTCGCGCAAAATTCGGCTATTCACACATTTATCGAACCCAGGAGTCGATGCTCCGGCGGCGAATTCTGCTTCCAGTTCTCGGATCTGAGCCCGCAGGTCGGCCAGGGTGATTGTGGGCGGTGGCGTCGGCGCCCCGTCCGTGATGAAGGCCGTCGGCGTCACGCCCTCGGCCGGCGGGTCCTCCGCCGGCAGCCAGACCCGGCTCAGCGTGTCCACGCTGTAGGCCCAGCTTGACTGGGTGGGGTTCGACAGCACGAACGCCAGCGCGCCCGCCGCCACGGTGGCGTCGGTCGCGCTCGACCCTACCGGCGCGTACGTCGGATGGGCCGTGCGCAGGAACAGCACGGCCTGGCGGTCGTCCCAGGTCGTGACTCGTCCCGCAGTGGCGAACTCGGCGGCAGCGCGCGCCCCCGCCTCGGTGGCATAGGTCGCGCCCCCCCGCACGGCCACCAGCAGCGTCGCTGGCCCGCTGCCCTTCAGGTACTCGTGCGTCGTGAATCGCAGTTCCTGTACCGGCCGGTAGCCGCCGCCGTCCGGCTCGGCCACCACCGCCGCCGTGGTCGATTGCAATGTCGCCCGTACGATGGTCGTCGAGCGCACGATCTGCTCTGTCAGCGACGGCGCCACCCGCCACGTGGGGTCGGACAACGTGTAGACCCGCCGATGTGACGCATCGGGATGGAGCGAGTCGCCGCCGGGGCCGCAAGCCGCCGCCACCAGCGCCGCTGCGGCCAACGCCGCGATCAACAACCCCAACGCAAGTCGGCGGCCATGGGTTCTCCCGGACATGCTCAACCGGCTAGTCCGGGCCATAGTGCCGGGCATGGTGCGGGCTGGTGTAGATTGCTCGGGCGCCCTTGCTGTCGTTTTCCGATAGACCGCAGTCTTTGCCGGTGCAGCCGATCTCACGGGGCGATCCGTTCATGATGTCCGACGGATCATTGCTGTGCCCCAGCCCAAGCACGTGGCCAAACTCATGGACGACTACGGCAGGTAGGTACTGACGTGACTGTTTGTTGGTTTTCCAATCTTCATAGTCATCCGTCCACGTGCGTGCATCGGGATCGGTCCCCCAATGCGGCGGATCTTCGATATAAAACTCCATCTCCAACTTCAGATGGGGATACAGCCCGCCGACATACACGCAGGCGATGCTCTTCTCGCAGACACCATCGTCCTCGTCGGCCGGCTCCGTATCCCAGTACCCGACGATTACGGCATCTGGCGGATCGTTGCTCAGGATGCGCCCGACGGTCACGCCCTCCACCGCGGTCCAAACCGCCGCCGCCGTGGTGTATTGCTCAAGCTGCCCCAAGAGGGCGTTCGGCACCTCCATCGAGTCAAGATTGTCGGGCCGGAGGCTGCGGAACAGCCCATGCCCAGCCCCAAACGTGCTTTCGACGAGTTGGATCGTGCCTCCAGCGGTTCCGCGTACGTAAAACGACGTCACGTGGTCGGCGTCATGCCAGGCTTGGCCGCTCAGCGGCCGAGTCTGGAGCAGGGCTTCGGTGCCGTCCGCGTCGCGGACCCAGAGTTCGACATTGGCGCTGCTCGCTGACCCGAGACTGCAGCGCACGAAATAGAAGCCCCAGGCGGCGGGCGTCCATGCGGTCTGCACCTGCGTCGTGTCGCTTTGGCCGGCGACATCCCAGTCGCATCCTCCACTCGAGTTGATCTGAAACCCCGCGCTGGCCGGCAGCCGCAGCTGAAACCAGTAGTCGCCGGCCCTGGTCACGCCGCTTGGCAGCACGTCCCCGATCGACATCAGCGCGTATTCCAACACTTTCCAACGCTCATAGACCCCGCCCCAGAACATCGAGCCCTGCAACCGCCGGGCGTAGTCGTCGGGCCTCCGGTGCGCCCAGATCTCAAGGTTGAACACGGCGACGGCGAACTTGCTCGTCTCGATCGTCGTGGCGCCGTTCTCGGTCTTCGTGGCCGTGTACGTGTGTTGCGCGGCGTTGGCGCCCAGCTGCGGGGTGCCGGCGATGGTGCGCGAACTCGGGTCAAACGTCAGCCCGTTCGACAGCGCCGGCGACAGCGTGTACGTCCAGGTGCCGCCGCCGCTGGCCGCCGGTAACAGGAGCGACACCGGACGCCCCACCAGGTACATCTGGTTGGCGATGGCGGAGCCTGGGCGCTGAATGGGCGGCGGCTTGGGCGGATCGGGCTGCTCGGGCGGTGCAGTCGGATCGGGGCGCTGGGGCTTGGACGTGGGGGTAGGGGTGGGCGTGGGCGCGGGCAGGGTGGTGAATTCCTTGGGCGGGTTGGTCCACCAGCCGCAACTGTCCGGACCGTTGCAGGCGTGGATGCGGAACCGATAGGTCGTGGAAGGCTCTAAGCCGGTCAACGGCTGCTCAAGCGTGACCCCGATACTGACCGCCTGGTTCCACGGCGGCTGGGTCGTGCCTTTCTTCCAGAGCAGCACGCCGTAGCCCGTCAGGTCCGGCCCGCCATTGCTGGGCTGGTCGTCCCAGCGCGCCCGCGCGGAATCGTGCGTGATGCGGTCGAACCTGACGTTGGGCACGATGCCGGGCGTCCCCGTGCGGGTCGCCCCGCGGGTCATCGTCCGCACCCCCCGCACTCCCGCCGGCGCCCCCACCGGGAAGGCCAGCACCGTCAGCGCCCGGCTGACCGTGGCCGCGGCCGTGGCCGCCCCGGCCAGGCGCACCTCCGCCGTCAGCGTCACCGGCGCCACCGCGCAGGCATAGACGAAGAACCGCAGATCCTTCGCCGTCACCCCCGTCACCGACCGCGTCCGCGACGCCGTCCGGCAAGCGCCGACGCCGACGGCGGCGGCGTTGTTGCTGGACACGACTACCTGGTAGGCCACGTCCGCGTCGAGATTGGTCAGTTGGACGTTGAAGCCGTCGACGGTCGTCTCCGTGGGATAGCTGCTCAGGTCGTCGAACGCGATGCCGACGCCGTCCTGCGCCAGCAAGGGCGCGACATGGCCGAGCCACACCGCGCTGAGCAGCAAGGCCGCCGTCACGGCCGCCAGCGCCACCCGCTGGGCCGACCACGCGCCCAGGCCCGCGCAGCGCCCCAGCATCCGCCCCACCGGCCACCCGTCCCGCACGCCGTTCCGGCCCAGGCAATCGTTGCGTGCCGGGACTCTACGGAGCGAGTACAAGTAATGTCAATATCTACATGTGAATCATTAATCCATCAATGTCATGAAGAACGCATTACTTCTTGTTCGGCACGACATCATCTCACCTGCAACGTATCGAATTATTCCATCAGTCGTCGTTCATCCTGGCCTCGGTCAATCCGATGGCTATTCACGGCGATTCAGCCCCCGACAGGGCGTCCCCGGCCACGCTGAAGGCAAAGCTGGCCGCCGCGAACTCCGGCGGCTAATCCACGCTCGTGACGGTGATGGTGACGGGGGCGGCGGTGGCGGCGGCGGGGCCGCTGCGGGCTTCGACGATCAGCTGGTAGGTGGGGGCGGTCTCGTGATCGAGGGGCTCCGCGACCTTGAGTTCGCCGGTGGTGGCGTCCAGCGTCCAGGCGCCGCCGGTGTTGCCGGCGGTCAGCGTGTGCGTGACCGGTCCTCCGCCGGCGACCGTGGCCCGGATGGTGGCGACCTGGGTGGCGACGGCCGTGTCCTCGGCCACCGTGAAGGTGTAGCCGGACTCCGCGAACATCGGCTGCGGGGGCACGTCGAGCACCGTCACGGTCACCGTGGTGGTGGCCGTGCCGCCGTGGGCGTCGGTGGCCGTCAGGGTCAGCGTGTAGCTGGGCGTCGTCGCGTGGTCCAGCGCGCCCGCCACCGTCAGGGCGCCGGAACTCGCGTCCAGGGCGAAGGCGCCGCCGGTGTTGCCGGCCGTCAGCGCGTAGGTCAGCGGGCCGCCGTCCAGGTCGCGGGCCGTGGCCGTGCCCACCACGGTGCCCACCGCCGCGTCCTCGGCCACGCGGAAGCTCCAG
>JAPPKM010000153.1 GCA_028874315.1 Chloroflexota bacterium
AGCTTGCCGGCGCCGTCGATTGAGGCGGCTTCGACCAACGTTTCCGGTACGGCCTGAAGGCCGGCCAGGAAGATGACCATCTGGCCACCGACGTGCCACAGGCTCATGATGATGAAGGCCGGCTTGGCCAGGTTGGGGTCGGTGAGCCAGCCAAGTTTGGGGATGCCGAACCAGCCGAGAATTGCGTTGAAAATGCCGAACTCGGGGTTGTACATGTAGACGAACAGCACGACAAAGGCCACGGTGGGCGTGACGGTTGGCAGGTAAAGGGCGGTCCTGAAGACATTTATTCCGCGAAGCTTTTGATTAAGCAGCAGCGCCATGACGAGCGCCAGCAGAAGCTGGATGGGCACGGCCAGCAGGGTGTAGAAGGCCGTGTTCCCCAGCGCCGTCAGGAACAGGTGATCCGACACCATGCGTTCGAAGTTGCTGAAGCCCACGAATTCCGGGGGACCCAACAGGTCGTATTTGGTGAAGCTGAGGAAGAGCGAGTAGATCATGGGGAAGGCTGTAAAGAGGGCAAACCCCGCGATCCACGGGCTGATGAACAGGTAACCGATCAGGTGGCGGCGCCAGCGGACGGACCGCAGGCCCGTTTTGGCTGGCGGGGTGGGTCGCAGTTGAGCCGTGAGGCTAGCCACGCGGACAGGCCCACGTGTGCGTGAAGCCCGGGCGCCCGCCGGTGCGGGCGCCGGGCTTCACAGCCAAGCTACGTCCTGCCGGCTGCACGAGCGGCGTTAGAGCGGCTCGTTGAGCAGTTCGTCGATTCCGGGCGTGATCCGGTCCATGGCTTCCTGGACCGTCTCCTCCCCGAGAATCACGCCGTCCACCGCCGGCAGCACAAAGTCGTTGTTGATTTCGTCGTAGCGGACGGGGTGGAAGAACACCCGGTCGTAGCGCTCGACGGCCGCGCGGTGGACCGCCGGGTCTTCCCATGGCGCCAGCGAATTGAGCCATACGGCCAGATCCTCATGCGACTTCCGCGTGGGCGCCGTGAACCCGACCTTGTACATCTCGACGATCCCTTCGGTCGTCATGTACTTCAGCAGGTCCCAGGCCTCCTCGGGATTGTTGCTGGCCCCGTGGATGCCGTAGGCGTTGGTGGCGTCGCGGTTGGTGTTAGTGCCGTTGGGCATCATGTACGGCGGCACGATTCCCGCGTTGATGTCATCCGGAACCTTGGTGGTGGTCCACTTGGCGCCCCAGTAGGTCCGTAGATTGCCGCTGAGGAACATGCCCTCGGCGCCGCCCGGGAATGCCCGCGAGAAGTCGCGCGAGGGGACCAACTCATCTTTGATCAGACGAGTGATGTACTCGAAGGCTTCCACCGAGCCCTGCTCGTTCAGGTGCGTGGCGGTGGCGTCCTCGTTCCAGACGCTGCCGTCAAATCCCCACACCCAGAGGTAGTAGATCTTGAGAGCTGCGGGTATCTCGCGGCCGCCCCACGTCTGGTTCTCGCCCTCGCCGGCGACGCCACGTTCCAGGATGTCGGTGTGAACGTCGATCGTCCACTTGCCTTCCTTGTCCATTTCCCACAGGTCGCCGATGCCGAGCTCCGCAAGCGAGTCCCTGTTGTAGATCAGCAAGATTGGCGCGTGCTGCATGGGGATGGCGTAGAACTTGCCGTCGAGGTACTGGTGCTGGAGCAGCAAGCCTTCGTAGAAATCGCCGAGCGGAAACTCGCTGTCGTTGTTCCAGAAGTCATCCAATGGTTGCACTGCCCCGCGGGCCGCAAGCACGGAGTTTGTCTGCGGATGGACGTACACGATGTCCATGCTCTCGCCGCCGGCCAGCGCCGTCAGGTACTTGGTGACCGCGTCGGGGTGAGGCACGCCGTTGGCCTTCAGCGTGACGTGGGGGTTTTGGGCCGTATAGGCAGATGAAATATTGTCCCAGGCCGGCTTGGTGTACTCGATCTGGTTGTACCAGGCAACCAACGTGACCGGCGGCCGCTGCGGAGCGACCTCAACAGTCACGATCTTCTGCACTTCGACCGGCACTTCCTTCTGAACCTCGACCGCCACTTGCTGCGTAACAATCTTCTCAACTACTTTCGTAACCGGGACTTGCTGAGTTACGACTTTCTCGACGATCTGAGTAACAACGCGGTCGACCGGAACCTCAACGATCTGCGTTTCGCCACAGGCCGCCAGCGCAATGGCGGCACCCGTGCCCAGCGCCCCGGCCCCCGCCAGTTTCAGAAGCGAGCGCCTGCTTACGTGTCTCTGTCGGTCCATGGCTTCCTCCCTGCGCAACCGAGCCGCACGAAACCGATGATTCCGGGACGGATTATCCCTGCACGAATCCTTCATCGGGACTGTTATCTATCACTTGGCAATACTCGGTGTCAAACTTGGCCCTCCGACCGGATGAATACATACGGAATCGCGCCGCTTGGGCGGACCACTCTAGGATTGGGACGAGAGCCTGAAGTGGGCCGAGACCATGAAGGACCTGCCAATGCTCCTGCGTCTGTTGCGACTTGTCGTACTGGCCGCCACCGTTGCGTCCGGCCTGGTGCTGGTTGTGAAGCCGGAGAGCGTCAGCGGGTTTACCGGGCTGGCCCCGGACGCAGCGCGCGGTATCACCGAGATCCGCGCGGCGATGGGCGGAGTGTTCATTGCGCTGGGCGTGGCGCCGCTCTTTCTTCGAAGGCCGGCGGAACGCGTGCTCGGTCTTGTCTACCTGGCCATCGCCGCCGTGCGAGCGCCCTTCATGTTTGCGGACGGATCCGCGGCGGAGCAGTCCAACTGGATCAGCCTGGCGTTCGAAATTGTGGCCGCCGCAATCCTGCTGGCCGGGCGTACGCGTGACCAGGTGGACGAAGGCTGAGCCCGTGACGCCCGACAACCGCGGCCGAAGTCGCAGACAGTACCCCAGACCGTACCGATGACTGTGATCTGGCTGCTGCTGGCGGCGGCGGCGGCCATTGCGGTGAGCATGACCCTGGTGTGGCTGCTCAGCCTGGCGCTGCGCAACGCGGGCATCGTTGACGTGTTTTGGGGGCTGGGATTCACCATCCTGGCTGGCCTCGGGATCTGGCTGGGTTCGGGCGATCCCGGGCGAAGCGCGCTGACGCTGGTGCTGGTGGCGGTCTGGGGCGTGCGTCTGGCTGCACACATCGGATGGCGCAATCGGGGCAAGCCGGAGGACTTTCGATATCAGGAGTTCCGGCGGAATGCCGGTTCCGCGTTCTGGTGGCGCAGCTACTTCACAGTCTTCATGCTGCAAGGTGGCGTGATGTGGGTCGTGGCACTGCCGCTGATGGCGGCGTTGAGCTCACCGCAACCGCCCGCTGTGGGCACATGGGACGTGCTTGCTCTGGTGCTCTGGGTCACGGGCTTCGCCTTTGAAGCCGGGGGCGATCTGCAACTGGCGCGATTCAAGTCCGACCCGGCCAACCGCGGCCGGGTCCTCTCCAGCGGATTCTGGGGACTGACGCGCCACCCCAATTACTTCGGCGACGCAGTGATCTGGTGGGGCTTCGGCTGCCTGGGGCTGGCTGTGGGGGCCTGGTGGGCGCTGATTAGCCCGATCGTCATGACGTTCCTGCTCTGGCGTGTCTCGGGGGTGGCGATGCTGGAGCGCACGATGGTTGCTGCGAAGCCCGGCTATCGCGAGTACGTGGAGTCGACACCGGCTTTCCTGCCCCGCATTCCGGGACTGCGCCGCCGTGGATGACGAGCAGGCCTGGTTTGAGCGGCTGGCGGCCCGCGGGCTGGCGCCTGACGGACTCCTGCGTCGGGGCGTGCGGCTGGCCCTGCGCCGCCGGCTACGAGCGCTTGAGCGGACTGGCTCGTTGGAACGGCCGCAAGGACTCCGCGAGGGTCCCGTCGCGGTTGAGACCGAGGCCGCCAACCGGCAGCACTACGAGGTGCCGACAGCGTTCTTTCGCCTGGTCCTCGGTCCGCGGCTCAAGTACAGCAGTGGGTACTGGCCAAATGGCAATTCGACGCTGGCCCAAGCCGAGGACGCGATGCTGGAGCTGACGGCGCGGCGTGCGCAGCTGGCCGACGGGCAGCGGGTGCTGGACCTGGGGAGTGGCTGGGGTTCGTTTTCGCTGTGGGCGGCTGAACGCTATCCGTCAGCGAAATTCACGGCGCTTAGCAACTCGCGCACGCAACGTGACTTTATGGAAGCAAGAGCGTCTCAACTTGGCCTGTCAAACCTGCAGGTCGTTGCCGGGAACGCGGCGGCGCTGGAGCTGCCGGCTCGGTATG
>JAPPKM010000004.1 GCA_028874315.1 Chloroflexota bacterium
GGAGAAAGTCCGTAACGTACCGGTGTCCGCCGACGAGTCACCGCGCTGGGATTTCTCGGAATCCGGCTCAAACCCCTGCTCCACCAGGAAGTGGTGATAGTCGCTGAGACGCTGAGCCTCGACGGGGTCTGCGTAGTATTCCCGGTAGCCGTCCTCGATCCCCACGAACTCCGAGAAGCCGCGCTGCGCAATGAGTTCGCTACCCAGGTGCCACTTGCCGTGGTACGTGCAGGCGTAGTCACCTGGAACGCGCTCAGCCAGCGTCAGATGCTCCGGCTTCAGCGGATCGTTGTTCTCCAGGCATTCCGTCGTGTGCGGGTAGTACCCGGTCATAATCGACGAGCGCGAGGGCGTACAGACTGGCTGCGTGCAGTACGCGCGGTCGACGACAAAGCTGTTTTCGGCCAGGCGGTTCAAGTTTGGCGCCTGGATGGTCCGGTTGCCGTAGCAGGCCAGCGTGTCGTCCCGCTGCTCGTCCGTGAATATGAACAGCAGATTGGGCTTCTCAACCACTATGGGCCTCCTATCGCGGATCAGCCCCGCGCGGCTTCACGAGATTCGCCGCAGCCGACTTGCGGCCAAACATGCGGCCGGCTACGGGCGAGACTTAACTGCCCCCTGAAGCTTGCGGGGATGCCTGTGCGCCCTGAGCGTCCTGCTTCTCCTGCCACTGCTGGCGCAGGCGGGCGTGTTCCTCATCGGAGAGATAGCGTCCGCTCTCGGAGCTCGTTCGTGGGAACGAGTAGTCCTCAAAGGCACTCTTTGAGTCGCCGCAACCAGCAAGCACTAGCGCGGCGGCAACAGCGGCTCCAAGCGAAAGGCGCACCCAGACGCGCGGGCCTACCCCCGGGTTTCGCTTCACTGACGCTCGGGCTCGCCAAGGCAGCCTTAAGTAGGCGCGAGCCAATTGGCCCGCGCCCACCTGGCGATCCATCCGGTTAGATCCAGCCGCGACTGCGCATCTCCTCAATCTGCAGCGCCTGGTTGGTTTCGGCGGCTGTCTTGACGTTACCAATCATCTCTTCCAGCGCTACCTCGCCAAGCATGTAGCGCTGCTCGAGTCCGATCCAGCTCTGGTACCACTCACCCCAGTTGGGCATGCGGTACTGACGGTGCCGGTTCTCGGTGCCGTCGGCGTACTGCTTGAGGTAATGCATGTTGTTCGGCGGGCCTGACTGCGCTTCCGCCGTCTCGAGCGCCGGGCGCCACATGGGCAGGTGGCCGCGGTCAACGCCGGCCACGCGATGCTGCACCTCGGTCCCGAAGTACAGGCACACCTCGGTCGTCTCTTCCACGTTACCGCGCGCCTCTGCGCCGCTGGTCACGGCGTGGAACTGGCAGGACCAGAACGTGCCCGACCTGCCCGTTGCTGGATTGACGGGCACAGGCGCCAGCGACCACTCGAACCGATCCTTGATCTGAATCAGCGGGCGCGCCGTCTGACGGACGCGCTCGGTGAGGTAGTACGCCTGGATGCCTGCCGTGAACGGCGTGCTGAACTCGCCGCGAACCTCTCGAATTTCGGCGATGGGCACGGCGACCTCGTGCTGGAATACGGCATCGTGGATGAACTCGATGCCCGCGCTGCCGCCGTTGTCGTACATCGTGAATTCGGTGTCGTCGTAGCTGCGGAAGTACTCCTCGTTGCCTGACCAGATCATCGGGTGCCACGAATACCAGTTGCCGCCCCCGTCCATGCCCCAAAGGCCTTGTTCTGGATCGGTGGTCTTCTGCGCGTTCTCCAGCAGGTCGTCCCAGGTCCAGCTGTCGTCGGGATGACCGGCGCCGAGTTCATCCACCAGAGTCTGGTTGTACATGAAGCCGCTGATCCCGCCCTGGTAAGTGATCCCGTACTGATTGCCGTGCAATTGGGGCGGAGGCGGAAACCTGTGGTCGTCGTCGTGCCCGTTGTCGGTCCAGAGGTTGGGGATGTAGTAGTACTCCTCCTCATTCCAGCCGTCCATTTTTTCGAGGACGGAATTGAGCTGGAGGACCGTATTGTCGTCACGCCACGCATTGAAAAGGTGGCCATCCCAGAGCACCATTTCCGGCAGCGTGCCGGCCGCTGCGCGAATTGACAGGGTGTCCCAATAGCCCCCGCCCACTGGCTCAACCAGCACCCTCACGTCTGGCCGCCGATTGGCCCAGTTCTCAACCGCCCACTGCACGGCCGCGCCGCGCGGCCCGGAGGTGTGGTCGGTCGCAAAGGTGAGCACCACGGGCGGGCGCTGAGCCTCGACTTCCACGACCTTCTCAACGACTTTTTCGACGACCTTCTCGACCTCGACTACCTCTTTGACGACCTCCGTGACGACTTTCTCGACCTGGACTTCCTGGACCTGGACCTCGACCTGGGTCTGCGTCACGATCTTCTCGACCGGTACTTCCTTAACCTCGGTCCTGGTCACGATGGTCTCGACCGGCACTTCCTTGACCACGATCTTCTCGACCGGAACTTCCTTGGTGACGACCTGGGTCTCGCCGCACGCTGCCAGCACGGCCGCGGCACCGGCTCCGAAGCCACCAGCGCCTAGTGCCTTCAGAATGTGTCGTCGTGTCATTCGCGCCCTCCCTGGTTTCGGCCCCGTACTGCCCTATTTCAAAGTAATCTAGGCTCGAACCATCCTCACGCTACGCCCAGCGCGGGAGGGCGTCAAACGCGCTGGCGGCATCAGGCCTTAGGCATTGGCAAGGGCAGGCATGCTACCGATTTCGCGAAACTGCGCCGCTAGGAGGCACTAACTGTGTCCGAGACACGCCCGAACCTCCTGATCATCCTCTGCGACCAGCTAGACGCCAGTTATCTCGGCGCCTATGGCAACCGCGTGGCCCAGACGCCCCACATAGACCGGCTGGCCGCCGACGGCCTGACGCTGAACCGCGCCTACGTTCCGCTACCCCAGTGTTCGCCGGCCCGGGCCTCGATGTTCACCGGGCTGTATCCCCACCAACACCATCTGCTCTGCGTCCCCCGGTCAGGCCAGGACGAGCGCTTCGGCACCGTCCGGCAGAGGGCCGTGCTTCCGGAGTCCGTTCCGTCGTTGGGTCAGGCATTTCGAGACGCCGGATACCGGATGGGATACACCGGCCCCTGGCACATGGGCAACGACGAAATCCCGCATCACGGCTGGGAAGAACACTGGCGGACGTACCGCTATTGGAAAAACGGCCGCGACTACTACATCCAGCATCTCGAACGCCACGGCCTGGCCGACCTGTTCAAACGGGAGCACCACGAGTTCGGCTTCAGTGAAGGCACAAAGTCCGGCGTAGTGCCCTCAGGGCCATCCGCCATTCCGGTCGAACATGCGCGGACGTCATGGGCCGTTGACGAGACCATCAACTTCATCGATGGCCGTGACCAGCGACCCTGGGCATTCACGCTTTCGATCAAGGACCCACACCCGCCAGTCATATCCCCTGGCGACTTCGCGGATCGCATTGACCCTGCCGATGTTGAGTTGCCGCCGACGATCAACGAGGACTTTCAAGGCAAGTCCGACGCCTACCAGCGCAGCCTCACCCATCGCTGGGTGCGCAATATGTCCGAAGCCGACTGGCGCCGCTTCATCGCCCACTATCATGGGCTGAACGCCCACATCGATACCGAAGTGGGGCGGCTATTCGGTTACCTGGACGCGCAGGGCCTGCGCGACAACACGCTCATCGTCTTCCTGTCGGACCACGGCGAGATGATGGGCGCCCATCGCATGGCGGGGAAGGGCCCGGCGATGTTCGAACAGTCGATCGGGATTCCGCTCATCATGCGCTGGCCGGCTGGAATCCCCGCCGGAAGGCAAACCGACGCCCTGTTCAATACGGTCGACCTGCCGGCCACGCTTGGAGCCCTGTGCGGCGTTCCGATCAGCGCCGGCGCCGGGATCGATCAGAGCGCCATGGTTCTGGGCGAGGCTTCTGGACCGCGTCACATCGTCTTCAGCGAGTTCTACATCGAAGCCGGCCTTCGCGACGACCTGATGTTCGTCAAGACCGCCGTCACCGACCGCTGGAAGTTGAATCTGTGGCTCTACGACATGCCCGAGCTGTACGACATGCACAACGACCCGCACGAGACCCGGAACGTCATTGACGATCCGGCAACGGCCGACGTTCGTGCGGAACTCGCGGACGAGATCGTCACCTGGCTGAAGGAGACGGAGGATCCACTCTTGCCGACCGTCGAGTGGACGATCGGTCGTTTCACTTAAGGCCGGGCCGGTCGCAAGCGCGTCGCCTTAGCCGCGCTTGCGCGCGATGTAGTGCGGGCTGGTGTTGAAGAAGACCTCGGCGGCTTCCATGAGGGTTTCGGACGTGGTGGGGTGCGGGTGAATGCTCAGCCGCAAGTCGTCGGCTCGCGCTCCCATTTCCACAGCCAACACGCCTTCGGCGATCAGCTCGCCGGCGCCCCGGCCGGTGATTCCTACTCCGAGCACGCGCTCCGTCGTGGGTTCCAGGATCAGCTTCGTCAGCCCGTCGTTCCGCCCCAGCGTCGTGGCCCGACCCGACGCGGCCCAGGGAAACGTCGCGACCTGATGCGGCCGGCCCGACTCGCGTGCCTCCGATTCGGTCAGCCCGCACCAGGCGATTTCGGGATCGGTAAACACCACCGCTGGGATGGCTTGCGCGTCATAAATCGCCGCCTGACCGGCCATGGCTGACGTCGCCACGTGCGCCTCATAGGTGGCCTTGTGCGCCAGCATCGGCTCACCCGCCGCGTCGCCGATGGCGAAGATGTGGGCGGCACTTGTACGGCGCTGGTGATCGACCTTGATGAAGCCGCGCTGATCGGATTCCACGCCCGCGGTCGCCAGGTTCAGACCGGCGCTGTTTGGGCGCCGTCCCACCGCGACCAGCACTTTGTCGAAGCGCTGGGAGGGCACTTCGACGCGCGCTCCCGCCAGTTCGACGTCAACGCCGTCCGGCCGCACGTTCAGGCTCGCAACTCGCGTGCTGAGAAGGATCTCTTCGAACGCAGACTTCAGTTTCCGCTCAAGCGGTCGAACGAGATCGCGGTCCGCTCCGGGTAGTAGACCGGCCTCCATCTCAACCACCGTCACTCTCGACCCAAGAGCGGCGTAGACCGAGCCCAATTCAAGCCCGATGTAGCCACCGCCAACCACCAGCAGTGTGTCGGGGACCTCGGCCATCTCCAATGCAGACGTGGAGTCCAGGACGCGGTCGCCATCGATCTCGAAGCCGGGCGGGGCCGCAGGCTGCGAGCCGGTGGCTATGACTGCATAGTCGAAGTCGAGACGTTCTGCCTCTCCTCCGTCGGATGGCTCGACCTTCAGCGCGTGCGGCCCGTCGAAGCGGGCGAGTCCGCGAGTAAATCGCACGCGTCGCGCCCGGGTGAGGAGTCCCAGTCCCGAAGTCATTTTGGAGATGACCTGGTCCTTCCAGCTTCGCAGCCGGTCCAGATCAATTTCCGGTTGGCCGAAACTCACGCCCCAGTCGGCCGCGTCCTCGGCCTCGCCCAACAGGGACGCCACGTGCAGCAGGGTTTTCGACGGAATACAGCCCCGATAGAGGCACACGCCTCCCGGATTGGCCTCGGGGTCGATCAGCGTGACGTCCATCCCCAGTTCCGCGGCGTGAAAGGCGGCCGGATAACCTCCTGGCCCCGCGCCGATGACGGCTACGCGAGGCTGCCGTCCATTCGTGGTCACGTCGCGGCTAGTCCCCCATCGCCAGCATCAGCGGCTGGGCCAGCGCCTCGACAATCCAGGTGAGGAAGCGCGCGCCGTCCGCGCCGTCCACAGCCCGATGGTCGAACGACAGCGCCAGGGGCAGCATGAGCCGCGGCCGCAGCAGGCCTTCGACATATACGGGCCGCTCCACCGCACGTCCGACACCGAGGATTCCAACCTCCGGCGGATTGATGATTGGCGTGAAATGCCCGGTGCCGAGTCCGCCCAGGTTGCTGATCGTGAAGGAGGCGCCCTCCAGCCGCTCGGGTGGCAGCTGTCCCTCGCGAACCTGGCCGGCAACTTCGGCCACCTCGATCGCCAACTCGGAGATGCTCTTCTCGTCGACATCCCGAATAACCGGCACCAGCAGTCCCCGTTCCGTATCCGCGGCGACACCAAGGTGGCAGTAGTCCTTCAGCACCATCTCATTGGCGGTGAAGTCAGCGCTGGCGTTCATCTTCGGATGCGCCTTCAGTGCGGCGGCCACAACTTTCATCAATATCGGCGTGATCGTGAGGCTGCCGCCGGCGCTTCGAACACGGTCCTTTTCGCGCTGCCGCATAGCCTCGACGGACGTGATATCGGCGTCGTTGAAGAGCGTCACGTGCGGAATGCTCGACCACGACTGCGCGATATTGGTTGCGGTTGCCCGTCGAACCCGATTCATGCGCTCGCTCCTGATCGCTCCGAACTTGCTGAAGTCGGGCAGCGGCGCCGCAGTCAGACCAACAGAAGCTGCCGGTTGCGTCGATGGTCGAGCGCGGGCGTGGGCCTTGACGTCGTCAATCGAAATACGCCCTGCCGGCCCGGAACCCGGAACCTCGCGAATATTGAGACCGATTTCGCGAGCGAACTGGCGCGTGGATGGTGACGCAAACACCGGCATGTCGCCGCCGGCCGGTGGTAGCGGCGGCGGCGCGGCATGGGTTGTTGCGGCGGGCCCGGGCTGCGCTGTCGGGAGACTTGGTGTAAGGGCAGGGTCTGCCACTGGCGTCTCGGTGGGCGTGGTCACCTTCGCCTCCGGCGGAGGAGTGGCGGGCGGCCTGCCGTCCACGGCCGACTCGCTCTCTTCCAACTCGAGAATCGTCTGCCCAACCTGCAGCGTGTCACCGGCGCTCACCAGCACCTGGGTCACCGTGCCGGCCAGTTCGGCGGGAACCTCCAGTGTCGCCTTGTCGCTCTCGATCTCAATGATCGGTTCGTCCTTGGCGACCGCCTGGCCGGCGCTGACGAGCACACTCAAAACGTCCGCGTCAGCAATGCCCTCGCCCAGGTCGGGGAGCTTTAGTTCAGTCGCCATGCCGGTTCCATCGCGGCGGTGGCGGAAGCGTCAGGCGAGCCGGGGGTTGGCCTTGGCCGGGTCGATCTCGAGATCTTCGAGTGCCTCGGAAACGATTTCCCGATCAAGCTCGCCTTCGCGCGCCAGCGCATACAGCGTCGCCAGCGTAACGTACCGGGCATCGACCTCGAAGAAGTCACGCAGGGCCTCGCGGTCCTCGCTCCGGCCGAACCCGTCCGTGCCGAGCGAAAGAAGTGGTTGCGGAATCCACTTGGCCACAGCGTCCGACATCGTCTTGACATAATCCGACGCCGCGACCACGATGCCGGGCATCCCGCTGAGCTGTCGCGTGAGGTACGGGATACGGGGCTCCTCGTGCGGATGCAGCATGTTCCAGCGTTCCACGTCCAGCGCGTCGCGCCGAAGTTCGGTATAGCTGGTCACCGACCACACATCGGCAGCCACGCCATACCGCTCGGCCAGCATTGCCTGTGCCTTGATCGCCTCATTCAGAATCGCCCCGCTGCCCAGCAACTGCGCCCTGGCCCGCGGCTGCTCCAAGTCCGCCCGCCGGAATCGATACATCCCCCGCAGGATTCCCTTGTCTACGTCCGGTTCCTCAGGCTTGGGTGGGTGCGCGTAGTTCTCGTTGCCCACCGTCATGTATACGAAGCTGTCCTCGCCGTCCGCGTACATGCGGCGGATGCCGTCGCGGATCAGGGCTGCGACCTCGTAGGCGAACGCTGGGTCATACGCCCGGCAGTTGGGCACCGACGAAAACAGCAGATGACTGTGCCCGTCCTGGTGCTGCAGACCTTCACCTGCCAGCGTGGTTCGGCCAGCCGTTCCGCCGATCATGAAGCCCCGCGTGCGACTGTCCGCCGCCGCCCACACTAGGTCGCCGACACGTTGATAGCCGAACATCGAGTAGTAGATGTAAAAGGGAATCATTGGCAGGCCGTGGGTGGCATACGCCGTTCCCGCCGCGATAAATGACGAGAGTGAACCCGCTTCGGTGATCCCTTCTTCAAGAATCTGTCCGTCCGTCGATTCCTTGTAGTAGAGCAAGGTGTCGGAGTCGACCGGCTCGTAGAGCTGGCCCACGTGGGAATAAATGCCGACCTGGCGAAAAAGCGCCTCCATGCCAAACGTGCGCGCCTCATCCGGAACGATCGGCACGATCAGGCGCCCGATCTCCGGGTCCCGCAGCAGCTTGGCCAGCAGCCGCACGAACACCATGGTCGTTGAGGCCTGCCGCTCTCCCGTGCCCGTCGAAAACTCGGCGTAAGCGTCGTTGCTCGGGGGTGAGACCGGTTGGTAGGAAGGCGCACGCGTGGGCAGGTGTCCCCCCATCGCTCGCAGCCGCTCCGCGACATAGCGTCCCTCTGCGCTTTCGCGAAGCGGTCGGTACAGCGGCGCATTAATGACCTCGTCGTCCGAAAGCGGGATGCGAAACCGGTCGCGGAAGGAGAGAAGCTCGTCCAAATTGAGTTTCTTCTGTTGGTGCGTGATGTTCCGGCCTTCGCCGGCCTCGCCCAGCCCGTACCCCTTGATGGTGCGGGCGAGGACAATAGTCGGCGCGCCCTTGTGTCGCACGGCGGCGTGATAGGCCGCATGGACCTTGATCGGATCGTGGCCACCCAGCCGCATGCGCCACAGTTCGTCGTCGCTGCGGTCGGCCACCATGGCCAGCAGGCGCGGGTCCACGCCGTAGAAGTTCTCGCGAATGTATGCCCCGCCGGCGACCGAGTACTTCTGGTACTCGCCGTCTACGACCTCAGTGGCTCGCTTGGCCAGGATCCCGTCGGAGTCATTGGCGAACAGTTCGTCATAGTCGCTGCCCCACAGCACCTTGATGACGTTCCAGCCGGCGCCGCGGAACAGGCCTTCCAACTCCTGCACCACGCTGCCGTTCCCGCGCACCGGGCCGTCCAGGCGCTGCAGGTTGCAGTTAAGGACCCAGGTCAAATTGTCCAGATTCTCCCGGGCCGCCAGCGAAATCGCCCCGCTCGCCTCCGGCGAGTCGAACTCCCCGTCGCCCAGGAAAGCCCACACGCGGCGGCCGGTGTCCGGGCGCAGGCCGCGGTCGGCCAGATATTGCATGAACCGGGCCTGGTAAATGGACATGAGCGGCCCAAGGCCCATGGAAACCGTGGGGTACTGCCAGAAGTCGGGCATGAGCCACGGGTGGGGATACGACGACAGGCCGCCGCCATCCGCCATTTCCCGCCGAAAGTTATGCAGCTGCGCGGGAGGCAGCCGCCACTCGACGTAGGCGCGCGCGTACATCCCGGGCGAGGCGTGCCCCTGGAAGTAGACGATGTCGGCGCCGTCCGGGTGATTGGGCCCCCGAAAGAAGTGGTTGAAGCCCACCTCGTACAGCGTGGCCGCCGACGCATAGGTGGAGATATGGCCGCCGATCCCGTCCGACTTGGCATTGGCCTCCACCACCATCGCCATCGCATTCCAGCGAATGATGCTCTTGATAGTCCGTTCAATGTCCCGATCGCCCGGATAGTCGGGCTGCCGCTCAGGCGGAATGGTGTTGACGTAGGGGGTCCGAGACGTGACCGGCAACGAGACACCGTCCCGCTGCGCATGGATTTGAAGCTCGCGCAGCAGCCCGGCAACGCGTTCAGGTCCGCGCAGGACGTAGACATCGTCGAGCGAGTCCAGCCAGTCCTGGGTTTCAAGAGACTCGATTGCGGAGTCGTCAGCCTGTCCGTTGACGTCGACGGTTGCGATGGCGTCGCACCTCACGAGGTCGAGAGCCCAACCGGTCCGAGCCTAGCGCCCCTGGCCAGGCGCGCGCACCAGTTTTCTTACCGTTCGCGCGTCAGGCCGGCTGCTTTCTCTCGGGCCGCACGGGCCTGTTCTCCCGCATGGTACGAACTTCGCACCAGTGGTCCGGACTCAACGTGGGCGAAGCCGAGGCCCCGCGCCTCGTCCGCCAGTTCGTCGAACTCGCTGGGACTGTAGTAACGAGTGATCGGCAGATGCTTGCGCGACGGCCGCAGATATTGACCAACGGTGAGCAGGTCGCAGTCGTGGTCGCGCAGATCGGCCAGCGTCTTGGACAACTCATCCCGCGACTCCCCGAGGCCGACCATGATCCCGGACTTCGTGATCATGGTTGGATCGATGCGCTTGACCCGCTGCAGCAACTCCAGCGACTGCGTGTAGATCGCCTTGGGCCGTGCGCGCGGATAGAGCCGGGGCACCGTCTCAATGTTGTGATTCAGGACGACCGGCCTGGCCCGCACAACCGTCGCCAATGCGTCCCAGTTGCCCATGAAGTCCGGAATCAGAACTTCGACCTCCACGTGCGGCGTGCGATGTCGGATGGCCCGAATGCAACCTGCGAATATCGCCGCGCCACCGTCCGCCTCGTCATCCCGATTAACCGAGGTAATCACGCAGTAATCGAGATCCATCTGCGCAACAGCCTGGGCCACGCGAAACGGCTCAAGCGGATCAAGGGACCCGGGCCGTCCCGACGTAACGGCGCAGAAGCCGCAAGCCCGCGTGCACGTGTCGCCCAGGATCATGAACGTGGCCTCGCCGGCATTCCAACACTCGCCGATATTCGGGCACCGGGCCTCTTCACAGACGGTATGCAGGCGCTCCGAGCGCACAAGGTCTCGCAGGCCTTCGAAGCGCTGGCCTCCAGGAACCCTGGCCCGAAGCCACGACGGCCGTGCCACCCGAACCTCAGTAGCCACAAACAGGCGCCGGCACAGGTTTGGCTACGTGAACGTCGACGTCATACGCCTCGGCGAATGCGGAAGCAGCCGCATCTTGCACTTCGCCCATCGGCGGTGCACTGCCGATTTCGCGAGCCACTGACGTCACGCCAAGGCCATGGATTCCGCAGGGCACGATGGCATTGAACCATGCCAGGTCGTTGGTGACGTTGAGAGCCGCTCCGTGCATGGAGACCCCGCCGCGGATGGAAACGCCGATGGCCCCAATCTTATTCGGGCCGATCCAGACACCCGGCCTCCCCTTGACTGTTCGACCGCGCACGTCAAATGCATCCAGCGTGTCGAGAATCGTGTGCTCCAGGCAGCGTACGTGATCCACCGGCCGAAGCGCGCGACGCCGTAAGTTGAGGATGGCGTAGAGCACCAGCTGCCCAGGGCCATGGAACGTTATGTCGCCACCCCGGTCCGTCATGATCAGGTCGGCGCCACGCGCACGGAGGTCGTCACGGGTAAGCAGCATATGGTCATCCCCGCCGCGCGCCCCCATCGTGTAGACCGGCGGGTGCTCAAGTAACGCGAGAGCGTCAGCCGAGATCTCGGCTCCAACCTCGGCGGCCTTCGTCTGTTGCCAGTCCAGCGCGTCGCGGTAGGCCATGTGCCCCAGGTCAAACAGGTCGACCGGCAGGTTAGTGGTCATAGGCAGGCTACGCCGGAATCTCTTCCAGCGGGCCGAACTGCATGTCCGTCGGCTCCGCGCAGCAGAACCAGGGCTCGGTGAGTCGCGGACGGACCGGAAGTGGACGGCTGGCGAGCCTGGGCGGAGATCCCGCGGGCGCCTCTGGCGCCGCAGCACGGACGGCCATCCAAAGCCGTTCGAACAACTCCGCGTCCGAGGATTCCTCGGCGATCCCGCGCTCCACGATTCCAGCCAGCTCTTCCTGCAGGACGTCGGAGCGCGGATCGCCGGCGCGCCACTGATAGGTCAACCGCTCCTCGTCGTAGCCGCGGAGGTGGGGAACCATCTCTGGCAGGTCCAACAGCAGCGATCCCTGGGGCAGCAGCAGCCGAATCGTGAACTGAACGGGATCCACATTGGCAATCAGATCGTGATCCCCTACGAACTCCATGATCGCCAGCACATCGGCGGGAGTCGTCCAGGGGGTAAACGGCATCCAGGATGGACGGATCTCGATTCCATGACGACGAAGCTGCCAAATGGCCCGAGCCGACTCCGCCGCCGTGTGCCCCTTGTCGAGCCGCCGCAAAATCTCGTCGTTCACGGACTCGAATGCCGATACGACGAACAGGCAGCCGGCGGCCGCGAAGTCTTCCCAGACATTCGCGTGTTCCAGGATGTGCTCCACCTTGGTCGTCACGTCGAACGTCAGGTGTGGATGCCGGGCGTGCATCGCCCGAACCACGCGCTCCGAGTGCCGTACCCCGTTGAGAAAGTCGGGATCGGCAAAAGTGATGTGGCGCGCGCCGGCCGTCACGAGTTGGTCGATGTCTGCCAACACAACCTCAGGCTCAATGATTCGGATGCGCCCGTCGTACACGATCGGGACTGGACAGTGCCGACAGGTATGCACGCACCCTCGACTGGCTTCCGTATAGCCCACCGGTGACTCGTCGTCGCCGAGCGCCATGTGCGCGTAGCGCGAGATGTCGGGCAGCAGGTGCCTGGCCGGTAGCACGCTGGAACGCCGGGCGAGATCGACCCGAGGCCCCGGTGTGTCTTCGCGTGAACCTAGCCGGCCCAGCCACTCAACGAGACCGTGCTCGTAGGCCCCCGCGATGTGAGCATCGGCGAGTTTGGAGCCCTCCGGATGATGCTCCATGCCGGCATAGAGACCGTAGAAGGCGATCGGCGTGTCGGGATTGTCCTGGCGTATGCGTTGCGCCGCGCGTTCAGCAAGTCGGGTAGCCGTGTGCATGGGAACCGAAATGGCGACGGCATCTGCCCATGTCACCGAGGCGTCGTCCCACATTTCGACAGACAAGTCCAGGCAGCGAACCTCGTGGCCGGCCTGCAGCAACGCGCCGGACGCCGATGCCGCATGCAGAGGCTGGTGCCCCAATTCGTAAGTGGAAATCAGGAGGGTTCGCATCGACCTATGCTAGGTGTTTTTCCCTACTTTTGTGCTAGGCGGGAGCAATCTCGAAGGCCAGCTCGGCGTGGGCGGCGCGCAGCGACGCTTCGACTTCGCCGGGCTCGTGCCCGCGTGCGAACGCGAAGCCTAGGTAGCGGCTGCCCTCCGGTAGGGGCACGAGGTCTTGACCCGGTGCGATCGTGATCTCCACACCGGCGACGCCATCGACTGCTCGCGCTCTCTCCACGCCGCGAATCGCCAGCAGACGGCCGGCCTGGGGGATCGGCAGCATCATGACTCCCGCGGCGGCATCCGTCAGTGCAAGGTCGTGAATCGGCAGGTTGAGCGCGTGACGGAGGATCACTTGCTCCAGGCTGATCCCCAGCCCGAACCGGAGTGCACGAGCGCAGAGTCCCCCAATCGAGCGCGCGGCAATCTCCAGCAGCCGCGCCTCTTCGTCCGGCAGACGTAGTTCGGCATGGATCGGACCTTCACAGAGTCCGAGCGCCTGCGCGCCTGCAGCCGTCACGCTACGTACCGAGTGCTGCGCGGCTCGCGACAGACGAGACGGCGTTACGTAGATCGTCTCCTCGAAGTAGGGACCGACCAGAGGGTCAGGTTTATCGAAGATGGCGAGAATCTCGAGCGATCCGCGGCGCATCAACCCTTCCACCGCCACCTCGGTTCCGGGGACATAGCGCTCCACGAGAACTGGCTCGTTCCGGTCGCGTCCCCGGGCCTGGGTAATCGACCGGATTCGCCCGAACGTCGTCGGCATGTCGGCGGCTCGATCGACACGTATCACCCCCTGGCTGGCGGACAGGGACACCGGCTTCAGCACGACTGGATATCCCAGGTGCCTGGCGGCTGTCTGCGCCTCGCCGACCGTCTCGACAATTCGAAACCCGGGCTGGGCGACGCCTGATGTCGCCAGAAGGCAACGCATGTCAGCTTTATTCCGCGTAGCGCTCACGGCCGCTGGCGGATTGTGCGCGAGCCCAAGCTGCTCGCTGGCTCGTGCGGCTGTTGCCACGCCCTGGTCATCAACCGCAACCACGGCGTCCACAGGGGCTTCACCTGCGTACTCGACAATTGCCGACGCGGCGACGTTGGGTTTGCTGAGGTGGACTTCAATCACTCCGTCTTCCGCGTCGGCTGATGCCGGGTTACGCCGGTCCGAGGCCACCGTGATTCTCACGCCAAGCTGTCGCGCGGCTTGCAGAAAGTCGGCCGCTCGGTAGCTCTCGCTGTGAAGCAATAGGACAACGTGCGCCACGCCCTTATCATAGGATTGAGGATTGGAATTGCCGCTCACAGGAAACCGGGATGACGTTCGACACCTCGACGTCGGATCAACCGCTGGTTCAGATCACGGATGCCGCCAGGGAGTTGGTATTGGCTTATCGCGGCCACTCCGACAAGCCGAACCCTGAGCGGCTCGCCATGTGGGTCGAAATCACGGGAGTCTCCGGCTCCGGCTTCAGCTATGACATGTATCTGAAGACCGTTGATGACGCTGCCCCAGGCGATGCCGTCGTGTCGGCGGCTGAGGGATTGCACGTCGTGATTCCCTCCGGCAGCGTGGACCAGATGCAAGGCTCAACCATCGACTTGTCCGATTCACCTGGCGGCGGCGGGCTGTTTGTACGCAATCCGCAGAGTCCCAGTCCGGCCGTTGGCGGCGCCGGCCAATCGACCGCGGCACCCACCGGGCCCGTGGCGGAACGTGTAATCCACGTCCTTGATCAGCAGATCAACCCGGCCATTGCCGCTCACGGCGGACATGCCGAGTTAGTCGCAGTCGAAGACGACATCGCCTACCTGCGCCTGTCGGGCGGCTGCCAGGGCTGCGGCATGGCCAGCGTGACCCTGTCGCAAGGCATTGAGGTCACGTTGCGCGAAGGCGTCCCTGAGATCTCGCGTGTCGTCGACGTGACCGACCACGAAGCCGGAGCGAATCCCTACTACGAAGCCGCCAAGAAGTAAGCTGCTTAGCGAGAGCTAGCGCAGCGTTCCGGCCAGGAGCAGTTGCACCCATCAACAAGGGTTTGTGCCATGCCAGCGGACTTCTCCGACATTGCCGACCAGCTGCAGTCCGGGCTGACGCTTGACTTTCCGCCGGTGGCGCTGACGCGCGTTGCCGAGGCTCCCGAGGGAATCGCGGTGGCAAGCGCGGCCGTCCCGTCCGCATGCACGTTCTGGCGGCGCGCTGAGCGCGGGGTGTTCTTCGCCGATGCCCAATCGCACATGGCCTGCCCCATCGGTGCCATGGTGATGGGCTTTGAACTCGATGAGGCCAAGAGTGCCGAACTGATGAGCCTGGTTGGCGACATGTGCGCCATCAATTACATCGACGAAGCCGAAGTCGCGAACATCCCGCACTTCGATCCCCCGGCCGGCGGCATTGTCTACGGACCGCTGGCCGACTTCCCACTGGCTCCAGACGCCGTGGTCGTGTGGACGACGCCCCGCCAGGCAATGCTCTTGGAGGAGGCGCTGGGAGGAACCCATTGGCACGGCGTCGGCGGGTCGGTTCTCGGCCGGCCTGCGTGCGCCGCCCTGCCGCGAGCCGCTGCGGACGGAACGGCCACCCTATCCGTCGGTTGCGCCGGCATGCGCACCTTTACCGAGATCCCTGACGCTTATACCTTGACCGCTATCCCAGGAGCGCAGCTTGAGGGTCTCGGCCAGGCGCTCGAGACTACGCTGGCCGCCAACACGCACATGCTGGCGGCCTACCGCGAGATGAAGGCAGCCGTTTAGCCGGCCGAATTCAGCCAGGCCGTCGGGCGCGTGGGTTGCAGCCCTCCCCAGGAAGTCGCACGCTGGAGTCGCCTGGCGCTCCCTGGAAGCGAACCGGGATGTTGGGGCTCCGGACCGTTGCAACCGTGCTTTTGCGCGCCTTGGCCGACGTTGGCAGGGGCACTCGTGAGCTTGGGTCGCCCAAGGCGTACATGACCGATCTGTATCGCTGCGGCGACTCGTCGATGCGGGGTGGTGATCCCAGGCCCGAGGCGCGGCACAGGGACTTCGCGGTATAGACATGCGCGCCGCGCGGGCCCAGCGTCGCAGTCGTTCTTGCGCGGTCCTCCTCGCTATCGGTCGATAGATTGATGACGCCAGAAGCAACCGACGCGCCGCACGCCCTCGAAGTCTTCAAGGAGGCAATGGCCTCGCTGGCCTCCGGCGTTGCCGTCGTCACCGGCGTGGATCCTGACTCAGGGCCCTGCGGCATGACCGTTACGTCAATTGCGTCCTACTCGGCAAAACCGCCCTCGGTAATTGTCTGCGTCGACGAGTCGACTCGGAGTTACCGGGGCATGACGGAAGGCGAGTACTTCGCCGTCCACCTCCTGAGTGAGGATCAGCCTGACGTGGCGCGCCTGTTCGCTTCCAAGGTCGACGACAAGTTTGAGCAATGTGAGAGCGTTGCAGGCCCTCACGGGCTTCAGCTGATTGCCGACAGTCTGGCTACGCTCATCTGCCGAAAATCGTTCGTTGCGAAGCACGGCGACCACGCCATCGTGATTGGAACGGTGGTGGATGGAAGCGTTGAGGATCGGCAGCCGCTGGTGTACTGGCGGAGGGAGTTTTCCGGACGCCGTTAGGCAAGCCGACCGCTGTGCGGATGCTGCTCAGGCCGCTGGCGTGAGGTCCTTGAGGCGCGGCATGACCTCCTGGCTGAGCAGGTGCAGCGAGCGCTTCCAGCCGTCGGCCGGTTCCCACTCGTGGGCCATGGCCAGCAGCACGCCGAAGCCGCCGACCTCGTCGTAGAGGGCGCGAAGCCGCCGCTCGACTTCGTCGGGACTGCCGACAATCCAGACTTCATCGCACAGGTACTCAAGTGTGACGTTTTCGTCCGGAATGTCTGACGAGGTCTTGAACAAGTCGAACATGCCGGCCAGCGGCAGCAGACGGAAAAAATAGTCGCGGAAATCGCGGCCCATGCTGCCTTCGATGGCCTCTCGCCGGGCCTGCTCGGTGGTATCGGCGACGTAGATCGTTCTGGCGATCCGCCAGTCGGTGCGGCTGGGCTGCTTGCCCGTCTTCTGCGCGCCCTCTTCCACGGCGTCCCAGTGCGTCTTCAGCGTTACCGGCGGGATGATGTTGATGGACATCGGGATCCAGCCGCGCTCGCCGGCAAGGCGCAGGGTGCCCGACGACGGCGATACGCCGGCGACTCCGATGGGCGGGTGGGGCTGCTGGTACGGGCGCAAGTGCAGGCGCAGGCCAACGGCATCAACGTGCTCGGGAATGGTGTATTCCCAGTACTTCGACTTATACGTTCCCGGCTCCTGGCCGTTCCAGATGTCAAGCACGGCCTGAATAGTCTGGCCGGTCATCTTGCGGTTTTCACCGGATGTTAGATCGAATCCAAATGCTTCCAAGTCACCCGGAAAACCCCCAGATCCGACGCCCCAGTAGAAGCGTCCTCGTGCCATGTGGTCGAGCTGCGCAATCCGGTGGGCGAGACCAAATGGATGGTGGTTAGGCAGGCACGTAACTCCCGTGCCAAGGATGATGTTTTTGGTCCGGCCGAGTGCCTGGGCTATAAGCAGGTCGGGCGCCGGAATATTCTCCCACTCGGCGGTGAAGTGCTCGCCAATCCAGTATTCGGAGAAGCCGAGACGATCCGCCTCCACAATTTGCTCGAGATCGGCGGCGATCGTCTCGGTGAAGTTATGGCCGGGTGGATGCAACGGCATCATGAATCCGCCGAGCTTCATGCGATCGCCTCGCTCATCAAACTAGCGCCAACGCCTCGGCGGAAGCGTACGGCGAGCGCAATTCACCGTCAAAGCCGACGCGAGTCTCGCGTGCGCGCCGCCTGCCAAGGGTTCGCTGGCAGCCGTTAGGGCTCATTGCTCAGTGCGACGGCGTCGATGGCCAGCTTCTCTGCCGTGTCCAACAGCGTCTGCAGCGTGGCGGGTGCCACCTCGATTCCCGTCCGGCGTTGCTCCCGTCGCGCCCGGCGTTCCGGCTCACCAGGAATCAGAACCTCGTCGAACCCTGGCGCGGTTTTCACGCCGGTTACGCGGTCGAACAGTCCGTCCACCGCCGCACCGTACTCGTCTCTGGGCCGAAAGACGGCCGGGTCGATGCCAATCAGGATGGAGCCAAGCTTGTTATAGCGGTCCGTCAGCTCCGATCCCGTCATCCCGCTCCCGAGGGCGTCAATCAGGATCGATAGGGCCGAACCCTTGTGGCCGCCAAAGGGAAGCAGCAAACCGCCGTCGAAGAAGTCGTCCGGATCGGTCGTTGGATTGCCCGCGGAGTCGAGAATCGAGTTCTCGGGCAGTTGCATCCCGCGGGCTTGCGCGATGCGGATCTTGCCGACGGCCTGCGCGGAGGTCGCAAAGTCCATGATCATTGGATCGCGCGATCCCGCTGGCACTCCCGCGGCGATTGGATTGGTGCTGAGCGCCGTCTCGGCGCCGCCGAATGGCGCGGTGACGATGTCGGACGGGCCGCCAATCACCATGATGGCGAGCACGTCGCTCTCGGCCGCCAACTCGACCCACTCGCCCACGCGGCCGAAGTGATTGCAGTTCATCATGCCGGCCATCGCGATGCCGGAAGTCTTGGCCAGCTTGACGACTTCCGCTACGGCGTCCGCGGCCGTGACCTGCCCAAATCCCCAGTGGCCATCGACAAACACTGCGTTTGCGGTCGATCGCGTTATGGACGGTCTCACTGTCGGATCGACCAGGCCTTCCTCGATGTAGGTGACGTAGTCCGGAATACGCATCACCCCGTGGGACGGATGCCCCGAAAGGTCCGCCAACACCAGCGAGCGGGCCACCGCGTCGGCAATGTCGGGCGGGGAGCCGGCGGCTGCGAACACATCTCGACCGTACTGCTCGAGAACGCTGCTTGAGAATTGCGGCATAGCTAATCCGTAATCTTGACGAGTGGGGTTGCCGGCAGTCTACATTTGCACGCCCGGCGACTCAAGATTCCGCGTTGCCGAAGCAGGCTTTTCGTCATTGATCCTGAGCGTGACGGCAAATTACGTTGTGCGCTCTTCATATTTTGTATAGATCCAACCCTATTCACTAAACAATAAAGCAATTTATATTCATCTCAATCCGCTTCGAGCTCGGCTGCCTCAACCAGGGCGGCAATACCCATGCCACCGCCGACACACAGGGCGGCGACACCTCGCCGCGCGTTGCGGCGCCGCATCTCGTGCGTCAGGGTCACGAGGATTCGGCAGCCGCTGGCACCGATGGGATGACCCAGCGCGATGGCGCCGCCGTTGACGTTGACCCTGGACGTATCCAGGTCAGGCTGGCGCAGGACTCCCAGCACCTGGCCTGCGAACGCCTCGTTGATCTCATAGAGGTCAACGTCTGCAGCCCGCAGACCGTGCTGTTCCAGCAGTCCTCGGATCGCCTCGACCGGACCAAGACCCATCAGCCCCGGTTCGATTCCAACCGTGTTGAAGCCGCGCAGGGTGTGGTCGTAGCGAAGGCCCTGGTCGTCCGCCCAGCGGCGGGAGGCGACGACCGCCAGCGCGGCGCCATCGTTGATTCCCGAAGCATTTCCGGCAGTGACCGTGCCGCCGTCCTGAAAAACGGGCCTGAGCGCTGCGAGGGCGGCCAGGCTGGTCTCTCGCGGGTGCTCATCGCGGCTGATCTCGACCGACCCGCCGTCGCGGGCGAGGGAGATTGGGGTGATCTCTTCGGCCAGCCGATGTCGAGCTGCCTGGTAGCGCCGCTGGCTCTCGAGGGCGTACCCGTCCTGCTCGGCACGCGAGATTCCCAGCTTGGAGACGATGCGTTCGGTGGTACAGCCCATGTGGATGTGCTCGAAGCAGTCCATCAGCCCGTCGCCCTGCATCGAATCTACCGGTGACGCCGCCAGGTCGGGAGCGCCCTCGAGGTCGCGCGGTGTCAGAAATGGCGCGCCCGACATGCGCTCGACGCCGCCGGCCAGAACCACGCGACTCTGTTCCAGCCAGACCTGTTGCGCGGCCTGCTGCACCGCCAGCAATCCGCTGCCGCACACCTGGTTGACTGTAAAGGACGGTCGTTCGACCGGGATGCCAGCTCGAACGGCGACCTGCCGAGCTACGTTCATACCCAGGCCGGCCTGAAGGGCGCATCCGACAATCACCTGGTCGACCTGGTCGGGTCTGACGTGCGCGGTCCGCATGAGGTCAACCGCGAGTTGGCGCCCGAGTTCGTCGGCGCTCAATTCGGCAAATGCTCCCAGATACTTGCCGATCGGGGTTCGCCGCGCGGCCAGGATGACGGCTTCGGGCTGGTCAGGCATGTACGGGCTCCGCTGCGAGGAGTTGTGGACGGAGCGATTCAAAGACGGCCAGGCATTCGGGGTTCACCAGTGACTCGCGGTTGGTCACCGGCTCGTTTCGCAGGATCCGTGTGACAGCCAACTCGGCCAGCTTGCCGTTACGGGTGCGGGGCAGATCGGGGACGGCCAGCACGTGGCGAGGTACATGGCGGGGTGAAGCCGACCTGCGAATGGCGTCCTGAATCGTTTCCCGCAGGGCCTCATCGAGCTTGTCCTGCGGGCGCACGACCACGAAGAGCACGATCTCATCGCGGCCTTCGCGCCTGACGGTCGTCGCCAGACCCGCGACAACTTGCGGAATCGTCTCGATCGGGCGATAGATCTCGGCCGTTCCGATCCTGACGCCGCCCGGCATCAGAATTGCGTCGCTGCGTCCCAGAATGACGATGCCGCCGCGCGGGGTGATTTCGACAAAGTCGCCGTGACGCCAGACCCCCGGATATGTCTCAAAGTACGACGCACGGTACCGCTCGCCGTCGGGGTCATTCCAAAACCGCACCGGCATCGAGGGGAAAGGTCTTCGGCAAACAAGCTCGCCCTGCTGGCTCCGCACCGAGTTTCCGCGCTCGTCGAAGGCAGCGACATCCATGCCCAGCCCGGCGCACTGAATCTCGCCCGCGTAGACCGGCAGCAGCGGATTGCCCAGTACGAAGCAGGAGACGATGTCGGTACCGCCGGAGATGGATGCCAGGTGCAGACCGTCGTTGACGTTGGCGTACACCCAGCGGAAGGCTGCCGGTGACAGAGGAGATCCGGTGGACAGCAACGTGCGCAGCGCCGAGAGGTCGGCTATCTCGCAGGGACGAATCCCGGCTCGCATGCAGGCTTCCACGAATGATGCGCTGGTGCCGAAGACTGTGACGCCAAGCTCTTCGGCCAGGCGCCAGGCGGCCGACAGATCGGGGTGGTTAAGGCTGCCTTCGTACAGGACCAGCGTGCAGCCGGTGGCAAGCCCCGAGACCAGCCAGTTCCACATCATCCACCCGCAGGTGGTGAAGTAGACGATCGTGTCGTCGGGCCGCAGATCGGTGTGGAGTTGGTGTTCCTTGCGGTGTTGCAGGAGCGTGCCGCCGGCGCCGTGGACCAGGCACTTCGGCACGCCGGTTGTTCCCGACGAATAGAGAATGTAGAGCGGGTGATCGAACGGCAGCGGCGTGAACTCGGGTTCGTCGGTCGATGCCAGGTCGAGCAGCGCGCCCCAGGTCAGCCAGCCGTGAGGCACCTGGGTCCAGGACGACTGAGCAAACGGAACCACGACGACGTGTTGAATCGAGGGAACCCCAGCGCTGAAATCCTGGATCGTGGCCAGGCATTCGAACTGGCGGCTGTTGTAGAAGTAGCGGTCGCTCGTGATCAACACGCGAGGCTCGATCTGCCCCAGTCGATCCCGAGCGCCCGCGACCCCGAAGTCCGGCGAACAGGCGCTCCAGATGGCGCCGATGCTGGCGCAGGCCAGGAAGGCGATGATGGTCTCGGGGCCGTTGACCAGGTAGCCCGCCACGCGGTCGCCCGGTTCGACGCCCAACTGACGCAACGCGCTGGCACAGCGGCCGACTTCGTTGCGTAGCTCGGCGTAGGTCCGGCGATGGGTGTGACCGGATTCGGTCCGATAGACGAGTGCAACTTTGTCGTCGTTGCGGCGCAGCATGTGTTCGGCGTAGTTGAGCGTCGCCCCGCGGAACCACTCGGTTCCGGGCATGCGATCCGGGCCTTTGACCTCGACGGGGGGATCGGTGAAGCGGACGCCGGCGAAATCCGCGTATAACGACCAAAAGTCGGCGCTGTCTTCGACTGACCAGCGGTGGAGCGCGGCGTAGTCAGCGAAGCACTGACCGGTGTGGGCCTCGGCGGCGCGCCAAAAGCGGGCCATCGCGCTGCTGGATCGCCGCTCCCGGCTCGGCCGCCAGAGCGGCGCGTCATCAGGCGAGGGCATTGTGGGGGGCGGCACGCGGATCATGCGTGGGGATGATAGGGGAACTGTCTCTCGCCAGCCCGCCCCATAGGGGGCGGGCTGGCGAGAGACAATTTTGGGCGGGTTTCTTGGGCGGATTGGCGATTTCCGAGGGTCGGGGGGCGGCGTGCGGAGTCGGGCTGACTGCGTGGCGGCGTGGGCGTGACAGGGTGAGCGCGGCGCGGGGCGCCGGATGGACGCTGCCAGATGGGGAATGGAAGCCAAGGTCGGGCATGGTGACTCTGAACAAAGGGAGATAGGCGGCAGGCCCAGTGTACACCGAGTGATTACGAGAGGCAAGGGGAGCGTAGGAAGGATTCATCTTGAGATTGCCAGTGGGATGGTGGGGGCGCGCCTTCGGATGTGTCCACTCGGTCGGGCCAATGTGTCCAATTTTTGGCCGCATGTGTCCACTTTCGAGGGAAATGTGCCCAGTTTGGCGAGGGATGTGTCCACTTTGACGGAGCATGTGTCCCGTTCTTGGCCAAATGTGTTCAGTTTCTTGGCGACGTACGCTCCCTGGGTTCAGCCGTTCGCGAAGCGGGGACATTCATCCTTCGGCAAGTCAGGACTGGCTTCGACAGGCTCAGGGCGGGCTCTCGGGAGCCTCGGAACGGCAATTCGTGGGGCGCGGTCGGTGGGGGAGCGGACGGTTGTGCTCCGGGTGTCCGGGCCGAGGCCGGGTGAACAGGTGTTCAATTTGAACGCGAATGTGTTCACTCTTGCCGCAGATGTGTTCACTTTCGCGGGGAATGTGTTCAGTTCAGGCGCCGAGGTGTTCAGTCCGAGACGGGGAGGGATTCAGTGCGGCGGTCGTCGGAGCTCTGACCGGCAGGCGCCCGGGCGGCATGCGAGAAGCGGGCCATTGCGGTGCTCGCACACTCCGTCTCGCCCGGATTTCAGGGCGGGACACGCGCGTCCGTCATTTTCGATGTCCGTGAAGCGCTCCCTCGGTCTGACACGACGCCGGACACTACAGCCTATTCGCGCCCTCGTACGCGAGACCGCGGGTGTTAGATGCAAATGCTGAGTGTTCCAGCCTGAAATTGACCTGAACATGCGCGTCCTGCGGTTTCTGGACCGAATACTCAGGCGGGCGCTGGCGGACGTTGGCATGGCGTCGAATGTTACGGCGCGCACCAACGCAAACAAGGTGGAGCAGCTGCACAGCGGCAACTATTGGCAGCCCCGATAAGTACGAGCCCTCGTGATAGATTCGGACGTGAAGTTTTCCAGTTTGAGAGTGGCTGGAACATGCGTGTCTTGAGGTTCCTGGGCCGAATCCTGAAGCGGGCGCTGGCAGACATCAATAGGTCGGCGAATCAGACGGCCAACACGGGATCCAATCGGATCGACAAGTTCACCGGCGGGTCGCCCGGCAGCATGGGTGGTGGGCCGCTCGGCTGACGGCTTGAAGGAGGGCTTAGACCTTCCCTGCTAGCCGCCGATTTGGTACATCTCGACTTTTCGGCCGCTGTGGGGGTGGCCGGATTCGTCGATGAGGTCGGCGCGTCCTTCGGAGTAGCAGTCGGTTCGGGCGGTCCAGGCACCTTGGATTCGGGCGCGTAGGTCGTCATCGCTTCCGTCGTCTTGGGGCAGGATTCGCATGGTGGCTCTGGTGCCCGCGAAACGGTGGGTCAGGAGCTGCCCGCCGATGGCAAGGCTCGCACCCGTGATAGATTCGAAAGTGAACTGTTTCAGTCTGAGACTGGTTCTAATGTGTGCGCCTTACGATTCCTTGGACGGATTCTGAAACGGGCATGGGCTGACATCGTCAAGGCATCGAACACCTCGGTCAATACGAGAGCGAACAAGATCGACAAACTCACCGGCGGCATGGGCGACCAGATCAACATGGGCTCTAGCTGACGAGTGGGTGGTGAAGTCACTCCTTCGCGTTCAACCGCCGATCTGATACATCTCCACTTTGGGGCCGCTGTGGGGGTGGCCGGATTCGTCGATGAGGTTGGCGCGTTCTTCGGAGTAGCGGTCGGTTCGGGCCGTCCAGACACTTTGGATCAGGGCGCGTAGCTCGTCGTTGCTGGCGCCGTCGCGTAGCGGGGTTTTCAGGTCGGTTCCGCCGGCTGCGAAGAGGCAGGTGAGGAGATGGCCGTCGGTTGAGAGGCGGGCGCGGGTGCAGTCGCCGCAGAAGGGTTGGCTGACCGAGGAGATGACGCCGATTTCGCCCGATCCGTCGGTGTAGCGGTAGCGGCTGGCGACTTCGCCGCGGTAGTTGGGGGCGGCCGGCTCGATGGGGGCGACTTCGTTGACGCGGGCCACGATTTCGCGGGCGGGGACGACCTCGGAGAGCACCCAGTGATTGAGGTTGCCGACGTCCATGTACTCGATGAAGCGGACGATGTGGCCGGTGCCCTTGAAGTGGCGGGCCAGCGCTGCCACCGCCTCGTCGTTGACGCCGCGCTGAACCACGCAGTTGATCTTGATCTGATCGAAGCCGGCCGCTCCAGCCGCCCGGATGCCTTCCAGCACCGGCTCGACGCTGATTTCGCGTCCGTTCATCTGCTTGAACACGTCGTCGTCCAGGCTGTCCAGGCTGACCGTGACGCGATCCAGGCCGGCTTCGCGCAGCGCGCTCGCGTGGCGGGGTAACAGGTATCCGTTGGTCGTGAGAGCGATGTCCTCCACGCCGTCGATCCGGGCGAGCATTTGCACCAACGTGGGCAGGTCGGCGCGGAGCAAGGGCTCTCCGCCGGTGAGTCGCAGTTTGCGGGCGCCGAGGTCCACGAACAGCCGGGTCAGGCGCTGGATCTCCTCGAAGGTCAGGATTTCCGGCTTGGGCAGAAAGGCGTAGCGCGCGCCGAAGACTTCCGCCGGCATGCAGTAGGGGCAGCGGAAGTTGCAGCGATCGGTCACGGAAATGCGCAGATCGCGCAATTCGCGTCCGAGCGTGTCGGTGACTGTCGGCAGGATTGTTGTGGAGGTCATCTGGGGAGTTTGCGAGGCATTGGCCGCGCGTTGCTTGAGTCTACGTGGGGCAGTGGCTCGTCGTTAGGGGCTGGTGGGTATTGGCTGGTGAAGTGCGGAAATGACAAGAGGGACGGGACTGCCTGGAAGGCTGGGTGTTGCCGGGGTGTGGTTCGACACGGGCCTCCGAAAGACTCCGGCCCGGCTCACCACGAACGGATGGCTAGGCCGCCGATGTGACTGACTACCCGGATGGATTGCTGTACGGTGAGCGGCGCAGGCGACCGGTGAAGACTTGCCATGGCCGTACCTCTGCGACCGATCAGTGACGTTGAGTTCATCGTGGGCGGCGTGCCCGGGGACCTGGATCATCCGGAGGGGGTGACGTGGGGGCCGGACGGGTATGCGTATGCGGGCGGCGAGGCGGGGCAGATTTACCGGATCGACGTGGAGGCGCGGACCTACGAGCAGATTGCGTCACTCGAGGGATTCGTGGCCGGGCTGTGCTGCGACCGGGACGCCAACATCTATGCCTGCGACATCGGCGCGCACAAGGTGATGCGGGTCGAGGCCGGGGGCGGGGCCGTCCAGGTGCTGAGCACCGGTACGGCCGAGGTTCCGATGGTGGTTCCGAACTATCCGTGTTTCCATCCGTCCGGCGACCTGTACGTTTCGGACTCGCAAACGGCGGGCGAGTTCACGGGCCGCATCTTTCGGATCACGCCGTCGGGCGAAACGGTGCTGTTCAGTGACGCGTCGCGGTACTTCACCAACGGGATGTGCGTGGACCGCAACGGCGAGTGGCTGTACGTGGTGGAAACCTGGCTGCCGGGCGTCTCGCGCATTCGAATCCTGGACGATGGATCCGCCGGCGAGCGGCAGGTGGTGACCGTGCTGCCCGACCACATGCCGGACGGCGTGCAGTTCGACGAGGACGACGTGCTGCACATCACCATGTACACGCCCGACCGGATCTACCGGATGCTGCCGGACGGGCACCTGCAACTGCTGGTGGACGACCCCACGCACGAGACGATCTCGTCGCCAACGAACATCGTCTTCGGCGGCGCGGACCGGCGCCTGTTGCTTATGGCTTGCCTGGGCCGCTGGCAGATCAACGGGTTGAGGGTGGAGACGCCGGGGATTCCGCTGGTTTATCCGGCGCCGATTGGCGGCTAACAGCTCTCGCTAGCGAGCGCCTTGCCGGGAGCTCGCACGCCAACCCTTGGACGGTGCGTTCAGCGGACCGGCGTGCGAGACGAGTCCGTTAGGTACTCACACTTCGCATACGACGCCGTCGCCATCGCCGTCGCGGGCGGACGGAACGGTTGCGTGCGGAAAGCCGCGGCCGCCTCCGGAGCTGCCCAGGACACGAGGCTCGCCGGCCGCCACCGCGGCCTCGCACGAGTCATAGACCGTGCCAGTTGATGTCGCCGGCGCTGTCGCGGAGCCAGTCGCGCCTGGTGATTCGGTGGATGCGCCCTGGCCCTTCACGTGCCCAGCTGCGATTAGCTCGCCAACGACGTCGATTTCCTGGCCCTGGTAGACGACGAAGACGTGGCGCAGCAGGCGGCCGAAGTTGTCGCGGTTGCGTCCATCGCGGACCAGCCGGACGGTCTGGCCTTCCACGCGCGCGCGGTTGAATTCGGTGGCTTCGGCGCCGCCCGGCTCGCTTTTCTCGGGTGTGTCGATGCCCAGGTAGCGGACCTTTTCGATGTGGCCGACGACGGCTTCGCCGCCGCTGAGGTAGCGGATCTCGATGGTGTCACCGTCCAGGATGCGCAGGACTTGCCCGCGCTCGACGCTTGAGGTGGGGGACGAATCCCCGCCGATGGCCCAGGCGAAGACGCTGCGGACGTCGTTGCGATGATCGTTTTGGCAGGCCTGCTCGGCCTGGTCCCCAAAGACCTTCTGATAGATGCCGACGTTGTGGTCGTTGCCCAGATGGGCTTCGACAATGTCGTTGAGTTCGACGCAGGTCGTCGGCCATTGGGCCGCCGCGTACGAAACCGATACCGCTGTGAACAGCGCTGCCAGAACGACAGCCCAAACCGCCCGTGTTCGCATAACCCCGCCCAGTGTTAATGCGTAAGGCTCTGATCAGAGCCCCGGCGGAGGGTATCCGCAGCCGCAGGTTCGCGGCGTCGCCGGGCCGAGGCCGCGGGAAACCGTAGCCGTCCTACGCGGCGTCCCGTGGAGTGAAGTCGTTAAGGTGCAACACTATTGGCGGGAAACGGACGCCACGATCAGGCCCATGAAGGTGCGACTGGCGAGCGCGCTCTACAAGCCGTGCGGGAGTCGGGAATGAACAGGACTTCGCTAGGCGATACCAACGTCACGACCAGCGACGTTCAGGAGGTCGTCAGGCGCATCGTCGAGGTGGCGCAGCCGGAGAAGATCATCCTCTTCGGATCTGCCGCGCGCGGCGAGATGGGGCCGCACAGCGACCTAGGCATTTTGGTCGTCAAGTCGGGCGCCGATCACTGGGGTCTCTCCAGCAAGATACGCCGGGCGCTGCGAGGCGTGAATGCGGCGGTTGACCTGGTCGTCGCAACCCCTGAGAACATCGAGCGGTACAAGGACAGCCACCCGCTGGTGTACAAGCCCGCGCTGCGAGAGGGACGCGTGGTGTATGACGCAGCCTGAACGCTTCCTACCCGACGATCCACGGGAGTGGATGGGCCGGGCCAGAGGCAACCTTGCGCGAGCCAAGCGCCGCGCCCCTGGCGACTATCTGGAAGACCTCTGCTTTGACGCACAGCAGGCGGCCGAGAAGGCTCGCAAGTCGCTGTTCATACGCCGAGGTGTTGAGGCCTAGATGACTGGAAACGAGAACGCAGGATTGCCGACTCTCACGGAGGATATTTCCAAGACTGCCTTACGCGAGTTCTTCCGCGACAAGCCATTTGTCTTTCTCGGAACGGGCATGTCTTGCGCCGTCGACTCCCGCTTCGGTATGCCCGCGCTCACAAGCGAGCTCAAACGGTCTGTAATCGTCGATGCCGGTAATCGCCAGCAAAGTATGCAGTGGAGTGAAACATTGGAATCTCTCAATTGCGGAGACGACCTTGAGACAGCATTGGATCACGTAACAGATCCTCAGTTGCTACACACTATCACGTCTGCCACTGCTGACTTCATATCTGGACTCGATCGTGAATTTGCTCTAAGAATGTCACAAGGTTATGTCGAGTGGCCTGCCGTTGTATTCTTCAAGCTTCTGGTAGATTCACTCCCGTCGTCCGACAGCACCCTGCACGTCTTAACGCCAAACTATGACACGCTACTAGAGCACAGCTGTGATGCACACTCCATACCGTACACAACGGGATTTTGTGGTGGCTTACAGCGTACTATAGATTGGCCTACAGCAATTCGCTCCATGCAATATACAAGCAGGGTGATGCAGCGTCGCCGATTACGTACTGTCACGAAGGATCGTAAGCATATCCGGCTATACAAGGTTCATGGATCACTGAACTTATTCTTTCAAAATAATATCGTGGTTGAGAATAACTCTTGGATGTGGAATGCACCAGATTTTACAAGCCGCGTAATGATTGCACCCGGTCTTTCAAAGTTTCAGACATTGCAGAACTATAGACGAGAACTGTTGGCATATGCTGATGCGGCAATCGACCAGGCAAACAGGTTTATCTTTCTTGGCTATGGATTCAACGATAGTCATCTCGAATCCTATATCAATCGCAAGCTGATCGAGAATTCGTGCAGGGGTATAATTGTCACTAGGGATTCAAACGTCCGGATCGAATCTTTACTTCGGCGATCAGAGAACCTCTGGCTAGTATGCAAAATGTCGGAACCCAATCAAGAAGGGACTCGCATATTCAATAAGCAATATTCAGATTGGCTAGTCATTCCCGACAAGCGGCTTTGGGACATCGCGACCTTCACAGCGGAAATTCTAGGAGGCTGACATGCCGATTTTCTCTTTTGATTCATCGCACACGCTCGGAAGCATCCGAGCTGTTGACACCCGGAGAGTCGACGTCCAGGTGAACAGCGATGAGGACCTTCGAAAGGCAAGGGTTGGCCAGCTGCTGGCGATTGAACTGCCTGGCCCAATTGAAGAGTGGCTCATAGGAGTTATCGATCGGGTGGTAAAGACACCGGTTCTTGAAGACCTGGCAGATTCCGAATTGGAGGAAGAGCTCGAGGACGGAAGCGTGACAGTCCAACGCGAGGGTGTTCTGAACACTGTTCGAGTCACCCTAGTGGGGACCGTAGGTCTCTCTCTCGAAAACACACCTCAGTTCTCACGTTCGCTGATTCAAGTGCCTGAGATCGATGGAAACTGTCTTGTGCTTAGGGATGCTCCGCTGCAAACTTTCATGTCATTGCTTTCTGCCGAAGGAAGTGGATCCGAGTCTCTCGAAGTTGGTCGGTACACAATAGATGAAAATGCGACCGCCTATTTGGATGGAAACAAGTTCTTTCAACGGCATGCTTCCTTACTTGGGAGTACTGGATCCGGAAAGTCGTGGGCAGTGGCCGCAATTTTGGAGCAAGCCGCACGCCTTCCGTCGGCCAATATGATCGTGTTCGACCTTCACGGCGAGTACGGAAGATTGTCCTACGCCCGACATCTCCGAGTGCCAGGTCCTGAGGAACTTGGACAAGCTGACGAGTCACTCTTGTTCCTACCCTACTGGTTGCTGAATGCGGAAGAGCTTCAGGCAATGTTCATAGACCGAAGTGAGTTTAGCGCACACAACCAAGTAATGGCGTTCCAGGACGCCGTGGTAGCCGAAAAGATGAGACAGTTACAAGACCTAGAGAAGATGGAGGTGCTGAGCGCTTTCACGTTGGACAGTCCGATTCCCTTTTCCATTTGTGATGTATTGAAAGAGCTACGGCGTTTGAATGAAGAGCGGGTGCCGGGATCAAGTGGGAGAGACAGGAATGGACCGTTCCATGGCCAATTTAGTCGGTTGCTTGTTCGACTCAATAGTAGACTAACTGACAAAAGGTATGGTTTTCTGTTTCAAGCTCCCTGCGATTCACACAAGTACGGCGCGATGGTTGATATTGTCGAGCAACTCATGGACTACTCCACCGACAAATCGCAGATCAAGGTCATTGACTTCTCCGAAGTGCCGGCTGAGATCCTCCCGGCAATTGTCGGGCTTGTTGCGCGTATTATATATCAAGTGCAGTTTTGGACTGATCGTCAGGGTCGAAAGCCAATGGCTCTGGTGTGCGATGAAGCTCATGTTTATTTGTCCCACAAGGAAGGAGCTAACCCGGTCGAACAGCGCGCAATCGAGAACTTCGAAAAGATCGCCAAAGAAGGGAGAAAATATGGAGTGGCTTTGTTTGTAGTTAGCCAGCGTCCTTCAGACGTAAGTGAGACGATATTGAGCCAGTGCCACAACGTGATGTCGTTGCGTCTAACGAATCACGATGACCAGGCAACAGTTCGTCGTTTGATGCCTGAAAGCCTCGAAGGTCTGATGGATACACTTCCAATTCTGGACATTGGTGAGGCACTTGTCGTAGGTGACGCTGTACTTCTGCCGAGTCGAATTCGAATTCGTCCACCGCGCGAGGAGCCGCTAAGTGCGACTATCGAATTCTGGGACGAGTGGTCGGAGAAACCGGACGATCCGAAGTTTGAACAGGCGGTTGAGAATATGCGTAGACAAAATAGAGCATGAAGATACTAAGAACGGGTAGGTGTTCTTGGATCTAGCCGTCCGGTTCGGTCGGATGATCCCGGTATCTTGTCGACATCAGTCGAGTGTCAGCCTTCCCATTGGCGAGGTATCACGGCATGGGGCAGGGTTGAAGTCGGCTATCTATTGGCATCCCCCAGACGCTGCTTCTGCGGTGGGAAATCCAGTAGCGGATTCCGCTAGTCGGTTACGGCCATGGCGGAGGTGACGCCGCCGTCGACGTAGAGGACAGCGCCGGTGATGTAGCGGGCTTCATCGGAGGCCAGGTAGGCGGCGGCGCCGGCGATGTCCTCGGGATAGCCGAGTCGCTGGTTGGGGATGGACGTGCGAATGGCTTCGAGGTCGCGGTTGTCGCGGTCGTAGCGTTCGACGTAGATGGCGCCGGGGGCGATGACGTTGGAGGTGATCTGGTGCGGCGCCAGCTCAACGGCGAGGGCGCGTGTGAAGGCGTTGATGGCGCCCTTGGTTGCGCCGTATATCACGTGACCGTTGGCGTGCAGCCCGCCATGCACCGAGCTGATGTTGATGATGCGTCCGCCGCCGCGCTCGATCATGTGCGGGGTGGCGGCGTGCGCCGAGGCGATCATGGCCTGGACGTTGATGTTGAAGAGCGAGGACCAGTCGTCGGGCGTGGTTTCGAGGAAGGGCTTGTCGAGCGTATAGCCGGCGTTGTTGACCAGCACGTCGACGCCGCCGAAGTTGCTGACGGCCGTAGCGACGACGTCAATGGCCGTGGTGGGGTCGCGGAAGTCGGCCTGCACCGCCAGGGCCGATCCTCCTGAAGCGGTGATCTCGTCGGCGAGGTCGTGAGCGCCCTGGATGCTGCTGGCGGCGGAGACGACCACGCTGGCGCCTTCCTGGGCCAGGCGGCGGGCGATGCCGACGCCGATGCCGGTGCCGGCGCCGGTGATTACGGCAACGCGGTCTGTGAGGCGCTGGTTCATGGGTTGGTTCGCTTTGGGCTTGGTTGCTGAGGGCGCGATCGACCCTCACCCCAGCCCTCTCCCTGGCAGGGAGAGGGAGAAGAGTGGCGGCGCGTCATCGTTGGGTGCCGGGACGGGAAACCTCGGCCGGAAGACCCCTCACCGATTTCCGGCGAAGACGCCGGAATCTGCCTCTCCCCCAGGAGAGGGGAAGAACGGCACGCCCAGGCGTTCATTTGGCGTCTGACACAGCCTTTCCCTGGTAGGGAGAGAGATCGCACGGGCGCCGGAGCATTGTTAGGTGCTGGCGGCGACGGCGGCCTGGACTTCGCGGGGGGAGGCGGGGAGGTCGCGGATGCGGACGCCGATGGCGTTGGAGATGGCGTTGGCCATGGCCGCCAAGGGCGGAACGATGGGGACTTCGCCGACGCCACGGACGCCGTAGGGGTGACCGGGGTTGGGAACCTCAACGATCACCGTTTCGATCATCGGCAGGTCGAGCGAAGTAGGCATGCGGTAGTCGAGGAAGCTGGCGTTGAGCATTCGCCCGTCCGGGCTGTAAACGTACTCCTCGTTGAGCGCCCAGCCGACGCCCTGAGAAACGCCGCCCTCCATCTGGCCCTCGACGTAGGGCGGGTAGATGGCGGTGCCGGCGTCCTGCAGCGCGGTGTAGCGCAGGACGTCGACCTTGCCCGTTTCGGTGTCGACTTCCACGTCGGCGATGTGGATGGCGAAGGTGTTGCCGGAACCGTCGGGCGACGCGGTGGCCTTGCCCACGACTTCCAGGCCGTCGTCCTGAAGCGCCGCCGCAGCTTCCTGGAAGCTGAGGCTGGTTCCGTTCTGGCTGAACACGCCGGCCTCGAATGTGACCGAATCTGCCGGCACGTCCCAGTAGTCGGCGAGACCCTCGGCCATCTGGTCTTTCAGGTCCTCGGCGGCCTCGATGGCCGCCCAGCCGGTGGCGAAGGTGACGCGGCTGCCGCCGGTGACGCCGGTGAAGGCGATGGAGTCGGTGTCGGGGACGATCGGGTCGACGTCCTCAATGGGAATGCCCAGGAATTCGGCCAGCTGCATGGCGATGGAGGTGCGGGTGCCGCCGATGTCCATGGAGCCTTCCAGCAGGGTGACGGTGCCGTCGCCATTGAGCCGGGCCACGGCGCTGGATTTGCCGCCGCCGTTGAGCCAGTAGCCGGAGGCCACGCCACGGCCGCGGCGCTTCGTGCCGGTGGACTGGCCCAGGTCCGACTGCCAGTGGTCGGTGGCGATGGCGGCGTCGATGGTCTCGATGTTGCCGATGGGATGGAAGCGCGTGCCGTCCACCCGGAGGTCGCCTTCCTTGGACGCGTTGAGGCGGCGGAAATCGAGCGGGTCCATGTCGAGCTCTACGCAGATCTCGTCGATCAGGGCGTCAACGGCGAACTCGGCCTGGGGCGCGCCGGGGGCGCGGTAGGCGTGCGACTTGGGCTTGTTGACGATGACGTCGTAGCCGTCGACGCGGAAATTCTCAATATCGAACGGCCCGATGCAGCACAGGCAGCCGGCACTGACGGCCGAGCCGGGATAGCCGCCGGCCTCGAAGGCCAGGTCGACGTTGACGGCCGTGATCTTGCCCTCGTTGGTGACGCCCATCTTGACCGTCATGAACGCGCCCGGGGCGGGACCGGTGCCGATGAGGACCTCGGTGCGATTCATGGTCATCTTGACCGGGCGGCCGATCTTGCGCGACAGCACGGCCGCGAGCGGTTCGAGATAGACGGTGGTCTTGCCGCCGAAGCCGCCGCCGATTTCCGCCGGGAGCACGCGGATCTTCGACTTGGGGTGTTCGAGCATGGTGGCCAGCTCGTCGCGGATGCCGAAGTGGCCCTGCGAACTGGACTCCGCGATCAGGTGGCCGTCCGGGTTCCAGTAGGCCAGGGCGTTGTGCGGCTCGATGTAGCCCTGGTGGACCATGGCGGTGGAGTAGGAGCGCTCCATGACCAGGTCGGCCGCGGCATAGCCGGCCTCGACATCGCCTTCTTCGAAGATGAAGTGCTTGGCGATGTTGCTGGGGTTGTCGTCGAAGACGCCGCCGGTCTCGGTGTACAGGTCGTCCAGGATGACCGGGGCGTCGTCGCGCATGGCTTCGCGGACGTCCAGCACGGGCGGCAGGACTTCGTAGTCGACGTCAATCAGGCGCAGGGCTTCCTCGGCCTCGTGCACGCTGGCTGCGGCCACGGCGGCGATGACCTGGCCCTCGTAGGTGACGCGGCCGCGGGCGATGACCCGCTCGGCCATGTAGCGCAGGCTCTGCATGCCGGACTCGTTGGCTTCGGCCTCGCCGGCGCCCGGGTCCGGAAAGTCGTCGCCGGTGACCACGGCGAGCACCTGGCTCGAAGCCTCGGCGCGCGAGGTGTCGATGCCGCGAATGCGAGCCCTGGCGTGCGGGCTGCGCAGCACTTTGCCCCAGACCATGCCGGGCATGTGGGCGTCCACGCCGTAGCGTGCGCGTCCCGTGACCTTGTCCACGCCGTCGTGGCGGACCGGTCGGGTTCCAACGACTCGATACGCGCCGTTGCCTGCTGTCATTCCCTGCTCCCGCGGTGCTGTGGTGAATCCGAGTCGAAACCGGACCTTGGAAAGTCTAGCCGCCGCCGAGCGCTTCTACGAAGAACAGCTCGCTCTCAGGCTGGAGCCTGGTGCGCAGGCGCCGGCCCACGTTCGCGCCGTCCACAAAGGCCGAAAGGCCCGGGCGGAGCTGGCCGTCGTCGACCAGCCGTCCGCCCAGGCCCGGGTAGCTCGCTTCCAGGCGCTCCACGACTTCCCGAACCGTGGCGCCTTCAATCTCAACCCTGGCGGCGCCGTTCGTCGCCTCCCGCATGGGGGTGGGGATGTGAA
>JAPPKM010000020.1 GCA_028874315.1 Chloroflexota bacterium
ACCCCCGACCCCTGGTTCCGAAGACCAGTGCTCTATTCCGCTGAGCTACGGGCGCGTGTACGAGCGAGTCTAGCGACCCGCCCGTCTCGCGGAGGCCAGGAATGCGAGCGGCGTGCAGACCACGAGCCCTGATGAGACAACCTGGGAGCGGCCGCGCGGCGAGGTTCCTCGCACTCGCGCTGTGAGGCCAACCAGGTCTCACGCGTGATATCCAGCCTCGCCGCGCTACGCCAGGGACTGCCTGGCCCACGGCCCGTTGGCCAGGGGCGCGTCAGGCTTCGAGCCGAGCCTTGATGGCACTCATCCAGGTCTGCCAGCGCGCTGCGAATACCTGATCAATGTCCCGGCGATCGCCGCGAAGGGCGCCGAAACCGGACTGAATGACGTCCACGCGACACCCGCCCTCGTCGCGGAAGAAGTCAAACGAAAGCACACTCGGCCAGTTCTGGACCATGCGCCAGGTGAGTCGTATCCCTCGGTCGTGCTCGCCGATACGGCCGATGGCAGGACCCAGCTCGGGGTCGCGGAATCCAATGCGACCGCCAGAACCCGGCGTCAGACGCAGGCGCTGGAGCGGCGCCAGGCACTCGGACAGCACGTCCGCATCGACAAGCGCGTCGAACACTGCCTCTGGCTCGGCGGCAATGACGTAAGTCTGTTCGACGATGATGGACCGTCGGTCGGCCATGAATCCCCCTCAACTGGCCCTAATAGCGGGCTTCCGGCAGGGCAATGTACAACGGCAGGCCGGTCATGGGTGGGACACATCCCAAAGGGCCCGCAGAATTTGTTCGGCTTCGTCGGCATGCTCGGCGCGCACAACGAGGCGATGCGACATGCCGTCGCCCATGAAGCTGGCTGGCAAGGCCGGGATGGCCCGGGCCGGGATGCCATGGTCGCCCAGGAGATTCACCCATATTTCCGCCACGGCCCGGGTCGGCGCCGTTCGGATCAATTGCTCGTTGGATGGCTCGCCGAGCACCAAGCGGCGCAAACGCCGCAGCCAGGGCCAGTCCATCAGAGAGCGGCCAAGCGCCAGGTTGGTCCGGGCCAAGCGACTTCGCGCGTCATGCCGTGCAAGGTACTGGTTAGCCGGCGGGGATGTCGTCCGGCGGCACGCCAGACTCGCTCGCCGGCGGCGGGCCAGGGACCGGGGGTGGAGCCGTCGGGTCGCGTGGCAGCAGGTAGCCGGATCCGCTGCGGATGTCGGTGAAGTCACGCCAGGTCCAGACCGCCGGATCGACGGCCACGCCGGCAACCTGCACTTCCCAATGCAGATGCGGGCCAGTCGATCGGCCGGTTGATCCGACCGTTCCCAGCGCCTGCCCCGGCGCAACAGATTCGCCAGCCGTCACATCGATTCGGTCCAAGTGAACCACTGTTGAATAGACGCCGAATCCATGATCCAGGACCACAGTGTTTCCGCGGATCGCCAACGGCCCGGCCCAGACGACGCGTCCGGCGGCCGGTGCAGCCACCAGCGTGCCAAGCGGCGCCGCGACGTCGGCTCCCTCGTGAAGGTAAGACACAGCGCCTGGATGAAACACTCGACGTTGCCCGTACGGCGACGTGGGCGTGCCGGTTGACGGAATACCGAAGCTCCCTGTCCACAGCGGCGGCCCGCTGACCTGATCTATCAACGCCTGCACGAAGGCACGTTCTTCCGCCGCCGTTGCCGGATCCAGCAGGTGGGAAATCTCGTCACCCACGGTGAGTTCGATGTGCGGAAACGTCCCGGCGGCGACTTCAAGATCAGTCACCTTCGTTTGTCCGCCAACGTCCAACTGAAGCTGTCGGGCACCGGGTTGGGCATCGGCCGCCAAACCAACTAGCGCACGCCAGGCACCGTCAGCGCACGCCAGCGGCAGGACGCGGCCGTCCATGCTCAGGCGAACGTCCGGCCGACCGCTGACCAATCTCACGAGAACCGTCGAGCCCTGCACTGCGGGCGACGGCTCCAGCGTCAGGTCCAGATCGGTTGGCACCGCGGCGCCCGGCGGCCCCGCCGTTACGGCAGATTCCGGGAACAGGCCGGCCTCGCGCGCCAGGTCGCCGCTGTTGGCGAATATGACCTCGCCCGCACGCGCCCAGGGCGTGTCGGTAACCCACTGCTGCAATACCACTCGCTGCGCGCGCACCACGCGTACAGCCCCGAAGTCCTGGTACGCAATGGGCAGACCAAAGCGGGTCAGCCAGTCTGGCTCGGCCAGGAACGCCGACCGGATATCAGGGTTGGGATCAAGCAGCGCCAGATGGTTCGCGGTCACAGTCTCGAATGGCTGGCCGGCATCCTCGGGTAACGCCTGATGCGGGGGAACTTGCCGGAACGACGCCAACCAGGGGTCGAATCCGGCGTGATACAAGTTGTCCAGGGTATTCGCGGCATTGGCCCGGTCCGCGCCCGGGTTCCATTGCAGCACGAGCTTCTGGAAGGCCTGCACGGTAAACCCGTGTTGCTGGAACCGTTGCGAAATGGGATAGCCGACAACTGGAATGCCGCCCAACTCCTGAAACGCCGTCCAAAAGCGCGCGTCCGCGTCGTCCCGCACCGCAAAGCCGACGCCTTGCCCCCCGGTCTGCGTATAGAACCAGCCGTCGGGTATGGCGAAGTCTGACGCGCACGTGGCTGGAACCGTGTCCTGAGAATCGCTGGCGCGCGCCCCGCTGACCAGCACCAAGATCAGGGCGATCGATAGAGCCGTGGCGCCAATGCGGGAGCGGATGAGGAATCGGGCCACAAAGGGCAGCCTAGCACCGAGATGGCACGTATGATTTTCCAACTGACCAACGCCGGGATGCAGCGCGCGTGACGCGCGCGCACGCAAAACTCGCCCCGCTCACTCCAGAGACTCGAGCTACGCCAATGCCAACGAATCGCTCACCCGTCCCCCGACGTCCCCGTTGGGCACGGCCGCTGACCGGCATGGGCCGTCGACAGTTCCTGAGCTTTGCCGGGGCGGCGAGTACATGGCTGGCGGCCGGCGCGGCTCCAGCGCTGGCAGCGCCTGCCGACAGCGGGACCGGGTCCAACGCCGCGACGACCTGGTGGGTGAATGACGTTCCCGCGATCGACGGGATGGCGACGCGCGTTCGCGACACCCTGTCCGCCACCGCCCGCGAGTTGCCATGGCACGGCCGCACGATCCAGGGGAATTCGGCCGGCGCCCTGTACGCGCCGATCTTCGTACGCGACATGGCGACCATTCAGCCAGCGCTTCCCTACTTTCTCCCGCAAGCCTTCATGCAGACGCCCGTGGAGGGGTTTCTCGCCTCGCAGGACCGTTTCTCAACCCCGAGCGGCGCCGTGGCCGCCACCCTCAACGCGCAGGGCGATGTCGACAAAGCCACGGTCGTCAGCGACGAGGAAACCAGCGCAGTACACGCGGCGTTTGCCTATTTCCGGGCCTTCGGCGGCACGGATTGGCTACAGCGCCAGGTGGATGGGCAGCGCGTGATCGACCGGGTCGGCCAAGCGCTCGCCTATCTCTGGCACGAACGCCGATGGGGCGACAGCAGCCTCCTCTATCGCGGCCACACCACGGATTGGGGCGACGTGAAGCGGAGCGCGGGCCCGGAGCCGACCGATCTGGAAGCGGGCGACGAACTCACCCTGTCGCCCTTTGATCAGGCCTGGCATTTCCGCGCGCTCCACGACTACGCCACCATGCTGGACGCCGTGGGCCAGGCGGCTGACGCCGTGGTTCAGCGGACGCGGGCCTCGCAGGTGCAGTCGGAGACGCAGACGCGACTCTGGCAGGGAAGCCGAGGACACTTCCGGGTCCATGCCCACGCTACGGATTGGACCGACCCGTTTGACGAGGATGCCGTCATACCTATCAGCAGCGTCCTGGCGATCTACGCGGGCATCGCCCTGCCAGAGCAGGTCGGCTTGATCTTCGACGCGGCGGCGCGAGCCGAAGCCGCCGCGGGAACCAATCGTGCCGGGCTGACGCTTTCGCCGCCGTACCCGGATGACTTCTTTCAGAGCCGGCGCATGGCGGGCGGGGAATACCAGAACGGCGCGGTCTGGGACTGGTGGGGCGGACTGCAGATCGTCAGCGAGTTCGAGCACGGCCAGGCTGACCGGGCGATCAACCACCTGGACGCCGTCGCGCAGGCCTGGGAGTCGGTGGATGGCGTGCATGAGTGGTTTCACGTACCGAGCCAGTCTGGACAGGGATCCACCCAGTTCGCCGGGGCGGCCGGGACGATGGCGCAAGCCGTGATTCGCGGGCTCTTCGGCGTGGAGATCACACCCGATCACTTCGGAATAACCTGCCGGCTGGGCAACCGCAGCGGCGGGCTTCGGGCCGTTCGGCCCGCCGGTGGACGGCTCGACGTTGTGCAAGCCGCCTACCCGTCCTTTGTTTTCCTGGACATTCGGGCCGATACCGGAACCGGAGGACGCGCGGCCCTTCGGATCCCGAGCGATTGGGGCAACATCATCGTGTTCGTTGACGGCCGCGTGACCGAGAGCACGCGCTGGAGGGCCGGGACTGATGACTACGTGGGCAGCTGGGAACTCGGCCCCGGGACGCATTCGATCATCGTGGCCAAGGTAGCCTGAGCACCGTAGCTACCAACTGACGGGAGCCTCCCGCACGCGCGCGCGCCACCTCCCCACTCTGCGCCGCCTGCCCGGGCGGGTGCGTCGCTTCGCCAGATCGACCGCGGCGCGCACGCCTCACGTGACGGATTGGGCCCGGGGAGGATCGGATCGGGCGGCGGAGTATCGCTGGCTGCGGCTGCTGGTGTTCACGGCGCGGCGGATCGGCCGCGACAACCTGCCCACGTTTGCGGCGGCGATCAGCTATCAGTTCATTATTTCCCTGTTTCCCCTCGTCGCGGCCGTCACGGCCGCTGCCTCGTTCTTCCTGAACGCCGAGGAGCTGGCCGAGCTGATCCTGGACGCAGCCAGTTCCGTCGCTCCAACGTCAGATCTGTTTCTGACAACGACCGTGCAATCGGTAGCCGATCTGCGCGGCCAGGTTGGCGTCGTCTCGCTCCTCGGATTGCTGTGGACCGGGTCCTACGTATTCGCGGCGCTACGCCGAGGTCTAAACATGGCGGTCGGCGCACGGCAGCGGCAGCGGTACTTGCAGAGCCGGGTACGCGATCTGGGTGTTGGCCTGATGACGGGAGCGTTGCTCGCGGTCTCGGTGACGCTCACGGCCGGACTGACGGTGATACAGCAGGCCGACGCGCTGGGGCCGGACAGTCCGCTGGCCACCCTGGGCGCGCTGATGCGCGCCCTGACCGTGGCCGTGCCCGTTGCAGCAACGACCGGGATATTCGCGCTGCTGTTTGGCGTGCTTCCCGCCCAGCCGCTGCCCCGTCGCGAGGCCCTGCTGGCTGGCGGCCTGGCGGCCGTGCTATTCGAGGTCGGGAAGAATGTGTTTGTGTGGTACGTGGCCAGCTTTGGCAACTTCAATGCGGTCTACGGCCCGCTGGCCACCGTGGTCGTGCTGCTGCTCTGGCTTTACTACAGCAGCCTGATCGTGCTTGGAGCCGCCGCCTTCGGACGCGAACTGGCGAAGGCTGCTTGCCCGAAGGGTCGGCCCCAGCCGGCTTCCGCCTCTTCTGACACGCCAGGCTAGGGAATCCCCCGTCGCGCCGTGCCCCGAAACGTGCCACGGTGAGGGGCCGGCGGCGGTTGACCGCCTTCGCGCACCGTTGGTACCGTCCGCTCCACAGTTGCGGCTCACGTGGGGAGACACGCCTATCGAGGGTTTTCGAGCAATCCGGGCCGGCCAGGCGGCCGCGCCCGCTCTTCGGTGAGAAACGGCTTTCGCCGAACAGTTCTGTTCCCGCCGGATCGTCGGTTCGTTGCCGATGGTCGAAGAGCCAGCGGCCTAACGTGCGTCGCGGCTCAATGAGAGAGACGAAGGAGTGAGCGTATGGCTAGCGTAACGTTGGACCGCGTGACCAAGCGATTTGGCGAAGTCACCGCCGTACAGGACGTATCGATTGAAGTCGAGGACCGTGAGTTCCTCGTGCTGGTCGGTCCCTCCGGTTGCGGTAAGTCCACCACCCTCCGCCTGATTGCCGGCCTCGAGGAATTGAGCGACGGCAACATCTACATCGGCGACGACCTGGTCAACGACATTGCGCCGAAGGACCGGGACATCGCGATGGTGTTCCAGAGCTACGCGCTCTACCCGCACATGAGCGTGTACGACAACCTGTCGTTCGGGCTGCGGCTGCGGCACACCCCGCGCAAGGAGATCGAGCGCCGGGTGCAGGAAGCCGCCGAGATGCTGAACATCGCCGAGTTGCTGGACCGCAAGCCGAAGGCCCTCTCCGGTGGCCAGCGCCAGCGTGTGGCACTCGGACGCGCCGTCGTGCGCGACCCGGCCGTGTTCCTGATGGACGAGCCGCTGTCCAACCTGGACGCCAAGCTGCGCGTGCAGACGCGCGCCGAGCTGATCCGGCTGCACGAGCGCCTGCAGGCGACCGTGATCTACGTGACCCACGACCAGATGGAAGCCATGACGATGGGCAGCCGCATTGCCGTGCTGCGCGACGGCGTGCTCCAGCAGATCGGTCCGCCACAGGAGGTCTATGAAACGCCCAGCAACATGTTCGTTGCCGGCTTCATCGGCAGCCCGGCGATGAACTTCTTCGACGCCCGGCTCACGGGCACGGCCGACGACATGTATGTCGAGACCGATTCCTTCAAGGTTCCGGTGCCGCCCGACCGGCGGGCCCCGTACGTGGGCCACCTGGGCCAGGACGTGGTCTTCGGCCTGCGGCCGGAGGACATCTTCGACCCGAGGTACAAGCCGGACCAGATTCCGACCGACGCGACCATCACGTCGGACGTGGATGTGACGGAGCCGTTGGGCAGCGAGGTTTACCTGTACATGCTGGCCGGCGACGAGTCCTACATCGCCCGCGTGGACCCGCGAACGACCGCGAGCATCGGCAACGAGTTCGACCTGGTGCTGGACATGAGCAACATGCAGCTCTTTGACCGCGCCACGCAGGAAGCCATCCGCTAGGGACCGGCAAGACCTGTCAAGCCGCCACCGCGGCGGCGAACAGAGCGGGGGACGGTTATTGGCCGTCCCCCGCTCTGACTTAAGGGATCCTAGGCCAGCCCGTGCCACCTGCCGCCCGAGGCCGGGTCATTGCGTACGTGACTGAGCCAGGCACGTGTCAAGCCACTCCACCTCACCCGGTGTGCCAACCATTCGCGGTCGCTGAGTCGTCGCGCAAAAATTGCCGACCCGCCACGCATGCCGAGCGATCGCACTGACAGTGCTCAGCAGTTCTGAGTTTCGGCCGACGCTCGTGCGTCAACGCGCCGCGTCGATTTGCTTCGTCGGATTGAGTGCTCTCGTTAGCGGAGGCAGCGGAACAGTCCTGGCGCTTGGCGACCCGCTTCGATCAGATGCGCCGACGCTTACAGCCATCGCGACGGCCAGCGTCCTTGCCGCCATCGTCTTACTTCACGCCCGGCGCCTAGCTCCGAGTGCCTGGCTGGCATTTGCCATAGCGAATCTGTTGATAGCGATTCCGCTCATAGGCCTGAGCATCGCGATCCTCGCGAACGACGAGCTGGCCCAACTCACGACGAGGTCCAGCGCACTGGGCTGGGTGCTTGCCGCAACACTGCCGCTCGTCGCCGCGATAGCCGCTAACTATGCCCATGGTTCAAAGACTGGCATCGATCTGGCATTTGGCGGAATGGTTGGCGTCTCCGGCGCCGTTCTTTTGCACGTGGCCGCAGCCAGTGACTCACCGTTCAGCCCGTTATGGGCGCTGACCGGCTTTGCAGCCGGGTTGATAGTGATCGGCGGAATGTCGTGGCTACCGCCACGACCGGTACAACGGACACCAGTGGGAACAGCGTGGCGTTCATTCCCGTGCGCCGCGGCGTATTTCATGGCGATAATCGCGGCGGTGCCGGCCGCCCCCCGACACGAACTCGCGACCTCTGTGGGCACTCAGGTTTTGGCCGCAACGATTGCCGGATGTTTGCTTGTGCTTTCATTCGCCCTTTGGCGGGCAGATTCCATTTCAGCAAGCGTAGGTCAATGGAATGGTTTCAGGATCGTGTTACGCGGTCAATTGCCCGCGATCACTGCACTAGCTCTCTTGATCATTGGAGGGTTGCAGGCTGCGTCCTACTCTGCAGTTACGATAGATGATCTGGGCCGCTTCGTGGTCGCAGCTGAGACCCTTGCCAGCAAGCTGGAGTTTCCGTTTTGGGGAGACTATTGGCTGCTTCCTGGCATGCCAGTGTTCTTGACGATGGCCTTTGCATTGCTGGGCTACACGTATCCAGCCGCTCTAGCACCGATGTTTGTCGCGAATACTTTGCTTCCATGGCTGATCTATCGAGCTTCAATTGCCTTGGGAGCTCGCCGGGCACCGGCATTCGCTCTCGCCGTGCTCGCCGTGATTTTGCCTCCAATTCAGATCTACAGCCTGGGCTCGGCCGAACCTGATCCAGTCTTTATCGCCCTCCTGGCTGGTAGCGTTTGGGCCTTCGCGCACGTCATCAGATCACGGCACCCACGCCACTCGCTGCTGGCGCTTGGGGCAATAGCCGCCGTGCTGACCGCCACGCGGCCTGAAGGTCCACTTTACGGCGCGATCCTCGTGCTGGGGTCTCTGCTCGCCACTCGGTCTCGTTGGGCCATTGTCGGCAGCATGATCTTTGGCCTGTTACTTCTTCCACTTGTCGTCTACAGTCTCGTACGCATTGGCCAACCGTGGCCAACGCCTCGCGAGGCTTTCTCATTCGACACGCTTATCCATAATTCCGCAGTCATAGGTGAAATCACATTGCCTCGTCTGAGCAAGATTCTGCTGCTGCATGACTTCAGATTCCCCCTCATTATCGCGGCTATTGTCGCCCTTTTTATACTTGGCGCTATTCGCACATCGCGCCAACATTGGGCACTCGCCGCCTTACCGTGTGCAGCAATTCTCAATGTCGTAATCTCGCTGTCGATTGTCGATAGCGCAACGACCGAAGTTCGGGTCACGTTAATCGAAGACTTCGTCCGTCATCGCGCCTATCCGACACCAATCGTTGCAGCGCTCTCGGCAATCGGGGTGACCGCGTTCATCGACCCATTCAGGCGTAGCCAAACGCTCCGCACTATTCTTCTATCAGTTGGCGTCGCATCCGCAGTCTATCTGACGGCTGGTAGTCTCTATATCCTGGGCAAACCCGAAGGGATTTATCATGTTCCCCGCGTTGCCAGCCTGCTTCCAGCCGACGTACACGTCCACGCGCCAGAACTCTGGTTGAACCCCTTCAAGCTACCAGAGGGCGACGGAGATTTCATGGGATATCGCAGCAACTTGGTTGCTTGGTACAGGCCGTTTGACACGCACGGAAATACGACAGGTATGGCATATCAAACGTTGACTGGAGCCGTTGCGGCATTTGGGTTTGCTTCGATACTTGCCGCCGCGCCGCAGCGACGGTCGCGGAGTGCGCAGCGTGGCGTCTAGCGCACGTGGTCCGGTCGGCAAGTCAATCGCGGCAGCGACCGTGACGCGTGACATTGACCGTTTGCGGCATGCAGCGCATGCCGGACGATCCCATTGAAGATGCTCGACAGCCCTGAATCGCAACCGGCGCTCGCACGCCGTCGTGCGACCACGAGCTTCTACGTTGGATTGAGCGCACTGGCGAGCGGATGGATTGGCGCCGTTTTGGTTGGCGGTCCGATCGGATTGGGCGCTCCCACCGCAGAGGCGCTGATTGCGGGCGGCATCGTGGCCGGGGTCGTAGCGCTCCTCGTTCGACATACAGCACCCGCCGGGCGGCGCACGGTTGCCACGGCCTACCTGCTGTGGTCGATTCCGCTCATGGCCGTGGTTGTCGCGATGTACGTAAGCGATCAGTTTGTGCACCTGGCAACCCGGTCCAGCGCCCTCGGCTGGGTTCTGGTTGCGAGCTTGCCTCTGCTCGCTGCCATCGCGGCGAAACGCAACGGAGGATCCCAGCGCGGTGTTGACTTCGCCCTGGGCTGCGCCATAGGCGTTGCCGCGGCAGCCCTGATTCACGTGGCGGCCGCCGACACCACAACGTTCGACCTCCGGTGGGCGCTGGTGGGGAGCATCGTTGGAGCCGGCACGGTCGGGGGCGTTGGCCTGGCGACGCCCCACCCGGCCTTGCGCACGCCGCTGGGGACGACGTGGCGCACGGCGCCCTTCGCCGCCGCCTGGGTGATGGCCATCATCACGGCGATTCCGGCCGCTCCCCGACACGAACTTTCCACGTCAGCCGGCGCCCAGGTACTGGCGGTGACAATCGCGGGCGGCCTGCTGCTCGTGGTCCTTGCCTTTTGGTATGGCGAAGGTGCTGCGACCGCCAAGCCTGCGTGGGCGGTGTTCCGACTGGGGATGGGCCGCTTCGCGCCACGGATTGCCACCCTCTCGTTGTTCCTCGTCGGCGGACTCCAAGCTGCGTCGTATTCCGAGGTCACGATTGACGATCTGGGTCAATTTTGGATAGCGGCCAACACGCTGGGCGCCGGAAGCGATTACCCGATAGGAATGCACCGCGCGGGACTGCCGGGACTGCCGATTCTCATGGCGGCGGCGTTTGCAGCCTTTGGGCGGACGTTTCCCGCCGCACTCGCGCCTATGTTCCTCGCAAACACGCTGCTTCCATGGTTGCTTTACCGGGCGTCCATCACGGCAGGCGCAGGACGTGCGGCAGCTTTTGCTATCTCTGTTCTTGCCGTGGTGCTTCCGGTCACCCAGATCTACAGTCTAAGCGCGGCCGATCCCGAGGCTGTGTTCATTGCCTTGCTCGCTGCCGCAGTTTGGGCTCTATGCCATGTGCTACAGACTCGGCGACCGCGCCAGTCGGTTCTCGTACTCGGGATCCTCGCAGGCGCGCTGGCCATTACACGTCCTGAAGGACCCCTCTACGGAGGACTCATACTCTTGGCCGCACTAGGCGCGACTCGATCCCGGTGGGGAATTATTGGTTGCTGTCTAGGAGGTGGTGTTGCAGCACCGATAGTCGCACTTAGCTTGGCTAATCTCGGAAGGCCTTGGCCAACGTATAGCGTCAACCTATCGTTCGCCAACCTCGTGGAAAACGCAGTGGTGATAGTCGATATAACCGCACCAAAGGTGGCACGAGTATTACTCCTCAATGACTTGAGATTCGCCACCCTTATCGCGATTCTACTAGCTCTTTTTGTCATTGGTTCAGTGCATCTCACGCATAGGCATTGGGCATTCGTTGTATTGCCAGTGGCAGCCGCTGCAAACGTGCTTGTGAAGTTGAGCATTAGTTCATATGGGGTACCTCTTCGCACCGACTTCCCACCGGAATTCGTGCGGCACATCTCATACCCTATGCCCGCCATTGCTTTGCTGACTTCGGTGGGCGTATCGCTTCTCGCCGCGCTTGTCGCATCCCGTGGTACAGCGGCACGAGGGCTCGGTCAGATTGTCGGCATTGCTGCCGCCACGTATCTCGTCGCAGGCAGCCTATACGTTCTCGGCACGCCAGAAGAGTTCCACCATGGCAACCGGAGCGGCAGCCTCCTCGCCGACCGCATCTACGTGAACGCACCGGAACTCTGGATGAACCCGTTCGAACTCCCAGGCCCGGAGTGGGATTTCTTCGAATATCGCGCCAGGCTCTTTGCCTGGTACGCGCCGTTTGACAATCACAGCGATACGGCCGGGATGGCGTATCAGACGCTCACGGGTGCGGTGGCGGCTATGGGATTCGCTGCGTTGCTTGTGGCCGCGCCCAACCGCCGCCCGCGCGCGGCACTTCGGGACGACGGAACGGAAGAATGACGGATCGTCATAGCCTGGCCAAGGTCGGCCCGGAGTAAGCGCCGTCGCCGCAGGTGGCCAGTGTGCCGGCTGAGCCGACGAGTCACGAGGGGCGCCGAGTCACAACCGCTGGACGCTCGCCGTTTCCTATTCTGAGAGCCCCGATCAGGCTGACCTAGCAATCCGAGGTGCCCATGGCGCGCGTTGGCTTGAATGCCCTGGTGCTGCGGACCGATGCGTCGTACCGCAATGCAGGGCCGAGCCGCTATACGACGAATCTCGTGCAATCCCTGCTCGCCCAGCCGAGCGCGAATCGATTCACGATCTTCCTGAACGAGCAGGAGCGCGGACTGCCGTTCAAACCAGCGCAGCGCGTACGGATCCTGCGGACGAAGGCACCAACGTCTCGTACTGGCGTACGGGTGCTCTGGGAGCACTTCATGGCGCCCTGGCACATTGGCTCGGCTCGGCTTGACGTCGTGCATTCGATGCTGAATGTCGTGCCATTGGCCGCCCCGACTCGCCATGTCGTCACGGTGCACGATCTCTCGTTCATGCGAACCCCGGGCGCGCATCCCTCACACCGCCGCTGGTATCTGACCGCCGCTACATGGCTATCGGCTCGGCGTGCGAAAGCCATCCTGGCGGATTCGCACGCGACCAAGCGCGATGTTGTCCAACTGCTAGGGGCCGACCCGGACCATGTGCACGTGGTGTATCCCGGCCGCGAGACGGCGTTCCGCCCGAGGACTCAAGACGACGTCGAAGTGTTTCGGCGCGACAACAACCTGGACCGGCCGTTCGTTCTGTTTGTGGGAACGCTGGAGCCGCGAAAGAACGTTGACATTCTGGTACGCGCGTTCAACGTCGCAGCGCGGAACGGTTTTGCCGGCGACCTGGTGCTCGCCGGCGGCAGCGGCTGGGCAACGCAGGCCATCGACGCCGCGTTGGCCGAGAGCCCGGTACGCGACCGGATTCGCCGTGTCGGTTATGTTAAGCAAGAAGATCTCCCGTACTGGTACTGTGCAGCCGACCTGGCCGTGTATCCGTCCAGCTACGAGGGCTTCGGTATCCCCGTGCTCGAAGCCATGGCCAGCGGGACGCCAGTGATCACTTCGAACCGGTCTTCGCTGCCCGAAGTCGCTGGTGATGCGGCGATGACCGTGGACCCGCGCGACGTTGCACAACTGGCGACGGCGATGACCGCGGTTCTTGAGTCGCCCGAAAAACGCGCGGCAATGCGGGAACGTGGGCTGGGACAGGCACAACGATTTGATTGGACGGTGGCCGCCGAGCGATGTCTCAACACCTATCAACGCGTCCTCGACCCCCACTGACTTCCGAGCACGAGCGCCGGCCTGTGCCGCCATCTGAGACCCGGGCCCGTTTGTCGGTTCGTCGACGCCGGCGTCAGGACGCTGCCTGGCGATTCCTGGCTTCGCCCCGAGTCCTGGCGGCCGGGGACCTTGCGCTGCTGTTTGGCGCGTTCCTGCTTGCCTATACCGCCCGATATACGTGGCGGCTCGGCCCGGCGCTGAACGAATTCCAATTCACACCGCTCGATGCCTACTGGGTTGTGGCCGGTTTATTCATCCCGGTGACGCTGCTCAGCTTCGCCGGCCTCGGGCGCTATCAGTCACGCCGCGGCACGTCTCTGTTGGACGACCTCGGACGCATCGGTGTGGGAATCCTGATTGGCACCGCGGCGGTGATCGTAGTCTTCTTCGTCTCGCGACCAGTGTTCTTTTCGCGGCTGATGTTTCTGTACCTCGGCGCGATGGGTCTGACGTTCGCGGCACTGTGGGTCCTGTTGCGGCGCCTCGGTCTGGGGCTGTTGCGTCGGGCGGGGTACGACAACCAGCGCATCCTGGTCGTGGGCGGCGGAGCCGTAGCGAAATTCCTCATGCAACAGCTGACAGCCAACCGCAGCCTGGGAAACCGAGTCATCGGGTACCTGGACTCGAATGGCAATGGGTCGAGCTCGGCTTTTGGACGTTTTGCCAGGCTGGGGAGCGTGGACGACCTGGCGGCGGTCATCGAGTCCGAACAGGTCGACGCGGTCTACGCGGCTCTGCCGTCCAGCGTGCAGCACAAACTGGGACCTGTGATTGAGCGCTGCCGGCGCGAGGGCGTGCAGTTTCGTGTCGTGCCCGACCTGCTGGAAGCGCAGTTTGGACGCATGGACATTCATCCAGTCGCCGGCATTCCGCTCGTAACGTTGCGGGAACCGGAAATCAGGGGGTTTCGGTATGTGCAGAAGCGCGCGCTGGACCTGACGGTCAGCCTGCTGGGATTGCTGCTGACTGCGCCGGTGTGGGCGTTGATCGGGCTGGCGATTCGGCTGGACTCGCCCGGTCCCATCCTGTTTCGGCAGACTCGAATCGGGCGAGACGGGCAGTCATTCCGAGTATTCAAATTTCGTTCCATGGTGCAGGACGCGGAGGAGCGCAAGCACGAACTGTTCGCGGATGAGACGCATCCCTTGCTGTTCAAAGCCCCAAACGACGAGCGCCGTACGCGTGTCGGTCGCCTGCTGCGGCGGCTGAGCGTCGACGAATTGCCGCAACTTTTAAACGTGCTGCTAGGCCACATGAGCCTGGTTGGCCCGCGGGCGCAGGTTCCCGACGAAGTCGCCCAATACGACACCTGGGCGCGTCACCGTTTACGAGTGCTGCCCGGACTGACCGGGCTCTGGCAGGTCAGCGGACGAAGCGACCTCAGCTTTGACGAAATGGTGATGTTGGACACGTTCTACGTGTCCAATTGGTCGCTGGGCCTGGATCTACGGATCTTGCTCCAGACGATTCCGACCGTCCTGAGCGGCCGCGGCGCGTACTGAGCCGGGATCGGCAAACGTGAGGCAGCCCCGCACGGCGCTGGTTCATGACTGGTTGAACCAGCAGGGCGGCGCCGAAAACGTGCTCGCGGAAATGCACGGCATGTTTCCATCCGCGCCGGTGTACACGTCGTTTTACGAGCCAGGGCTGGTGGATCCGGCCTTTCAGCGCCTTGACATCCGCCGCACCTGGCTCCAGCGCTTTCCGCTCTGGCGCACCAATCATCAGGCGCTGCTGCCGTTCTATCCGCTGGCGTTCGGCAACCTGCGGATTCCGGACGTTGACCTGGTCCTGAGCAATTGCAGCGCGTTCTGCAAGGGCGTGCGCACTCCGCCGGGGGCGGTTCACGTGTGCTACTGCCTGACCCCTACACGGTTTCTGTGGATGCCCGACGCATACCTGGCGGGTGAACGAGCGCCGGTTTGGTCGCGCCGGTTACTTCCACCGTTGCTGGCCTGGGCCCGCCGATGGGACCGCAACGCAGCGCAGCGGGTGACCCAGTTCGTGGCTATATCCAGGGCCGTCGCCGATCGCATCGAGCGGTTCTACGGAAGACCGTCGAGCATCGTCTATCCGCCGGTGGAGGTGGAACGGTTTACGCCAACCACCGACGTGGGCGACGCGTTTCTTATCGTGTCCCGCCTGATCCCCTACAAGCGCATCGATCTGGCCGTTCGCACGTGCACGGCAATGGGTCTGCCACTGCGGATCGTGGGGAGCGGGCGCGCCGAGGCGGACCTGCGGGCGGTGGCCGGGCCGACGATCAGCTTTCTTGGTAGGCTGCCCGACCGCGACGTGAGCGTGGAAATGGCGCGCTGCCGGGCGTTTCTCTTCCCAGGGGACGAGGACTTCGGAATCACTCCGGTTGAGGCCCAGGCTGCTGGCCGGCCCGTCGTGGCCTTCGGATCAGGTGGGGCGCTGGATACAGTGATCGACGGCACGACTGGCATCCTTTTTCGCGAGCAGACGGTCGCCTCGCTTGGCGACGCGCTGCACAGAGTGCAAACGATGCGGTTCGATACGGACTTGCTTGTCGCCAACGCCCGACGGTTCAACCGCGAGAACTTTCGACGCGCCCTGCTTGAGGCCATCAACAACTGCCTGAGCGAACACGGCCGCCCGACGGTGTTCGAAGGCTGATGTCGGCGGAACGCGTGGGCCGAGTCCTGGGTCGGTGGTGGTGGTTTGTCGCCGCCGTGACGGTCGGATCCCTGATTGGGTCAGTTCTCTGGCAGGCCTTCGGGCCGGTGAATTACGAGGCCGAAGCCGAGCTGTTGTTGGTGTTGGAATTACCTCCGGACAGCGAGGATCGCCAGTTCGGGATTGAGAACAGCCGGGCGCAAGCCTCGTCCGTCGTCATTGAGGACCTGGTCCGGCTGGCCCGAGGCCGCAGCCTGCTGCGCGAGGTCGTGGAGGCGGTGGCCGAAGAAGGAGTCGCGGTCAACCTGGAAGTGCTGGCAAGCACGATCGACGTCTTTCCGTTGGCCCGGGGGCTTCGAATCGAGTTGACGTGGGACGACCGGTCGGCGCAGACCATCATTGACGCCGCGGCGAAGCTGCTGGTTGAGGATCAGACCCGCCTGTACCCCAGCCTGACCGAACTAGGCACGCTACGGCTGATCGACAAGACCGACGAAGCCAAGCGACCACGGCTGGCGTTGGTGGTCCTGAATGCCGCGCTGGCGACGCTGGCGGCGCTGCTGGCAGCCGTATTTGTCGTGTTGCTGGCGGATTGGCGAATGAACCGGCTCTTTGCGGAAGACGTTCCCGACCTGCTGGACACCACGATCATCGGGTCGGTGCGGTGAGTGCGCAGGATCCGGAACCGCCGGCACAGCCGCCGCTGCGGCTGTTTCTGGTTGGCGGTGCGGTATCGGCCATCGTGGCCGTTGTGATTGCGCTGATCGTGGTGTTGGTGGCGACGCCGGTCTATCGGGCGTCGACCGACGTGTCGATCCGGCCGCGGATTGCCGACCTGGGCGCGGCGGAGGCCTCGGCGCGACTCATCCGCAATTACGCGGCCTGGGTGGATTCGGAGGCGTATGCGGCACGGCTGCCGGAAGCCGAGCGCTCGGGGCTATCGGATGAGGAAGTCGTTCGCAACGTCAGGACGAACGGAGACGGCGACCGGCTTGTGGTGACGATTCAGTCCGAAGATTCGAATGCCGCAAGGGCCGCAGCGACGGCGAATGGACTGGCGGCGTTGCTGGTGGCGGAGGTGGCGACGCCGGAGCGGCTGAACGATCGCGAACGTGGGTTGGAGGTTGCGGTGATCGACGCGGCGCGGCCGCCGGGGGCGCCGGTGTGGCCGCGGATTGAGGTTGCGCTACCGATCGCGGCCATGCTGGGCGCTGTATTGGGAATCGCGGGGATCTGGCTGGTTTGGCCGCTTACGAGAGTTTCCCGTGGCTGATCCGCGGATTCTGGCTGACCTGCCGGCCGGTGAAGCTCTGGCTGAAGGGTTTGCGGAGTTGCGCGCCAACACGGTTGTGGCGCTGGGCGAGCGGGCGAATGCCGTGGTTACGGTGACGAGTCCGCATGCGGAGGAGCCGCGGCGGCATGTGGCGGCGCAGCTGGCCGCGGCGCTGGCACAGACGGGCCGACGGGTGCTGCTGGTTGACGCGGATGTGGACGGGACCGGGGGCGACGCGGGTCCCGAAGAGCGCGTTGTTCCGCCTCAGCTCTCGGTTGTGACGGCTGAGGCTGTGAGGGCTGACGATCCGGCGCTGCTTTCCGGAACGACCTCGCTGGCCTGGTTGCGCGGCGAAGCCAGTCGGCATGACGTGGTGATTGTGGCTGCGCCGCCGTTGCTGGATGTGCCGGATGGGCGGGCGCTGGCGGCCCAGGCGGACGGGGTGCTGCTGGCGGTGGTGCATGTGCGGACGAACCGGGACGACGCGATCCGGGCGCGCGCGATCCTGCGGAAGGCCGGCGCGAATTTGCTGGGAGCGGTGGTCGTCGAAGGCTAGCTTCGGCGGCCTGGCCCCTGATCGGTGGTGGTGGGCGCCCCGCCGGCAAGGAGGCGCTGGTAGGCCTCGAACGTTGCCTCGTTGGGAGCGGACATCAGACCGTCGGGTAGATCAGCTTCCAGGGCGTCGACGGCGGCATCGACCTCGGCCGGGGTACGGAATCCGACCAGGGCCGTTGAAATGGCCGGTTCGTCGAGGACCCAGCGCAGGGCCAGCTGGGGGGTGGCGAGGCCGACTTGCTCGGCGGCGGCGGTGACTTCGTCGACAGCCTCCAGGGTTTCGGGCAGGTAGTCGGGATGGAAGAGCGGGAGGCCGAAGGCGATTCCCGTCCCGCGCCAGTCGCCTTCTTCGAACTGGTGGTCAGGCTTGAAGGCGCCGGTGAGGACGCCGTGGGCGAGGGAGCCGTAGGCCATGACGCCGATGCCGTTGGCGGCGCAGTAGGGAATGATCTCGTCGGCGTGGCGGCGGTCGAGCATGTGGTAGCCGACCTGGTTGGCAACGATCGGGGAGACGGCGAGGCACTCGTCCATCAGGGTGGTGGAGAAGTTGGAGACGCCGACGTGGCCGATCTTGCCCTCGGCCTTGAGGTCTTCCATGGCCCGCATGGTTTCGTCCCTGGGCGTGTCGAAGTCGGGCCAGTGGATGAGGTAGACGTCGATGAAATCGGTTCCGAGGGCCTTGAGGCTGAATTCGCACTGGGATCTGATGGTCTCGGGGCGTGAGTCGCGGTAGAAGGCGTCGGGGTTGTCGGGCTGGGGAACGACGCCGGTTTTGGTGACGACGACGATGTCGTCCCAGTGGCCCTGGAGGGCGTTGCCCATGAGGGATTCGGAGGTGCCGAGGCCGTAGGCGACGGCGGTGTCGAAGAGGGTGACGCCGAGGTCAAGGGCGCGGCCGATGGCGGCAACGGCCAGGTCGTTGTCGATGGATCCGTAGCGGGCGCCGCCCATGGGCCAGCCGCCGAAGCCGAGGGCGGAGACTTCCGGGCCGGTGTCGCCGAGTTTGCGGTACTGCATGGTTAGGCTCCCTGGCGGGGTGTTGCCGAACTATGGCGGGGCGGGGTTCCGGAGTCAATTGGCGGGCGGTTTGTGCGCACGTAAGAGTTTTTCCAGAAAATTCATGGGGGCAGGCGCGGAGGGAGGGCGAGATTCCTCGTTCGACAATTCCAGGGAAGGCTCTTGGAGAGGCTCAGGGCAGGCTCTGGGCCCCGCTGCGCTGGGAGTATTTGTGCTGGCCGGCAAGGTCCGACAGCCCGGTAGACGGACCGCATGTGCTTCGGCCACGAAGTTGACCCCCGGGCAAGCAGAAAACGACCCAGGCCGGAGAGCCACGGGGACCCGACAGCGGCTCTAGACTAGCCGTGGATGTGAAGGTTGAACGCGAGGTTGCCGGTGTCTGAATCCCGGTCGCCGGTGGTGGTGATCTGCGCCGACGGCGCCGACCCGGCGTATGTGGACGCGGCGATCGATCATGGGTGCATGCCGACGCTGGCCCGCTTTCAGCGCGAGGGTGCGTACCACCTCGTGCCGGCGGCGATTCCCTCGTTCACCAATCCCAACAACATGACCATCGTCACCGGCCAGCCGCCCGCGGCGCACGGGATTTCCGGCAATTACTTCTTCGACGCCCAGCGCGAAGTCGAGGTGATGATGGACCACCCGCGCTTCCTGCGCTGCGAGTCGTTGTTCGTCCGGTACAGCGAGGAAGGCCGCCGGGTGGCCGCCATTACGGCCAAGGACAAGTTGCGGACCATGCTGGCTACGGGCTGGCGCGGCATCTGCTTCTCAGGCGAGTTGGCTCATGCAACCACCGAGGCCGAGCACGGCATCGCTGAAGTCACGCGGCGTATGGGTCGGGACAACCCGGACATCTACTCGGGCCAGATGAGCGACTTTGTGATGGCCTGCGGCGTGTACCTGGTGCGCGAGGGGCTGGCGGACGCGCTGTATCTGTCGCTGACGGATTTCGTGCAGCACACGCATGCGCCAGGCTCGCCCGAGGCCGACGCGTTTTATACGTCGCTCGATGGCCGCCTTGCCGAACTCGATGCGCTGGGGGCCGTAATTGTGTTGACGGCGGACCACGGCATGAATGACAAGTGCCATCCCGACGGCACGCCCAACATTGTCTACCTGGAAGCGCTGCTGGACGGGGCGGCGCCCGGGCCGATCCGGGTGGTGCTGCCGATCACCGATCCGCACGTGACGCACCACGCCGGCCTGGGGTCGTTTGCGACCGTCCATCTGCCGCCCGACCAGGTGGAAGCGGCGATCCAGCGTCTGCGCGACGACGCGCGCATCGACGAGGCCCTGCCCCGCGCCGAAGCCGCGACGAAGTACGAGCTGCCTGACGATCGTATCGGGGACATCGTTTTGCTCAGCGATCGCGGCTCAGTCTTTGGCCGAGCGCCCGGAGCGCACGATCTATCGGTCCTGAGCGCCTCCCGCCTGCGCTCGCACGGCGGCCTGCACGAAGTGACCGTGCCGTTTGCGTCGAATCGCCGGCTGACACCCGAGATCGAAGCGCGGGCGGCCACGCTGCGGACCGCCGATGCTTTTCCGGTCGCGATGGACGGGCTGCAGGTTTAGGCGAGCGTTGGTTAGGGGTCGCCGACGGCGATGACCCAGACGTTGAGGCCGTGGGTGGGGTTGCCGCGGGTGAGGACGTCGAAGGCGGTGTCGTTGATGAAGATGAGGCGGTCGTTGATGGTGACGCGGATGGTGAGGCCGTAGGTGGCGCGCGGGTCGATGTCGTTGGGCTGGTAGCGGATGGCGAAGTCGATGGGGAAGCGCTGGGGGTTCGGGATGGTCTGGGAGGCGATGAGGGTGGAGGCGGCGTCCTGGTAGGAGACGTCGCGCAATTCCACGGTGAGGACGGCGCCGGCGGGGATTGTTGGGTCGCCCTGGAAGGTGATGGTGCCGGTGACGGTGTTGTGGCGCTGGACGCAGAAGCCGACGGCGAGGGCGATGACGGCGATGAGGATGATGGGGAGGACGATGCGCATGGCGGGGTTTGCTGGGGACGGTGTCTCTACTTGTTTACTACGCAGGGGAGGGCTGCGGGGTTCCTTGCCGGAGGAGTGACGGGAGAATGAGGGACTTCCGGGAGGCTTGGCTGTGGCGGAGGGCGTGGGTGGCTTGAGGCTTGGTTGCCCGGTGGACCCCTCACCGAATTCCGGCGGGTACGCCGGAGTCTGCCTCTTCCCTTGGAGAGGGTGAAGAGCGGCGGCTCTGGGCTATCGGGTCACCGCATGGCGCGGTGCTATGGGGTGGTGGGGTGCGCGGAATACGGGCGGGTCAGAGACGCCGCCCCTACGAAAGAGTGGCCGGGGATGGGGGGAGAGTCAGGTCGGATCGGTGGGGTGCGCCGGTTTGGCCAGTTCTTCGCGCAGAACTTCGCGCACGATGTCCCGCAGCGCGCGCGCATCGCTGGCCTCCGGCCGAGCCGGTCCGTGACTGTCGATGAAGGCATCGAGACGCTGGCGAAGGTCGCGAATATCGGAGCGGAGCCAGGCGAACAGCGCGAGGATCAGCCCGCTTAGTGCCGCCCCGCCGGTCACCGCCACCGTCAAGAACGTGCCAACATCGAGCGAGGCGGTGGTGTCCATCCGGTTCTCCGGGCGCAGGCTGTTGTTCCGCGCGGCATAGGCTCCATGCGTGGGCTGCTGATGCCGTCCGCCCCGGCTCACGATGCTAGGCGCGGCGGTGGGCCTGGTCAATGCCGGTTCGCGGTCGTGAAGTGAGGTGCTTGGGGTGGGGTCGTTCGACATGGCCCGTCGAAGACTCTGGGCCTGCTCATCACGAACGGTTCGGGGGCTTGGGAAAGGTAGGGCACGGAAGACTGGATCCCGGCTGCGGACGCCGGGATGACGGAGGGGGGCTGACCTGGCGGGGTGGTTGGCATAGACTGTGGATCACAGGAACTGTGGAAATGTGGGAATGCGGAACATTACGGTCTCGGTGGACGACGCGACGTATCGGCGGGCGCGGATTCGGGCGGCGGAGCTGGATACGTCGGTGTCGGCGTTGGTGCGGGAGTACCTGAAGGGCCTGTCAGCCGGGGTGCTGACGGAGCGGGCCGGAGGAAACCGGCGGGCGTCGCACGAAGACTATCTGAAGCGCCTGGACGATCTGTTCGCGGATTGGGACGCGCGGGGCGTGGGGTTGCGAATGTCGGACAACCTGTCGCGGGATGAGTTGTATGACCGCGATGCTGCGAGAGCGGCAGCCGCAAGGGAGCGGGAACGCCTGGGCTCGGACTGAGCACGATGCGTTTCGTCGACACCAACGTGCTGCTCTACGCCGTGAGTACGCTGCCGAAGGAGTCCACCAAGCGTCGCCAAGCCAGGAACGTATTGCGACGCTCTGACCTGGCAGTGTCGGTTCAGGTCTTTCAAGAGTTCTATTACCAGGCGACGCACCCCGAACGTCCAATCCAGATGAGCCACGATGAGGCCGTGGCCTTCCTAGGACGTTTCCTGAGTTTTCCTGTACAAGAGATCAATCTGAACATCTTTCGCGCCGCCGTTGCCAATTGCGAACGCTTCGGGCTGTCTTATTGGGACGGGGCGATCCTGGCGGCGGCGCGGGCGCTGGGGTGCGATGCGGTGTATTCGGAGGATCTGAGCTCGGAGCAGGATTGTGACGGGGTGCGGGTGATCAATCCGTTTCGGGGGAGCGGGGTGAAGAAGGAGTGAGCGAAGAGGAGTGAGCGGTGAGATGAGGACCGTAGGGGACTGCCGGGGAGGGTTGGGTGGTAAAAGTGTGGTTCGACTCGGCCCGCCGAAGACTCTGGGCCGGCTCACCACGAACGGGTGGGGCTTGGGAAAGGTAGGGGCACGGAAGACTGGATCCCGGCTGCGGACGCCGGGATGACGGAGGGGATGCGGGATTTTGGTAGGATGCGGGGTTGACGGCGTGGCGCGCTGGGTTGGATTGGCGCGCGGTTGGGACGCCGCACTTCAGGTAGAACCAGCGACGGGGTCGTTATGGGTTACGCGGTTTTTGCGACCGGGGGCAAGCAGTTTCGCGTGTCGCCGGGGGACGTGATCGAGGTGGAGCGGTTGGACGCTGAGGCGTCGGGATCGCTGACGTTTGACGATGTGTTGCTGGTGAGCGACGAGGATGGCGTCCAGGTTGGGCAGCCGACGGTGGACGGCGCCTCAATCGAGGCGAGCGTGCTGGCGCACGTGCGGGGTCCGAAGATCCGGATCTTTACGTACCAGGCGAGTAAGCGCCGGCGACGCCGGATGGGTCACCGCCAGGAGCTGACGCGGGTGCGGATCGATTCAATCAGCGCGCAGCCGGCGTAGACGAGCGAAACGGAAGGACTACGAGCGATGGCACACAAAAAGGGTCTTGGCAGCAGCCGGAACGGTCGCGACAGCAACCCCAAGATGCTTGGGGTGAAGAAGTTCGCGGGCGAGGAGATCCGGACGGGTCAGATCATCGCCCGCCAGCGGGGCACCAAGCTGCTTCCCGGATCTCACGTTGGCGTGGGCCGGGATCACACGCTGTTTGCGCTGGCTGACGGGACGCTGGTGTTTGAGCAGGTTCGAGGGCGAAAGCGCGTGAGGGTTGCGCCTGCGGCTTAGGCCTATTGGATTTGGATCCGGTCTGCGAAACTGGCGCGATGGCGAGTTTCGCCCGGGCTTGGGTGCTGGGGGTGGCAGCCACCCTCACCCTAACCCTCTCCCTCAAGGGAGAGGGAAAAGAACCGCGACCCAGTTGGGTGTAGCTGCCAGCAAGGGCCGATAGCTCAGTCGGAAGAGCGCCGCACTCGCATTGCGGAGGTCGTGGGTTCGAATCCCATTCGGTCCACCGGACTCGAGCTATGGCGCACCGATCTGCGAGAAGAGCGCGCCGGGCTTGCAGATTACGGAGTGGCGCAGGAGGCGCCTCTCACGACTCAGGCACACCGGGCACTCGGTGGGCACAAGTCGGAAGGGCACTCCGACCAGAGTAAGCAAACGCCACCGTAACCGAACGAGCAAAACCTGTTCGGACGGGGCGGACCGCCGGGCCGGCGGAGGAATTATCAGATGGCATCTGTAGGTACTGTTGCCTGCTATCGCGTGGGCATTGCGAACTTGCTGTCCAACTTAGTGGAGGCATCGGGCGAGATCGAGCGTCGGCTGGACATCGAAGTGGATGATAGTGCGGGCCTTTCAAAGCCAGAGGCTTGGCAGATTGAGTTTCGGAATGATCCGGTCAGCACCTACAGACTCATCTGTGTGCAGTTGCTTCGCAAAGCACGGATACACGCGGTTGCCTGCATTCGTGCCAATGAAAACTGCAACGTCCACTCACTCGCGGTCCAGATGCGACCTGTGCTGGAGTGCGCGGGACAGGTCGTGCACATCTTTCACTACCTGGTGATTGCTCCCGACGTAGAGATGGACCCGGAGCGTTCCATAAGGTTGGTGACGGACTACCTGGACAGGGACTACTACGACACGCTCATGAGGGTCACGAAGGACAACGCGAGTCGCAAGAAACTACTTCGGACGATCTCAGAAACGGCGAGAGCGGCAGCTATGGAGTTTGGAGTGTCCGAGCCCAAGGTGCGCAAGCGCAAGCCGTTGAGACAGATAGACAAGGTTGAGATGTTGCCGGGAGGAAAGACTTGGTACCGCTACTTGGGCAAGAACTTTCGTAGCAGTGCGCCGAACTGGGCAGCACCATCCTGGCAGGGCGGTGTCGGCCCGATGGATATCACTCACGAGATTGCGTGCGCCGGCCTTATGCACTACACAGTAGACCAGATGGCGCGCATGAACGCATTTGCGTCTCTTTGCCCGGAGAGTGACATCGCGATCAGCGGCCGGGCTGATGCCGCACTAGCCGAGTTGCACGCAATATTGGAAGCCTTCTCAAACCTTCGGAAAGCTGTTCAGTCAGCGAATAAATGCAATCGAGCGAGTGACGCCTGATACGGCTGGACAGGGCAACATGGGACCAATTGACATGTTAGTAGAGCCGCGCGCTGAGTGCGAAACCAACTTCACGAAGCTCAGTGAGTTGACACGTATCCATCTTTCCATCGAAGAGCCGTCTCGCGGAATTGGAGCGGATGAATCGGATTGGATTCACCGCCTGCGTAAGGTATGTCTTCATGTGCGAGCGCTTAAAGGCTGGGAGATTGACGACATCGACGTCGTACACGTGCTAGCGCCAGAGATCAGAGCTGCATACGTACAGCTAGACGAAGTGTGGCAATCTATGCCGCAAGAGTTTAAGCTTGTTCCAATGGACAGCGACTATTGGTCAAGTGAAGCAAGAGCTGGAGTCCTCGCCACATACGACCATCCGTCACCCTTTAACTTGATCATCGGACCAACGGCACTCGGCAGTTTTAGCACCAGCAAACCTGATGAGACTTACCTTCAGCTCGCCGTGTGGCTTGGCTTTCTCGTACTCGGCTACGGGTTAGCGCTGGCGTATTTGGCGGAGGTATTGGGTGCCGAGGACGAGGACATTGTCTCCCGTCTGGCAGAGGTAGACGCGAATGGTAGCGACATGTCTGCCGTGACAGCACACAACTCCCCGACTCCACGGCGTGGCGAACGACCGGAGGATGTGTAGCTGCTAATTCCACTACGTGCCACGACTTCTGATCTCCTAAGTCGTCCTAGAGCGTACTCGGATTTCGAGGCCGTTCGCCTAACCGATTGGCGATTGGCGAGTTGGCCAGCGGCGGGGGTGATCGAGGCTACGTGGAGGTCGACCTTACCGAGAGTTTCTGCTGCTTGGGCGGTCGCCCGGATTCGAGCGGAGTGTCGACCGGCTCGAGGCGCAGCCTCAACCCCAAAGCGCGGATGATTTTGAGGAGCGTGGCCAGGGTGGGGTTGCCGTCTTTGGAGAGCGCCTGGTAGAGGTTGCCCCGGTTCAGGCCGGTTTCGCGAGCGAGGGCGCTCAGATTGTGTGTCCGAGCGACGTGCTTCAGGACAGCGCGAATCACGACTCCGTCCCCAAGGTCCTCGTCCAGCGCCGCGCTGAGAAGGCCTTGCAGGTCCTCGTCGGTCCGCATGTAGTCCGATGCATCGAACTTTCGATACTCCTCGGCCATCAGTCGAGCGTCGTGCTCCGCAGGATTGTGAACATGGCTGAAGTGTACGATAAACCGTACACACCGAGAGAGGGGCCGGAGGGACCATCGTCAGGCTGGAGCTATACGACGACTGGTGCGGGTGCCACTACCTCACAGCGGCGCGCGGGTCCGGGGCACCGGTCGTCTTCGGGTAGTTCTCAAGTCCACGGTTCGCAGCGTCCGCCTCCTGGATGAGCATTGGCTGCGCTCGGATTGGGGAGGTCGTGGGTTCGAATCCCATTCGGTCCACCATCGCCCTCCACGACGGTCGCCGGTTCGGCGCGGTAGTGTGAGCGGGAACTGGCACTACGGAGCGGCGAAGAGGCATGAAGGTCATCCTCCTGGGGGCCGGACGGGGCGAACGCCTTATGCCCTTCACCGCGTCGCAACCAAAGTGCTTTACTGAAGTCGCGGGCGCCAGGATTCTCGATTGGACGCTACGTGCGTTTCGACAGAATGGTCTGGACCGGTTTGTCTTCGTCGGCGGGTACCTCATGGACGTGGTTCGGGACGCCTACCCAGATCTCCGCTATGTGGAAAATCCCGCCTGGTCCACGACTAACATCCTCGCTTCCCTCGTCTGTGCTCGTGAACACATGGCCCGCGGCTTCTATGCGACATACACCGATACGCTGTACCTCGGCGGCGCAGTTAAGGCGCTTCAGGATTCGCCACACGACATCACGCTCGTCATGGACACTCGTTGGCGTGAGAGGTATGCGTTTCGGAGTATGCACCCGGAGTCGGACGCCGAGAAGATTCTCGCGGACGGCGACCGCGTGATGGAGGTCTCACGGACGATCAAGCCGCACGAGGCCTCCGGAGAGTATTCGGGCGTTATCAAGATGACGGCCGAGGGCGCTTCTCAGTTCCTGCAGTTCCACGACGAACTCCACGCCGAACTTGGCGACGAGCAAGTCTTCGCCGATGGCAGGCCCTTCCGCATGGCGTATGTCATTCATCTACTCGACCGGATGATCAGAGATGGAGTCCCGGTACACTGCGTCGCAGTACCTGGTGACTACCATGAGGTCGACAACATCCAGGACTACCACCTGGCCACCGCCGACTGGATGCGGTTCGCGAACAAACCTGATCCTGAGCGACGTCTGACCACAAGCAGAGAAAACGCACGACGTCTTGCCTGAACGTCAAATGGAACGAGGCCTGTTCCCAACCACCGTCATCGGCTCCATGCCGCGACCTCAATACGTTCGAGACCTGATCGAATCACAGGTCGAAGGGGGCGGCTCGTCGGGCGATTTTGGGCGGATGATGGACTCCGCCATTCCATACGTCGCGCAGATGCAGGAGCTTGCCGGCATCGACATTATTTCCGACGGGGAATGGCGTAGAAAGTCATACATCGGGGTTATTGCGGATATCTGCCGCGGGTTCGATCTAACCATCAAGGAAGTCCTCGGACAGCGCCAGACGTGGCACGTCGTCACTTCGAAAATCGACGTCGTAAACCCCGGCCTGCTGGCGCGGGAGGCACGGTTCCTCAAACTGCATACCGGACGCGATGTCAAGGTCGCCATACCATCGCCATACCTGTTAGGTGAGCGGATGTGGGACCCCGAACTGTCTAGCGCCGCGTATCCCACTCGACGTGACTTCACGGAGGCGCTGGTGCCCGTGCTTCGGCAAGAGCTCGAAGCCCTACGCGACGAAGGCGTAGCGATCGCGCAATTTGACGACCCTCACCTGTGCCTGTTCGTGGACCCAAAGGTGCAGGCGGCTTACGACGATCCGCAGGCCGAGATGGCGTACTGCGTCGACTTGCTGAACCGCGTCGTCACGGGAGTAGACGGCGTCCGGTTGGCGATCCACCTGTGTCGCCGCAATAAGGGTCGCGCAGGTTGGGTCGGCGAGGGTGGATACGAGCCGATTCTTCCAGCCCTGTCCAATCTCAAGGTCGATATTCTCATGTTGGAGTTTGCGATACCGGCGGCGGGCGACTTCGCCGTATTGCGCGACTTACCGGAACGTTTCGATATCGGTTTGGGATGCGTCGACTGCCGCAGCAGCCACATCGACACGCCAGACGAGATTGCCGACCGCGTCAGGCGGGCCGCCCAATACGTCGCGCCTGAGCGGATACTGCTGCACCCCGACTGCGGTTTCGCGCCGGGAAGCGCTGCCGATATCCCGCTCGACGAGGCATACCTGAAGCTAAGGAATGAGTCCCTGGCGGCTGAAATGCTCAGGGAGGACTTTCGGTAGCTCTGCACACTGCCAGAAGCGCAGTCCTCACAATGAAACCTCCCACCAAAGAATCTCGCAATTCAGTCTTACACGGCCCACATGTTCATAGCTAATACCTGCCGAGGCTCGAACTTCCTCAGCAATGGTGTGCGACTGCCCCCGCCCTTTCAGGAAAGGCTGGTGCGTTTGCGCTCCCTCAGATGTTGCCTCCCCCTGTTGGCGCCTATTGCGCTAGTTGTAGTGTGTTCCGATAGGACGCTGGATCACAATGTGCTCTATCGTTGAGCACCACCAACCGGGGAGGGCCAATATTTACCGCTTCAAACAAACGCAAGGTCGAAGGTATGCCGGAGAAGACTGCGCTAGTCACGGGGAGTGACCCATCCATGACCAAGCACACTGAACACGCGCGCGCCCTCGATGTCGAGGGCGCATACAACGTCCGCGACCTCGGAGGATACGAGACCCGCGACGGCAGGATGACCCGCTGGGGTAAGTACCTACGGGCGGACACCTTGGCGAATCTCAGCCCCGCGGGCGTAAACACTCTCCTCGAATACGGCATCCAAAACATCATCGACCTGCGCCGCAGCAGCGACCTGCAATTCAGGCCGAGCCCCTTCATTGGCAATGAGGCCGTCACCTACTACCATCAGAACATGGCAGGCGACGTGGACCTCGAGGGTAGGGAGGTGATCGACGGAGTCGAGGACTCTGCCGAGCGGCGGGGCAGGGCGTACTGCTACATACTCGAACAGAGAAAGCACATCCTCCACCAGATATTCTCGGTTCTTGCCAGCCCGGGCGGTCTCCCCGTCCTCGTCCACTGTAACGCGGGCAAGGACAGGGCCGGAATCTCTGCCGCATTCGTGCTGGATATCTGTGGCGTTCCTCGCGAGACCATCATCGAGGACTATGGCCTCACCGCGCAGTATCTGGTGCGGCGCTACTACAAAGACCGTCCTGACGTGAATCCTGACGAATACACTTGGCGGGATTTTCAGAACGATGCCTGCCATCCTCACAGCATGCAAATAACCCTCGACCACGTCGATAGGATGTACGGAGGCGTCGCGGGCTACCTGCGAGACACCGGCATCACCGACGACCAGCTCGCCGCCATCAAGGAGGCAATGACTGAATGAGCGCCCAAAGTCCCTCGAAGTCGACCCCAGACGCGGCATAGGCTCGTCTTGTCGCCTGATCGACTCCTCAGATAGGAACTTCCCACCGGAAAGTTCGCGATTCAGTCCTACACGGTCCACCAGGCACGTGGTGAACCGTTTCGCGGCCGCTCGTGCGGCCGATCACCGGACCCAGGATCACCGGGCCCACCCAGGTGTGGGCAGCGCACCTATCTGCTCATGGCCCGAACAGATTCTCTACCTGGCGGCGATCATGGACTGGCACAGCCGGTAGGTGGTAGCTGTCCAACACCGTGAAGTTCGGCTCTTGCGCTGGGGCGCTCGAGGAGGCACCGGGCAAGGGCCGGCCGGAGGTCTTCAACACCGACCAGGGACGCCAGTTCACGAGTTGGCCGTTCAGCCGGCACTGGACGAGGACTACTGGCAGAAGCTCAGGGACTGTGGCTTAACTCCGCCCTGATTCTGTCCAAATAACCGGGTCTACCCTCCCTATGAATGCTAGCTGGAGACACCTGTGCTATATCTACAAAGCCTTGCGGGATGAACGGAGGCGTTGACGTGGGACAGCAGATGGGCAAAGTCGTGACCTTTCTGGGTGCTGGAGAATCGCTGGAAGAACGCTGTTTCCCGTTGCCACAAGAACTGGAATCCGGCGCGATTCTGGTCAAGACGAAGATTGCAACGGTATGCGGCTCCGATGTACATACCTGGCGAGGCCGACGACCCTTCCCAGTGCCAACCGTATTGGGGCACGAAGGTCTGGGAGCAATCGTGCGACTTGGGTCGAGCGTTCGGACGGATACTGCCGGTCATAGCCTGTCCGAGGGTGACCGAATAACCTGGAGCATCATGGCCAACTGCGGCGGCTGCTGCTTTTGTAGGATATATGAACTGCCACAGAAGTGTCTTGACCTCTTCAAGTACGGACATGCAAATAGCGACGTATCGCCGCATTTCGTGGGCACGTTCGCCGAATATGTTTACGTTAGACCCGGCACAAGCGTGTTCAGAATTCCAGATGATATGTCCGACGAGGAGGCGTCCCCGTTGATGTGCGCCGCCGCCACCGTGACCGCGGGTCTTGCAAGGATCGGTTTGCGGCCGGGCGAGAACGTGGTGATCCAGGGTGCGGGTATGTTGGGGATCTATGCTGCGGCCATCGCCAAGGAGCAAGGCGCCACACAAGTTATTACGATCGACGTACTCGACAAGCGATTAGAGATCGCCAGTGCATTCGGTTCCGACCACGTCATTAACGCCAGCCAGTACGATGATGAAGAGCTTGTCCTCAAGGTGAATGACTTCACCAGCGGGCGCGGCGCGGACGTGGTCGTTGAAGTGACTGGTTTCGCCAGCGTTATACCGTTGGGAGTCAAGATGCTGCGCATTGGAGGGCGCTATCTCATGCAGGGAGCCTTGTACCCCGACGACAACTTCATGCTTGCCTCACACGATGTGATTACCAAATGCCTCACAATCGCGGGCCTCCACAACTATGACTCCCGGTACCTGGGCCGAGCTCTGGACCTCGTCTACCGAAGCCGCCACCGATATCCGTACAAGACACTTGCCGGCCCGGCATTCCCGCTCACCGCGGAAGGCGTGACTGCCGCACTCGAATCGCTGGAGACGCACGAGGGTATGCGACCTATTGTGAAACCGTGAGCAACTCATACATGCAGGAAGGTGTGAGTCAATGAGCAGGGTCAGCATGGTAATGTTCGACCTTTCCGGGACGACAGTGCATGATGACACTGGTGTGAGAGACTGCCTGTACCAGGCTGCACAGGAACATAATCTAGACACGACACCAGATGAGATCCTGCTTCACATGGGAACCAACAAGATTCATCTTTACCAGTTTCTCATTGCGCGGTCGAGAGGAGACAGAATCGACATTGAAGATTTTGAGAAAACAAGAACTCTTGATACGTACGAAGAGGCGAAGCAGGTCTTTGACCGTTACGAGGAGCTCATGATCGAGCACTATCGCCGGGAGGTCAGAGAAGTGCCTGGAGCCACCGACACATTTCGCTGGTGCCACGAACATGACATCAAGGTCGCCACTAATACCGGCTTTCATCGTGCCATAACCGAGGCAATCATGGAGAGCCTCGGCTGGGTGAGGGACGGGCTGGTGGACATCGCCGTGGACGTGGAGCATATCCCCGGACAGATCGGACGCCCGGCGCCATTCATGATTTTCCACGCTATGACACAGTTGAATATTCAGAGCGTGCACGAGGTTGTCAAAATCGGCGATACGCCAGCCGATATGCTGGAAGGCTACAATGCGGGATGTCGCGGTGTTGTTGGCGTACTGAGCGGGCCCAGACCAGTCGATTCCTGGGGCAAGTATCGGCACACGCACGTCATACCGAGTGTCAAAGAATTGCCTGAATTGATAACGCGCGAGTTTTCATGATCGGAGCTCGTTTAGCATAAGGACAATTCGATCCGCGGCCATGCTTCCCAGGCGCTCCGCAGTCGCTCAGTGGTAGAGCGGCCGGCTGTTAGTCGGCGCGGGCGCCCGTTGTCTAGCCGGCGTCGCGCACCGTGCGCAGCGCCCAGCGCCAGTGGCTGAAAGCCGACAATTCGTTGTGGTGGAAATCCCTGACCAACCCGTCTTCGTCGATCACGTAGGTGACCCGCAGGTTTTGCTCTCCGGTATCGGGCTTGAGGTCGTACAGGCCGCCCACACGGCTATCGGAATCATGGGCCAGGGGCAGGTCAATCCTCAAGAACCTGAAGTAGGTGGCCAGGCGCCGTAGCTTTTTCTCCTGAGCCGAGCTGATGCCGACCACCACGGCGTTATGGTCCGCCATCCGCCGCTGGGATTTTCCAAATCCCACGTTTTCGGCCATTCAGCCCGGGGTTAAAGCTCCCGGGAAGAAAAAGAGGACAACCTTCGATCCCCGGAGGTCGGAGAGGGTGAACTGCCCGCCGGTGAGCAGGGGGATGGTGAAGTCCGGCGCCGAGCTTCCTGTCGCTAGCATGACTCCGAATCCAGGACGTGTGAGCACTCTGCCCACACAGGATGACTGGCGGCCGCCCAGTAGACAATCGGGGGTTCGCCGTTTATCAAGAGAATCGGGCGCCGCCACGATACGGCCCGGCTGGGTAGCGAGATCCACAAGCGGGATCCCGCTGAAGGCAGATCCCTGCGGAGCGCCGGGTGATCGGAGGCAGCGTGAACGGCTGCACTCGAAGCTATCGTGCGCGCGGCCGTGCGTGGATCAGCAGGTCAAACCTGTCAATGCGTCTTCATTGAGGGAGGGTCGACGAGCTTTGGGGCGCAGGTGCCCGACCTGCCGGGTTGCGTGGCGGTTGTGGAGACAGAGGCGGAGATGTTGGTGGTGATCCGGGAGGCGATTGAGCATTACATCGCAGGATGGTGGCTTCCGGGAACTCCGTACTGGACGCCCCCTGGGCCGATAGCTCAGTCGGAAGAGCGCCGCGCTCGGATTGGGGAGGTGGTGGGATTGGATTCCATTCGGTCTACCAGTTTATACCTGAAACCTAAGGACTTGAACTCTTATGCTGTGGCGTACCAGACGGTCTCTCAAATCAAGACTTAGAACACCGGCAATTTCTATTCGATGCCATAGTTCCGGCAGTCCGGGTCGGCAACTGTGGCGGTACATTGGTGACGCGTTCCAGACTACTTGGTCTTGGTATAATCCCGCCGATCCACAGGAACAGAATGCAGGAGTTCGCCTACCTGTTATCTGCGATATTCCGTCGCCTTGCCGGCTCCATGCGGGACCTCGCACCCATCGTACTGGTCATCGCCTTCTTCCAGATCGTGGTGATCCGGCAACCGTTTCCCAACCTCTGGAATGTGATCACGGGGCTGGCCTGCGTGGTTGTCGGGTTGGGACTCTTCATTCAGGGGCTGGAAAGCGGCCTTTTTCCCATTGGCGAGGCGCTGGCCCAGGGATTCGCCCGCAAGGGGAGCGTGATCGCCCTGCTGGCTTTTGCCTTCTGTTTGGGGTTTAGCACCACCATTGCCGAGCCGGCGCTCATCGCCGTGGCGGGCAAGGCAGCGGCAGTAGCCTCGGAAGCCGGCGTAATTCAGGACAACGACACTGCACGGGACTCCTATGCCCTGAGCTTGCGCTTGGTCGTGGCTTTCTCCGTAGGCGCCGCCATAGTGTTGGGCGTGTTCCGCATTTTGAAGGGATGGCCCATCCATTACCTGATCATTGGGGGCTACGTGATGGTGACCGTGATGACCGTTTTTGCCCCCCCTGAAATCGTGGGTATCGCCTACGATTCGGGAGGGGTGACCACCAGCACTATCACTGTGCCGCTGGTGACCGCGCTGGGCGTCGGCCTGGCATCGTCAATCCGCGGACGCAGCCCAATGGTTGACGGCTTTGGACTCATCGCCTTCGCCAGCCTGACACCGATGATCTGCGTCATGGGCTTCGGGATGGTGGCCTGACTGTGGAGTTGCTGCTCCGCGCCTTCCTTACTTCCCTGAGCTCAACCGTATTGGACGTGGCGCCCATCGCCGGGGTTCTGGTGCTCTTCCAGTTCGCCGTCCTGCGCCGCCGCCCTCCCAATCTGCGAAAGCTGATCGTGGGATTTATCTACGTCCTGGCCGGTTTGGCGCTATTTCTGGTCGGCCTGGAACAAGCGCTGTTCCCCATTGGAGAGACCATGGCCAGGCAGTTGACCTCGCCCGACACCGTGGGAGTCCCCCCGACCGAAGGCGCCCCGGACTGGCGAGACTACCGGCTCGTGTATGCGTTCGCCGCAGCCATCGGCTTTGCCACTACTGTGGCCGAACCCTCACTCATAGCCGTGGCGCTCAAAGCCGAAACAGTCTCCGGGGGAGCCGTTCGAGCGTGGGGATTGCGAATCGCTGTGGCCGTGGGTGTGGCGGTCGGTGTGGCCCTGGGATGCTTCCGCATCGTCACCGGAACGCCGTTGCCCTGGTACATCATGGCGGCGTACATCATCGTGATCGCGCTCACCTTCCGCTCGGTCAAGACTATCGTGCCGCTGGCCTATGACTCAGGCGGGGTTACCACATCGACAGTTACCGTCCCAGTAGTCGCGGCCCTCGGACTTGGACTGGCGGCCGGCATCCCGGGCCGGAGTCCACTGGTTGACGGGTTCGGGCTTATTGCTTTTGCCAGTGTATTTCCTATAATGACCGTGCTGGGATATGCAATTGTCGCGTCCTGGTGGAAGCGCTGGCGCTACAGGCACCCGCGTGAAGACGGAGGAAGAGTCCAAGCGTGAGACTCAAGCTGATAGTTGCACTTGTGAGCGATGATAAAACCGAT